>DASTRG010000058.1:0-21663 GCA_035761325.1 Rhizomicrobium sp. | reverse complement strand
TGCGCCGGGCAAGGGCGCGATCCTGTCCTTCGAGGCCGACGGCATGCATGCCCATGACCTGGCCACTATCCTGGACCGTGAAGGCGTGGCGGTGCGCGCGGGCCATCACTGTGCCCAGGTGTTGATGGAACGGTTCGGCGTTGCTTCGACCACCCGCGCCAGTTTCGCGCTCTACAACACCCGCGCCGAGGTCGATGCGCTGGTCGCCGGCCTGGCCAAGGCACGCGAGGTGCTGCATGGATAACGCGCTGCGTGAACTGTATCAGGAGGTGATCCTGGATCACTCGCGCCATCCGCGCCATTACGGCGCGATGCCGGCGCCAAGCCACAAGGCGGAAGGCTACAACCCGCTCTGCGGCGACCGGGTGTCGGTGTACCTGAAGCTGGATGCGGACGGCCGTGTTGTCGATATCGCCTTCGAAGGCAAGGGCTGCGCGATCAGCCAGGCCAGCGCCTCGATGATGGCCAGCCTGCTCAAGGGCCGTACCCGGGCCGATGCCGAAAAGCTGATGGAAGGCTTTTTGCACCTGGTTAAGGGGGAAGATGCGCCGGGCCTGACCGATGACGACCGCGAAACACTGGAAGTGATGGGTGGTATCAGCGAATTTCCCATGCGGGTGAAGTGCGCGACCTTGGCCTGGCATACGTTCAGGAATGCCGTTGAAGAGGGCAAGAGCGCGGTGGAGGAGGGCGCGACATGAGCGATGCCGCCCACAAGGCTGAAACCGGCCTCAGCCCCCAGGACCTGGATGCGTTCACCGGCAAGCTGGTGAGTGCGCTCAAGACCGTATACGACCCCGAAATCCCGGTTGATATCTACGAACTGGGGCTTATCTACAAGGTTGATGTCTCCGACAACAAGGACGTCACCGTGGATATGACGCTGACCGCCCCCAATTGTCCCGTGGCGGGCGAGATGCCCGGCAACGTCAAGGCGGCGCTTGAGACCGTCGACGGCATCGGCGAAGTGACGGTCAACATGACCTTCGATCCGCCCTGGACGCCCGACCGGATGAGCGAAGAGGCCAAACTCGAACTGAACATGTTCTGATGGAAACGCAAGCGCCTTCCCGTCCGCGCCGTGAACGCCCCAAGCCGGTGCGCCTGACCGACGCCGCCGCCCGGCGGGTGGGCGAAATCATGGCCGGCGCCGATGGCCGCTACAAGGGCGTGCGCGTGGGCGTGAAGAATGGCGGCTGCGCCGGCATGAGCTACACGATGGACTATGCCGAGGACGCAAAGCCGTTCGAGGAAGTGGTGGAGGACAAGGGTGTGAGGATCTTCATCGATCCAAAGGCCATCCTGTTCCTGATCGGCACCGAACTGGATTTCGTGCAGGAAAAGCTGGGCGCCCGCTTCGTCTTCAACAATCCGAACCAGACCAGCGCCTGCGGTTGCGGCGAGAGCGTGCAGATCACGCCGGCACAATCCTGACGGGCTCGCGCGCCGCATTTCGCGGCGCGGCTTTACACGTCCGACAGATTTCTTCCCCCGCGAGCGGGGGAAGGTGTCGCAGCATAGGCGGCAGCGCACGAACGCGAAGCCGACCTGAGCTGTGACGGATGGGGGTTACGATCAAGCCGCGCTGGGTTCCAGCGCCGCCATCCGCGGATCGTTCTGGTTGATGACCAGATTGCGCCCATGATGCTTGGCGCCATAGAGGCAGGCATCGGCGCGGCGGATGGCGCTGTCGGCGCTTTCGCCCGGCATGAACTGGGCAACGCCGACGGAGATGGTGATGGTGCCGAGTATCTCGCCGGTGGACTTCTTGACCAGCTTCTTGGTCCGGACCGACTCGCGGATCTGGTTGGCCACCCGGGTAGCGGCCATCAGCCCGGTGCCGCGCAGCAGCACGGCGAATTCCTCGCCGCCATAGCGGGCGGCGGTGTCGCGGCCCTTGACGTTGTCGGCCAGGCAACTGGCTACAAGCCGCAGCACCTGGTCGCCGGTCTGGTGTCCCCAGGTGTCGTTGAACATCTTGAAATGATCGATATCGCAGAGCAGCAGCGAAACGTCTTCGCCGTTGCCCATGGCCATCTGCTCGAGCACCTGGTGCACCGCGTCATCGAATGCCTTGCGGTTCGCGATGCCCGTAAGGGGATCGGTCAGGCTTTCCTTGCGAACATTGTCCAGCTTGGAGCGCAGTTCGTTGACTTGCTGCGACGACACCCGAAGCTCGCCTTCCAGGCTTCGGGTCCGCACTTCCATGGCGCGGGTGGCGGCGATCAGTCCGTCCACCAGTGCGCGCAGGTCGGCGGGCGTCCTGTTGCCTTCGCCGAAACCGGCGCCAAGCTCGCCTGTCGCCGCCGAAAGCGTGTTCTTGTAGTTGCTGGTATCGCGCGCCGAGGCTTCCAGCTTGCCCAGCACATCGTCGATCACGCCGCGCATGTTGCTGCCCAGGTCTTCCATCGCGCGGGCCGCGCGCGCCCCCGACAGGCAGCGCAGGCGCAGGTCCATCAGGATGTCCGGCGTAAACGGCCTTCTGGCCGAGATCAGGGCCCCCATCGCCTGGGTGATCGCCGGGTTCTCACCCGAGGCATAGGCATAAAACAATTCGAAATTGTCGGGCGTGGCGATGACGCTGCATTCGGCCATCAGGGCCAGTGCAGTCTTGGCAAGCGCCTGTTCGCGTTCCGGCTTGTACACAACTGTCCCCGTGTGGTTCGCGGGAGATGAGCCCGGACCCCTTTGCCGCCAATCCTGCCTGCGGCATCGTAAAAAACCATTAAACAGGCGGGGGCAGGCGCGGCCGGGCAGGCAATTTGCTGCCTAAGGCCTGGTTTCGTGCGCCGCCGGGGACAGCCGGTTATTCCGGCTGCGGTTCCGGCTTCTTCAGGGAAACAGGCCGGAACAGGAAGGCGGGCAGCTGGCTGTGGTCCACTGCCTCGGGCCGGGCCGCGCGGGCGTTGTGCTCCCGCTGGCTGCCGCGTTCACGCCGTTCCGGGCGCTCGCCGGCGCGTTGCTCGACATGCGGCTCCTGGCGGTTTTCCTGCCGCGGTTTGCGGCCGCCGCGTTGGTCGGTGTTGCGCGCCGCCTTTTCGCGCGGCTTCCCGGCCGCAACTTCGGCGGGCGGCACCGGCGCGTCGGGCTGGACGACGGCCGGTTCCATCGGCGCGACCTGATCATGATACTTGCCATCCGGCGGACGGCGGTCGCGGTGCCTGCCGTCGCGCCCGCGGCCGCGGTCCCGGCCGCGTCCGCCCTTGCGCTCGCCGTCGCGGCGGGGACGGGCGTCTTCGCGCACTTCGATATCCAGCATCTCGCGGCGGGCCAGTTTCTGGCCGGTGATCTTCTCGATCGCGTCGATATATTTGCCGTCCCTGGAAGTGCCCAGCATGTAGGCCTGGCCGCTGCGCCCGGCGCGGCCCGTGCGGCCGATGCGGTGGACATAGTCGTCGGCATGGATCGGCACGTCGAAGTTGAAGACATGGCTGACCGACGGCACGTCCAGGCCGCGCGCGGCGACATCGCTGGCGACCAGGATCTTCAACTCGTTGGCGCGGAAACGATCCAGCGTTCTGGTACGCAGGCTCTGGTCCAGGTCGCCATGGATGGGGGCGGCGTCGAAGCCGTGCTTGGCCAGCGACTTGGCCACGACATCGACGTCGCGCTTGCGGTTGCAGAACACGATGGCGTTCTGCAGCGTCGGCTCGGCCTCACGGATCAGGCGGCGCAATGCCTCGCGCTTGGCCCAGTCATTGGCGGGAATCTCCACCAGTTCCTGGGTGATGTTGGTGGCGGTGGTGGCCGGGCGCGCCACTTCGATGCGCACCGGATTATGCAGGAACTGATCGGTCAGGCGCTGGATCTCCGGCGGCATCGTCGCCGAAAAGAACAGGGTCTGGCGGGTGAAGGGCAGCTTCTTGCAGATTTCCTCCACGTCGGGGATGAAGCCCATGTCCAGCATGCGGTCGGCTTCGTCGATCACCAGGATGTTGACCTGGGACAGCAGCAGGCGGCCGCGGTTGAAATGGTCCATCAGCCGGCCGGGCGTGGCGATCAGCACATCGACGCCGCGATCCAGTTTCCTGATCTGCTCGTCCATCGCGGTGCCGCCGATCAGCAGCGCCTGGGTGAGCTTGGAATATTTGCTGTACTTGTCGAAGCTTTCCGCCACCTGGTCGGCCAGCTCGCGCGTCGGCTCCAGCACCAGGGCGCGCGGCATGCGCGCCTTGGCGCGGCCGCGGCTCAGCATCTCGATCATCGGCAGGGTGAAGCTGGCGGTCTTTCCGGTGCCGGTCTGGGCGATGCCGATCAGGTCGCGGTGCCGAAGCGCCACGGGAATGCCCTGCGCCTGGATCGGCGTGGGGCTGGTATAGCCGCTGTCGGCCACCGCCCTGAGGATATCGTCAGACAGGCCCAGGCCGTTGAAGCCATTGCCGGTCATGCTTTCGCCTGGGGAAGAAGTCTCGGAAGTTTCAATAACTTCGTCCGTTCCGGCTTTCGCGCCGGAGGTCGTCACACTGTTCGTAGCACGCTCCTGAAAAGGGGCGCTCGGTGTGGCGCCCTGGCCGCTGGCGCCCGGATTGGCGAAGCGACTCTTACCAGACCGATAGATAGGGATATTCGCTGAAAAAGCAAGGCCGTGCGGCTAGACTGCCGTTCCCGGGGGGAACTTCAGGCATGACATTCTTGCGGATCTGGACACTGGCGGCGCTTTGCCTGGCCCTGTGGCTGCTGGCGGCCTATGGCCAATACCGGCCCCAGCCTGCCCCGGCTGATGCGCCCGCAGGAACATTTTCGGCGGTGCGCGCCGGCGCCGCGCTGGCCAAGGTATTGGGGGCCCAGAAGCCGCACCCCGCCGGTTCGGCCGAGAACAATGCCGTGCGCACGCGCCTGCTGGACGTACTGGCGGCGATGGGCGTCAGCGCCCAGACACAGACGGGCATGAGCTGCTTTGGCGAGGCGCGCTGGAACTTCGTCAGCTGCGGTACCGTCGGCAATGTGCTGGTCAAGGTGACATCCGGTACCGGCGATCCGGTGTTGCTGATGGCGCATCTGGATTCAGTGGCCGCCGGCCCCGGCGCCTGCGATGACGGGTGCGGCGTTGCCACGCTGCTGGAGACCATCCGCGCGCTCAAGGCATCGCATTTTGCCGGGCGCCATCCCATCGATGCGCTGTTCACTGATGGCGAGGAGGATGGGCTTCTGGGCGCCGCCGCATTCCTGCGGGGCGGCACGGTCCATCCGCTGGCGGTCATCAATGTCGAGGCACGGGGCAATCAGGGGCCCAGCTACCTGTTCCAGACCGGCCCTGGCGATGCGCCGCTGATCGAACTCTATGCCCGCCACGTCAGGCACTACGCCACCTCTTCGCTTTATGGCGAGATCTATAAATACCTGCCCAATGATACCGACCTCACGCCATTCCTGAAGGCTGGCATCACCGGCTACAACTTTGCCCTGATCGGCAATATCGCCGCCTATCACACGCCACTCGACACGCGCGCCGCGATCGACCTGTCGGGGCTGCAGCAACATGGCGAGGCAGCGCTTAACCTGTCCAGGGTCCTGGCGGACAGTGACGCGGCGTCGCTGCGCGGCGGCAGGGCGATCTATCTGGACGTGCTGGGACGCTGGTTGCCGCGCCTGCCTGCGGGCTGGTCGCTGCCGCTGGCGATCCTGAGCATTCTCGTCATCGCGCTGGCCGCAATCGTGCAGCGGCGCGATGTCCGCGGCATGGAACTGTCGCTGCCGGCATTTGCCATGCCGCCCCTGCTGGTGGCCGGGGCGGTGGCGATGGGATTTGTCCTGCACGGACTTGCCGCCTGGATATCGGGCAACGGCGATCCGTCCTTTGCCCATCCTGTCTGGCTGCGCCTTTCACTTGCCTTCGGTGTCTGGGCGGTGGCCCTGTTGACGGCGCGCGGAGCGGGGGCGATTGCCGCCTGGGGCTGGATGAGCGCGATCGCCGTCGCTTGCGCGCTGTTCGCGCCCGGCCTGTCGCCCTATTTCCTGTTTCCGGTCCTGGTGGGCGCGCCGCTTCTGCTGATTTCGGCGCGCGGTGGCCGCGGCCCCGCGCTGGTCATCGCGGCCATCGCGGCGCTGGCGATCTGGCTCCAGCTCAATGCCGGTACCGAACCCCTGATGGGCCTGAAGGTCCACCCAATCTTCACCGTCACCGCCGCCTTCGCTCTGGTGCCGGTTCTGCCGTTGCTCGCAACCGCGCGCGGCCCGGCCTGGACGGCATCCTTTGCGATCTCTCTGGTGCTGGCGCTGTGCCTGGCAGGTGTGGCGGGACTGGCGCCCTCCCACGACGCCGCGGCGCCGCGGCGGATGAACATCACATATGCGGAAAATCGCGGCAAAGCCGCATGGCTGGTGAGCGCCGAAGCGCCGCCCGGCAGTGCGATGCGCGCCGCCGTCGCCGGCGGGTTCAGCGCCGCGCCGGTTCGCATTCCCGGCTTTGGGCTGTCCGGCTTTGTGGCGCCGGCGGGGCTGTCCGAACTTCCTGTGCCCGGCGCGCGGCTGGAGTTGCAGAACGCCGATGGCGTGACGCTGGCGATGGCGGGCTCCAGCCAGGCGGACGGCATGATCCTGGACGTGCCGGCAAAAGCGGGCCTTTCCTCGCTGTCGGTGGATGGTGTGCGCGTGCCGGCTTCCGGCGCGATGCGGCTGGTGTGCCACACTCCGGATTGCGCGCGCGCCCGGATCACACTGGACGGCGACTTTCGGGGCGTGGCGCTGCGCTTCGCGGAAATCCGCCACGGCCTGCCGCCCAAGGGCACGCTCCTGCGAAATGCCAGGCCGCCCGAGGCGGTATCGTCGGGGGGCGGTGATACGACCATGCTGGGCGGCGCCATCGGCCCGATTGCCGCCGGCGGCGCCGCGCCGCGCTAGCGCGATTCAGATATCGATATCGCCCGCCGCGAATTCCGCGTTCTGCTGGATGAACTGGAAGCGCAATTCCGGCTTCTTTCCCATCAGGCGTTCGACCAGGCCTTCGGTGTTCTCGCTGTCGTCGCCGGGCACCTGGACCTGCACCAGGGTGCGATGGCCGGGCCGCATGGTGGTTTCCTTGAGCTGGGCGGGCATCATTTCGCCCAGCCCCTTGAAGCGCGAGACTTCGACCTTCGATCCGGAGCGGAATTCACTCTTCAGCAAGCGCTCCCGGTCGGCATCGTCCCTGGCATAGACGGTCTTTCCGCCGTGGCTGAGCCGGTAGAGAGGCGGCATGGCCAGGTACAGATGGCCGCCGCCGATCAGATCGGGCATCTCGCGATAAAAGAATGTCAGCAGCAGCGAGGCGATATGGGCACCGTCCACGTCGGCGTCCGTCATGATGATGATGCGCTCATAGCGCAATTCCTCCTCGCGGTATCTGCTGCCGGTGCCGCAGCCCAATGCCTGGACCAGGTCCGACAGCTCCTGGTTCTGTTGCAGCTTGCCCGCCGCGGCGCTGGCCACGTTCAGGATCTTGCCGCGCAGGGGCAGGATCGCCTGTGTGGTGCGGTCGCGCGCCTGCTTGGCGCTGCCGCCCGCGCTGTCGCCTTCCACCAGGAAAATCTCGGTTCCCTCGGCCGCGTCGCGGGTGCAGTCGGCCAGTTTGCCGGGCAGGCGCAATTTGCGCGTGGCGGCCTTGCGGCTGACTTCCTTCTCCTGCCTCTTCCTGAGGCGGTCCTCGGCGCAATCGATCACGAAAGTCAGCAGCTTGTCGGCATCGGCCGGGCTTTCCGCCAGCCAGTGATCGAAATGGTCGCGCACCACCGTCTCCACCAGGCGCTGCGCATCGGGGCTGGAGAGCTTATCCTTGGTCTGGCCCTGGAATTCCGGCTCGCGGATGAACACCGACAGAACCGCACAGGCGCTGTCCATCACATCGTCCGCCGTAATCAGTGAAGTCTTGCGGTTGCTCGTGCGCTCGCCGTGGCTTCGCAGCGCACGGGTCAGCGCATTCCTCAGGCCCTGCTCATGGGTTCCGCCCTGTGGTGTGGGGATGGTGTTGCAATAGGAGCGGGTGAAGGCATCGCGACCGGGCGCCCAGGTGACCGCCCATTCCACCGCGCCGCGCCCGTCCTTGTTTTCCGTCCGGCCGGAAAAGTCGCGCGGGGTGACGGTCCGCTCCTTGCCGATTTCACTTTGCAGGAAGTCCAGCAATCCGCCGGGAAAATGCAGCGTGTCTTCGGCCGGGGTTTCATCCCTGATCAGCGAGGGATCGCAGGCCCATCGAATCTCGACGCCGCGGAACAGATAGGCCTTGGACTTGGCCATGCGGTGCAGGCGGGCGGGGGAAAACCCCGTGTCGCCGAATATCTTGGCGTCCGGCTTGAAGGTGACGATCGTTCCGCGGCGGTTGACGTTTCCCAGGTCCTTCAGCTTGCCCGCGGCGAGGCCGCGCTCGAAACGCATCTTCCAGGCGTGCCTGTCGCGCGCCACTTCCACTTCCATCCATTCCGACAGGGCGTTGACAACCGACGCGCCCACGCCGTGCAGGCCGCCCGATGTCTCATAAGCCTTGCCGTCGAATTTTCCGCCGGCGTGCAGCGTCGTCATGATGACTTCCAGCGCCGACTTGTTCTTGAACTTGGGATGGGGATCGACAGGGATGCCGCGGCCATTGTCGCGCACCACCAGCACGTTGCCGGGCTTCAGTTCCAGTTCGATGTGGCTGGCATGGCCCGCCACCGCTTCATCCATGGCGTTGTCCAGGATTTCGGCAGCCAGGTGGTGATAGGCGTTGGCGTCGGTGCCGCCAATGTACATGCCCGGCCGTCGGCGCACCGGCTCCAGGCCCTCCAGCACCTCGATATCCTTGGCGGTGTAGGCGCGTGACGCGGGAGAGGCGGAATCAAACAGGTCGGAACTGGTCTTGTCGGTACGGGATCGGGCCATGGCACAGCTGGTGATGTTGGATGGCGCCGGCGACTCGCCGCCGGCTCGGTCCTTTTTACTTTCCCTTAAGCATGAAAAGCGAGCCAAAAGGCTGGCGCCCACATAAGGGCCGGGATCAGCAAAAATTAACAGCCCCACCGTAAAATTACGGACAATGTGGGATTGGGCAATGTGGGATAAGGCGCTGTCTTTCTTTCAGAGCGACCGGCATCAAACCGACCCGCGGGTGCTTCGGGCCCAGCTGGCGCTGGCGGCCCGTTCCATGCGCGCCACCCGCTATTCCTTGCCGCTCTGGGCTCTCGTGGTGGCGATACTATGTTCGCAGCTTACCGGCGCCCTGGGCTCGGTGCCGGTCCTGCGCGCCATGCTGCTGCCGGTGGCGATGACGGTGGTTGTCACCGTTATCTCGATGGTCGGCACCGCCTATGAGCGCATCAGCAGCAGCGACGAGGACTCCACGCCCTGGTACCGCCGCTTCGTGGCGACCCAGCTTGTGGCCAGCGCCGCCTGGGGCCTGATGCCCTGGCTGTGCTGGGATGCGTATGATCCGGTGAACCACATGTTCCTGGCCTGCGCGGTCATGGCGGTCATCGCCGCGCTGGTGGTCAGCCGCGGCAGCAACATGGCGATGTATGTCGCCAGCCTTGCCCCGATCACGATCATGACGGCGGCGCGGTTTCTCGCGTCGCCCTCGCTGGTGGAGGTGATGGTAGGTGTGGTGATGCCCTTCATCGCGTTGCAGCTGTGGCACACGGGCCGGCCGCTGGTGCTTTGCATGGACGAGGATTCGCGCCTGCGCTTCAAGGTCGAGGACCTGGCGCGCGAACTGGAGGAGGCCCGCGACGAGGCCCTGAAGAAACGCTTCGAGGCAGAGACCGCCAACGCATCCAAGACCGCGTTCCTGGCAAACATGAGCCACGAACTGCGTACGCCCCTGAATGCCATACTGGGTTTCTCCGAGATCATCGCCCAGGAAAGTTTCGGCCCGGTCGGTTCGGACCGTTACCGCGACTATGCCGGCGACATCCATTCATCAGGCGCCCACCTGCTGTCGCTTATCAACGACCTTCTGGACGTGGCCAAGATCGAGGCCGGCCGCATGGATATTGCCCCCCATCCGCTTGACGCGGCGCGCGTCTTCGACATCGCGCTGAAGCTGATCGGCACCAAGGCGCGCGAGAAGGACCAGACGCTGATGATCGCGGTGGAGCCCGGCGCGCCGCCGCTTTACGCCGACGAGCGCGCACTCAAGCAGATGTTGCTCAACCTGGTCAGCAACGCGGTAAAGTTCACGCCCGCCGGCGGACGCATCGAGGTCATTGGCAGCATGGCCCGCGACGGCGGCTTTCAGATCACGGTGCGCGACAATGGCCCCGGCGTGCCGCGCGACAAGATGGACAGGATTTTCACCCCCTTCAACCAGGTGGACAATCGCTTCGACCGCCAGGCCGGCGGCACGGGCCTCGGCCTGGCGCTGGTTCGGGGCCTGGCCGAGCTGCATGGCGGCAGGGCGTGGCTGGAAAGCGAATACGGCAAGGGCTGCAGTGTATTCGTCGTGTTGCCGGTGAGAATGCCGGAACTGGCAGGCGCTGTCGCCGCCGCGTGATGCAACGCCAAAAGCAGAAAGGCCGGGCGCGATGCCCGGCCTTTCCTTTTTCGCGTCCGATATGGTCAGACCGAATAGTACATCTTGAACTCGACCGGGTGAGCCGGGAACAGCCGAAGGTCCGGTGGACCTTCGGCCCCGGCGAACGCCGCAGCGAGCTTGCGCGCGGCGCAAGCCGCGAGGCCGGGACAGAAACAAAAAAGGCGCGGGGATGACCCGCGCCTTTTCTTGTTTCGGCAAACTTCGGTCAGACCGAATAGTACATCTTGAACTCGACCGGATGCGGCGTGTGCTCGAAGGCATAGACCTCTTCCATCTTCAGGTCGATGTAGCTCTCGATGAAGTCTTTCGAGAAGACGCCGCCCTTTGTCAGGAAGTCCTGGTCCGCCCTCAGGCTGTCGACCGCTTCGCGCAACGAACCGCAGACCTGCGGCACCTTGGCCAGCTCTTCCGGCGGCAGGGCATAAAGGTCCTTGTCCATCGGGCCGCCCGGATGAATCTTGTTCTCGATGCCGTCCAGGCCCGCCATCAGCAGCGCGGCATAGGCCAGGTAGGGGTTGGCGGCGGGGTCCGGGAAGCGGACTTCGACGCGCTTGCCCTTGGGCGAGGGCGAGAACGGGATGCGGCAGGATGCCGAACGGTTGCGGGCCGAGTAGGCCAGAAGCACCGGGGCCTCGAAGCCGGGGATCAGACGCTTGTAGCTGTTGGTCGACGGGTTGGTGAAGGCGTTCAGCGCCTTGGCATGCTTGATGATGCCGCCGATATAGTACAGGCAGGTGTCCGACAGGTCGGCATAGCCGGAACCGGCGAACAGCGGCTTGCCGCCCTTCCAGATCGACTGGTGCACATGCATGCCCGAGCCATTGTCGCCATAGATCGGCTTGGGCATGAAGGTCGCGGTCTTGCCATAGGCCTGGGCGACCTGGTGGATCACATACTTGTAGATCTGCATGTAATCGCCGCACTTGGTCAGGGTGTTGAACTTGAAGCCCAGCTCGTGCTGCGCGGTGGCGACTTCGTGGTGGTGCTTTTCCGGCTGGATGCCCATGTCGCCCATGATCGACAGCATTTCGCCGCGCATGTCCTGCTCGCTGTCGACGGGGGGCACCGGGAAATAGCCGCCCTTGACGCGGGGACGGTGGCCCAGGTTGCCGCCTTCATACTCGGTGCCGGTGTTGTAGGCGCCTTCCTTGGAGTCCAGATAGTAGAAGCCCTTGTTCATCTGAACGTCAAAGCGCACGTCATCGAAAATGAAGAATTCGGCTTCCGGACCGAAATAGGTGGTATCGCCGATGCCCGAGGAGGCCAGATACGCCTCGGCCGCCTTGGCGATGGAGCGCGGGCAGCGGGGATAGGTCTGGCCGGTCAGCGGTTCGTGCACGTCGCAGATCAGGATCAGGGTGGTCTGGGCGAAGAAGGGGTCGATGACCGCGGTCTCCAGGTCCGGCTTCAACAGCATGTCGGACTCGTTGATGGCCTTCCAGCCGGCGATCGACGAACCGTCGAACATGGTGCCGTTCTCCAGGAAGTCCTCATCGACCATGGACAGGTCGAACGTGACATGCTGCCACTTGCCCCGCGGGTCGGTGAAGCGGATGTCGACGCATTTGACTTCCTTCTCCTTGATCAGCTTCAGGATGTCGGCGGCGGTTGTTTTCTTGTCGGCCATGATTTGAGTCTTCCCTTCAACGTTGATTTTCGATGGTGGCGCCGGCTTGCGCCGGCGCTCCTTCCGCCCTGGGCGGGTTGGATCTGGATTTTGCTAGATGGCGTCCGCGCCGGTTTCCCCGGTGCGGATACGGATGGCTTCCTCGACATTGAGGACGAAAATTTTGCCGTCGCCGATGCGGCCCGTGCGCGCAGCCTTCTGGATCGCCTCGACGCTGGATTCAACCCGGTCCTCGTTGATGACGATCTCGATTTTCACCTTGGGCAAAAAATCGACGACATATTCGGCGCCCCGGTACAACTCGGTGTGGCCTTTCTGGCGGCCAAATCCCTTGGCCTCGGTCACGGTGATTCCCTGGACGCCCACTTCCTGCAGGGCCTCCTTCACTTCGTCGAGCTTGAACGGCTTGATGATGGCTTCGATTTTTTTCATGCGTGCTCCTTCGCGCGGCGAGCTGGCCGCGGCGTCGGGTTAACCGGTTAGCAGGACTTGTGCCGGTTTTTGCCGAAAAAAAGTGCATTAATCTCAGGGTGTTAGGAGACACCGGAAGACCTGGGCCACCAGACTGCACAATTATCATGCAGGCCGCCTATTTTTGAGGCGTCGATTTGGGGCAACCTGCTTTCCGCAGGTCCCCCCCGGTTCCATCTTCAGCCGCACCCTGTAAGGTGCGCGACCCGTACATTTCTGGCCATCCATGTTTCGCCCCAATCCCGTCTTTGCCGGCCTTCCCACCAGCATCTTCCAGCACATGACCTTCCTGGCGCTGGACCATGGCGCCCTGAACCTGGGCCAGGGGTTTCCAGACGAGGACGGTCCTGTTGCCTTGCGGGAGGTGGCAGCCAGGGCCTTGATGGACGGGCCCAACCAGTATCCGCCCGCCAAGGGGCTCGCGGTGCTGCGCCAGGCCGTCAGCACCCATGCCCGTCACTTCTATGACCTGGCTTATGACCCGGAAGATGAGGTGGTGATCACCTCGGGGGGGACCGAGGCGCTGGCAGCCTGCATCCTGGCCACCGCCGCGGCGGGCAGGGAGTTCGTGCTGGTCGAGCCGACATATGATTCCTACCGGCCTATCGTGCAGTCCACGGGGGCCGTGATCCGTACCGTCAAGCTGACGCCGCCCGACCTGCGGTTGACGGAAAAGGCCCTGCGCGCCGCCATCGGTCCAGGGACCGGGGCGGTGCTGATCAACTCGCCGCACAATCCGGCCGGCCGCGCCTTCACGCGCCAGGAACTGGAGACTTTGGCGAAAGTGGTGGAAGGCACCGGCGCGGTGGTCATCTGCGACGAGGTCTACGAGCACCTGACCTATGACGGGCGTCCGCACATTCCCTTCGCCACCCTGCCTGGCATGCGCGCCCGCACGCTGAAGATCGGCTCGGCGGGCAAGATCTTCTCCATGACCGGCTGGAAGGTGGGCTGGGTGGCGGGCCCGCGCGAACTGGTTTCGGTGGTGACCAAGGCGCACCAGTTTCTCACCTTCACCACGCCGCCGGCGCTGCAACTGGGCGTGGCGCATGGCCTGACCCATGCGATGGATTTTCCCGCCACGCTGACGCAGCGGCTTCAGGCCAACCGCGACATCCTGGCGGCGGCCCTGGGGCGCATCGGCTTTCAGGTATTGCCCTGTGAGGGTACCTATTTTCTTACCGCCGGCATCTCGGGACTGACGAATGAAAAGGACTTCGCCTTCTGCGAGCGGCTGATCCGCGAGGCGGGGGTGGCGCTGATCCCGCTGTCGGCCTTCTATGAGGACGGCACGCCCGACACCTGGGTCCGCTTCGCCTTCTGCAAGAAGCGGGAATTGATCGAGGAGGCGGTGACGCGGCTGGAACGCTATTTCGCGGCTTGATTTCCACCCTTGCCCGCCCCCTTCCCGGCGGTGATGATCCGGCCGTGAGGGGCGCCGATGGCGCCGCTGGATAAAGGGGGAGGGGCGCGAAAAATGCTACCAGATCGCCCGCGCCTTTCCTGGCTTTTACCCCTTTGCCCTGGTGGATAGATGAACGAGGTTCTGACCACCGCCGAAATGGCCGCCGCCGACGCCTTCGCGGTGGCCCAGGGCATTCCATCCCTGACGCTGATGGAGAATGCCGGCCGCGCCGTGGCGGAGGAGATCGCCGCGCGCTTTGCCCCCTGCCGCGTGGTGGTGCTGTGCGGGCCCGGCAACAATGGCGGCGACGGCTATGTCGCGGCGCGGCTGCTGAAGGCCCGGGGCTTCGATGCCGTCGTGGCACGCAACACGGTCGGCAAGGGCGATGCCGCGGCCATGGCCGCCAGGTGGGAGGGCCGGACCGTACCGCTTGAGCGGGCGGCGCTGGAAGGCGCGGCGCTGATTGTCGATGCGCTGTTTGGCGCCGGCCTGTCGCGGCCGCTGGAAGGTGTCTATGCGCTGATCGCCGACAGCGCCAATGCCGCCGGCCTTCCCATCGTGGCGATCGATGTGCCATCGGGCCTGTCGGGCGATAGCGGCCGCCCACTGGGCGACACGGTGGTGCGCGCCGGCCTGACCGTCACCTTCTTCCGCAGGAAGCCCGGGCACCTGCTGCTGCCCGGACGCATGCTGTGCGGCGTCCTTGTGGTGGCCGATATCGGCATCGCCCCTGCTGCCGCCGAAGGTGTGACCCTGCATGAGAATTCGCCCGGCCTGTGGCGCTACCCCTGGCCTGCGCTGGACGGGCATAAATATGCCCGCGGCCATTGCGTGGTGGTCAGTGGCCCGGCCCATGCCACCGGCGCGGCCCGGCTGGCGGCGCGCGGCGCGCTGCGCATCGGCGCCGGTCTGGTCAGCGTCGCTTCGCCGCCTGACGCGGTGGCGGTGAATGCTTCGCAACTCACCGCCGTCATGGTCAAGATCGTGGCTGGCGGGGAAGGTCTGGCGGCGTTGCTGGCCGACAGCCGCTTCAATGCCGTGGTGATGGGACCGGGCCTTGGCGTCGGCGCGGGGACGCGAGAGCTGGTCATGGCGGCGCTCGCGGGCGGGCGGCCCGATCAGCGCCCGGCGCTGGTGCTGGACGCCGACGCCCTGAGCTCTTTCCACGACGATCCCGATGCGCTTTTCGCCCGGCTGCATGGACGCTGCGTGTTGACGCCCCATGCCGGGGAATTCGGCCGCATCTTCCCTGGCCTTCTGGAGAAAGCCGTCAGCAAGGTGGAGGCGGCACGCATGGCTGCGTCGCGCAGTGGTGCGGTCATGCTGCTCAAGGGCGCCGATACGGTGATTGCGTCTCCCGATGGCCGGGCCGCCATCAATGCCAACGCACCAGCCTTCCTGGCGACGGCGGGGGCAGGAGACGTGCTGGCCGGGTTCATCGGCGGCCTGCTGGCCCAGGGGATGGCCTCTTTCGAGGCCGCCTGTGCAGGGGCTTGGCTTCATGGCGCGGCGGCCGCCGCCTTTGGCCCCGGCCTGATCGCGGAGGACCTGCCGGAGGTGACGCCAAAAATCCTGGCGGAGCTGGCCCGCTGAGCGATTATCCACTATAGTACCCGGATGGATACTATAGTGGATCAAGCGGAAGCCCTGCTTTCACAACGGATTAAGCTGGAGCGCGAGGCGCGTGGGTGGTCGCAGGGCGAGCTGGCCCAGCGCTCCGGTGTGGCCAGGGCCAGTATCAGCAAGATCGAGCGGGGTGAGATGAGCCCTTCCGCCGGCTTGCTGGTGCGGTTGGCCGCGGCCTTCGGCCTGACGTTGGCCGCGCTTCTGGTCCGCGCGGAGCGGAGCGGGAAGCTGGGCCGACTGACCCGCGCCGCTGACCAGCCGGTTTGGCGGGACCCGGCCACGGGTTATCGCCGCCGCCAGATTTTTAGCCGCCCCGACCATCCGCTGGAGATGGTCCACGTCGAGTTGCCGCCCGGGCAGAAGGTGGCATTCCCGGCCTGGTCTTATGCTCACACGCGGCATGCCGTGTGGTGCCAGGCCGGCCATCTGGTCATCCACGAGGGTGCTCATCGCCACGAACTTGGCCCGGGCGACAGCCTGGGCTTCGGGCCGCCGGCGGAGGTGATCTACGCCAATGAGGGGAGCGTGCCGTGTGCTTATATAGTCGGGCTGGTGCGCGGATGAACGGCCGCTACGTCCAGCCGTCGGACAATGTGGGACGCGCCCGTCCTTGGGTCACATCTGCCCATTCCGGTAAAGGAAGAACCCATGCAAATGATCGACAACCGCCCGGCCTGGACAACGGTCGCCGTCCTGATCGGAAGGCTTGTTTTCGCCGCCATTTTCGCAATGGCCGTCAGTTTCAAGCTGACGGGTATCGGCGCCACCGCCGGCTACATCGCCGCGGCGGGCTTTCCCATGCCCATGCTTCTGGCCTGGCTGGCCGTGCTGCTGGAACTGGCGCTGGTCGTCTGTTTTCTCAGCGGCGCCTATTTCTCCGAAGCCGCCCTGGTAGCTGCCGCCTATGTGATCTTCCTGGCCTTTGCGTTCCATGGTCCGTCCCACTGGGCTGCCAACCAGGACGAATTCGGCTTCTTCACCGATCACTTCACTTTCATGGCGGGATTGCTGTTCGCGGCGGCGCAGGGGCCGGGACGTTTTGCGATGCATCGCCGGCTGATCGCCAAGTAACGCCCGCCGGGCAGATAACGGGAGGATGGCCATGACCATGTGGATCCGCCGTGCCGAAGCCGAAGACGCCACCGCACTGGCGGAGATCTACAACCACTATGTCCGTGAAACGCCCATCACCTTCGACACCGAAGAGAAAAGCGTGGCCGATCGCGCGGAATGGCTGGCGCATTTCTCCGCGGCCGGCCGCTATCAGTGTTTTGTGGCGGTGGCCGATCGCCAGGTGATCGGCTGGGCGTCCTCCCACCGCTTCCGCGACCGCGCCGCCTACGACACCACGGTGGAAACCAGCATCTACCTGGCGCCCGACCGGCGCGGCCTGGGGCTGGGACGGCGCCTGTACAGCACCCTGTTCGACGCACTTCAGGGCCAGGACCTCCACCGCGCCTATGGCGGGGTCACCCAGCCCAATGATGCATCCAACCGGCTGCATGCCGCGATGGGCTTCCGGCAGGTCGGCCTGCTTGCAGAGATCGGCCGCAAATTCGGCCGTTACTGGGACGTCGCCATCTGGGTCCGCGCGGTCTCCTGACCGTCCGGGTTTGCCCTAGCAACCCCTGAAAACCCCTGCTATAGGGGCCCGCTTCGGCGCGGGAGATGGCTTTTACGCCCCGCGGGCATGGCGGAACTGGTAGACGCGCTGGATTTAGGTTCCAGTGACGCAAGTCGTGGGGGTTCAAGTCCCTCTGCCCGCACCAGTTCCTGTGAGAACAGAAGAGTAGGGAAGTTGGAAATGCAGATTACCCAGACGGTTAGCGAAGACCTGCACCGCCAATTCACGGTGACCGTGCCGGCCAGCGAGCTGGACAGCCGCGTCAATGCCCGTCTGGAGCAGATGAAGCCCCAGATAAACATGAAGGGCTTTCGGCCGGGCAAGGCACCGGTCTCCGTCCTCAAGAAGCAGTTCGGCAAGTCGGTCATGGGCGAGGTGGTGGAAGCCGCTGTCAGCGAGGGCAGCCAGAAGGCCATCGCCGACAACGCCCTCAAGCCCGCCCTGCAGCCGCGCATCGAGCCGGTTGGCGATGTGCAGGCGGTGGTGGACGGCAAGGCCGACCTGACCTTTAACGTCATCGTCGATCTGATGCCCGAGTTCGAAACCGCCGATGTCTCCCAGCTCAAGGTCGAACGCATCACCGCCGATATCACCGATGCCGATATCGACGAAGCGCTCAACCGGATTGCCCAGAATACGCGCTCCTATTCGGCGCGGCCTGAGGGCGAGGCGGCGCAGAAGGACGACACAGTGGTGATTGACTTCGTCGGCAGTGTGGACGGTGTGGAGTTCGAGGGCGGCAGGGGCAACGACTTCAGCTTGACCCTGGGCTCGGGCCAGTTCATCCCCGGCTTCGAGGACCAACTGATCGGCACCAAGGCCGGCGAAACGGCCAATGTGAATGTGAAGTTCCCGGAAGGCTATCAGGCCGCCGAGCTTGCCGGCAAGGACGCGCTGTTTGTCGTCACCGTCAAGGAAGTGAAGGCGCCGGAAGAAACGAAGATCGACGATGAGCTGGCCAAGAAACTTGGCCTGGACGACCTGGCCACATTGAAAGAGCGGGTGCGCGACCAGCTCAAGAACGATTACAGCCAGGCCAGTCGCCTGCACCTCAAGCGCCGCATCCTCGATGCGCTGGACAATGTCCACGACTTCCCGCTGCCGCCCGCCATGGTCGAGCACGAATTCAAGAATATCTGGGCCCAGGTCGAAGAAGAGCTCAAGCGCGAGGGCAAGACCGCCGCGGACGAGGGCAAGACCGAAGACGAGCTGAAGGCCGAATATCGCACGATCGCCGAGCGCCGCGTGCGCCTGGGGCTGGTGCTGGGCAAGCTGGGCGAGCAGAACGGCATCACCATCGCGCCGGACGAAGTCCAGCGCGCCATCCTGGCGCGCGCGCGCCAGTTCCCCGGCCAGGAGCAGCAGGTATTCCAGTTCTACGCCAACAACCCGCAGGCCCAGGCCGAGATCCGTGCCCCGCTGTTCGAGGAAAAGGTGGTAGATTTCATTGCCGAGCTGGCCCAGGTCAGCGAGCGCAAGGTCGACCGCGAAACCCTGTTCGCCGATCCGGAGGATGCGCCGGCCGGGGAGGCCGACAAGACCGCTTGAGCCCGGCCTCGCAATAGTCTCCGGGACAACTATATTAAGCAGGATGGCCGAGAATTTCGGCTACCCTCTCCGCACGAATCGAAAGGCGCATGCCATGGCCGACCCGCGCGACATCCACATGAACACCCTGGTGCCAATGGTGGTCGAACAAACCGCCCGCGGCGAACGGGCCTTCGACATCTATTCGCGCCTGCTGAAGGAGCGACTGATCTTTGTTACCGGGCCGATCGAGGATTACGGTGCCAGCCTCCTGACCGCGCAGCTTCTGTTTCTTGAGGCCGAAAACCCCAAGAAGGAAATCCACATGTACATCAACTCGCCGGGCGGGGTGGTGTCGGCGGGGCTGGCGATCTACGACACCATGCAGTATGTGCGGCCCAAGATTCACACATACTGCATCGGCCAGGCGGCCTCGGCCGCTTCGCTGCTGCTGTGCGCCGGCGAAGCGGGCCGGCGCTATGCCCTGCCCAATTCGCGGGTGATGGTGCACCAGCCCAGCGCGGCCTTCTATGGCCAGGCCACGGACATTGCCCGGCACGCCCAGGAAATCGTCAAGATGAAGCGGCGGCTGAACGAGATTTATGCCCAGCATACCGGCCAGACTGTGGAAGCCATTGAAAAAATGCTCGACCGCGACACCTACATGACAGGCGACGAGGCCAAGGCGTTTGGCCTCATCGATGAGGTCATGGAACGCCGGCCGGAGGCAGAAACCCAGTCCTGATAAGGGTTTCAAAGGACGGCAGTGGCTCGAGATTCTGGTTAAAGTTCCGGAATTGCTGGAAAAATCCAGTCGGCGTGCGGATTAAACAAATCTTGATCCGCCCCGCACTAACATGATCGAATGTTGGGAAGTTGGGCTGCTTCGGCCGCCCCCTAAAGTTCAAAGCAGCAAATGCCAACCGGGCTGAAGCTGCCAGGCGGGCAAGTCCCGCGGTGGAAGGTTGCGAAAGTATCATGAGCAAGGCCAGCGGCGGCGAATCCAAAAACACGCTCTACTGCTCGTTCTGCGGCAAGAGCCAGCACGAGGTGCGCAAGCTCATCGCCGGTCCCACCGTCTTCATTTGCGATGAATGCGTCGAACTCTGCATGGAAATCATCCGGGAGGAGAACAAGACCTCCTTTATGAAATCCAAGGAGGGCGTGCCTACGCCGCAGGAAATCTTCAAGGTTCTGGACGATTACGTCGTCGGCCAGTCGCACGCCAAGAAGGTGCTGTCGGTCGCCGTCCACAACCACTACAAACGCATCAATTCTTCCGGCAAGAACGGCGACGTCGAACTGGCGAAGTCCAATATCATGCTGGTGGGCCCCACCGGCTGCGGCAAGACCCTGCTGGCCCAGACGCTGGCGCGCATCCTGGATGTGCCTTTCACCATGGCCGATGCCACCACCCTGACCGAGGCGGGCTATGTCGGTGAGGATGTCGAAAATATCATCCTGAAGCTGCTGCAGTCCGCCGACTACAATGTCGAGCGCGCCCAGCGTGGCATCGTCTATATCGACGAAGTCGACAAGATCAGCCGAAAGTCTGACAACCCCTCCATCACCCGCGACGTGTCGGGCGAGGGCGTCCAGCAGGCGCTGCTGAAGATCATGGAAGGCACGGTGGCCTCGGTTCCCCCGCAGGGCGGTCGCAAGCATCCCCAGCAGGAATTTCTGCAGGTCGACACCACCAACATCCTGTTCATCTGCGGCGGCGCCTTTGCCGGGTTGGACAAGATCATCGCCCAGCGCACCGCGGGTTCCTCGATGGGCTTCGGCGCCAATCCCAAGGGGCCCGATGAGCGCGGCACCGGTGACCTGCTGCGCGAGATCGAGCCGGAAGACCTGCTGAAATTCGGCCTGATCCCCGAGTTCATCGGCCGCCTGCCGGTGCTGGCGACCCTGGGCGATCTGTCGGAAACGGCATTGATCGAGATATTGACCCGCCCGAAAAATGCGCTGGCCAAGCAGTATCAGCGCATGTTCGAGATGGAAGGCGTCAAGCTGCGCTTCCAGGAAGAGGCGCTTCATTCGATCGCCAGAAAGGCCATCCAGCGCAAGACCGGCGCGCGTGGACTGCGTTCCATCCTGGAAGGCATCTTGCTGGAGACAATGTTCGAACTGCCCACCCTGACGGGTGTGCAGGAGGTGGTGATCACCGCGGACGTGGTCGACGGCAAGGCGCGCCCGCTGTATACCTACTCCGACAAGGGCGAAGCCCGCGAGAAGAGCGCGGGCTGACGGCCCGTTTTCCTCGCCGGGTCAGCTCGCAGCTTTGCTCCTGGATGGGTTACTCGGCGCGTCGCCGGTGGTCATCCCATGGTCAGCAGGCCGCACCAGAACTGGATGCCATGCGTGGTGTCCACATCGTGCTTGCGCAGGAAGGCGAGCCGCCCATCCGCGCCGATCCGGTAGATGGACAGCCCGGCGCTGACGCTGCGGATATTGCCGTTCTCCTCAACCGACATCGGCGTCGTGCTGGCGGCCACCAGCAGCTTGCCGCTGGGGTCGATCACGAAAGTCCGCAGTTCGAAGCCATGTGCATCGGCATTCTGGATGCGGGTCGGCTCGCCCGTGGCGGGGTTGACCGCCCACACCGCCACGCTGTTTTCGCCCCCGTTCGAGACTTTGCGGCCGTCCTTCTCCACCGTGCCCGAGCCGCGATTGGTCTGATAGACGAACTTGCCGCCGGGGTGCACGTGGATGGGTCCCACGCCCTGGCCTGGATGCTTTTTCTTGCCGTCCGGGTCCATAGTCGCATTCTTCCGGAACAGTGGCTCGTCCGACAGCCGTCCTTCCGGCGTCATGCCATAGACGCACAGGGCATTTTCCCGCTCCAGCGAAACATAGGCAAAACGGCCGTCCGGTGAAAAATCCAGGTGGCGCGGGCCAAATCC
>DASTRG010000057.1:0-10340 GCA_035761325.1 Rhizomicrobium sp. | reverse complement strand
CTGAAGGCAACGGCGGCTACCGTCGCCAAGGCGATTAAACGAAGTTTCATTTTTCAACCCTCACTAGAAATCGCGACGGGCAGCTGTCCCCCCGTCAACTCGTCAGGAACTATGCGGCGTTTATAACGGGAAAGCCGCTGAAAGTCTCCACGGCAGATGCTGCTTTGCGGAATCGGGTTGTACCCCAAGCGGAATTAGCAAATAGATGTGGCAATGCAGCAACATGTAAATGGGGAACGCTTCCGGAATTACCTTTTGTGGCCATAAATCCAGTGCCCTTTGTCCACAGTGCCACCGGCCTTACTGTCTTCGTCTGCCGACAAAAGCCTTTTTGTAATAAAGCGTTACACGGTTCTCTTATGCCGGAGCCCCCCTCATGACCCGATCGGCGCTGCAGCAGCTCCTGACCCTTCTGGACCTTGAGAAGATCGAGGAGAATATCTTCCGCGGCACTTCGGCCGACCATCGCATGCAGCGGGTTTTCGGCGGCCAGGTCCTGGGCCAGGCGCTGATGGCGGCGACGCATACGGTCGACCCGGCCCGGCTATGCCATTCCCTCCACGCCTATTTCCTGCGCCCCGGCAGCCCCCGCCAGCCCATTCTCTATCAGGTCGACCGCAGCCGGGACGGCCACAGCTTCACCGCCCGCCGGGTGGTGGCTATCCAGAATGGAGCCCCGATCTTCACCCTCGCGGCATCTTTCCAGATAACCGAGCCGGGCTTTGACCATCACGCCCCGATGCCCGAAGTCCTGCCGCCCGAGGCGCTGGAGGATGAGCAGCAGGTTCTGCTGCGCGATCCGGGCCTGTCGCCGCAGATCCGGGACTGGGTCGCCCGCGAGCGTCCCTTCGAAATACGCGCGGCGGTCAGCCGGGGCCTGGGGGACAGGCCGCCACGCCAGCCGCTGGATTATCTCTGGCTGCGCGCGCGTGGCACGCTGCCGGATGATCCGGCCATCCACCGCGCGACGCTGGCCTTCGTCTCGGACATGACCTTGCTGGACACCGCGCTGCTGCCACACGGCAAAAGCATTTTCTCCGACGTCCAAGTGGCCAGCCTGGACCATGCGATGTGGTTTCACCGCCCCTTTCGCGTCGACGAATGGCTGCTCTATGCCCAGGACAGCCCCAGCGCCTCGGGCGCGCGCGGCTTCAATCGTGGCGCGCTCTTCACACGGGATGGGCTCCTGGTCGCGTCGGTCGCGCAGGAAGGGCTTATAAGACCGCGGTGATCCCGGCCATTGCCCTCCCGGCGCCTGCCTGGTTAGGGACAGGAAGAAGGCCCTGTGATCTGCGCCACGCGCCGGGGCTTGGCATAGAAGGTGTTGGCCATGGCCATCGGGCCGGTGATGATCTTGGTGGTCGGAGAGGAATAGCTGTAGCTGATCTCTGCGACGATGACGCTGCCATTGGCCGTCATCAGCCCGCTGGGCAATGTGACCGTGTCGTTCGGATTGCGCGCGGTGCCGTTCCAGGCGCAGCTCCACGCCACCTTTCCGGCCGTCAGGCTCTTGGTCGCGGTGTCGTAAACGACGCTGGACACCGTGATCTTGGCCGGGCTGGTGTCATAGGGATAAAGGATCGCACTCGCGGCGTTGAAGACGTTGCTCATGTCGGAAGTCGAGATCGTGCGGGACTGGGCCGTCAGGTCTGCGGCCGTCGAAGCGACATTGGTGACGGCCGAACGGCAGTTTATCGCCATGGAAAGCTCCACCACGCCGAAGAACATGGTGATCATCACCGGCAGCAGGAAGGCGAACTCCACCGCGGCCAGCCCGCCCTCGGCCCCGGCAAATCTCCGAATCTTGCCCGGCGCGCCCATCAGCAGCCCGCAACATTGTTGGTATAGGGCTCGTTGCGGAATGCCGAAGCCGCCGACAGAAGGTGGTAATTGCCCGCCATGTTGGCCAGGAACCAGTTAAGCCCCGGCGTGAAGACCGGCCAGGTATAGAAGCCGCGCACCAGCACCACGCTGCAGGGCACGCCGGTGGAAAAATTGTTCAGGCCGGTATTCAGCGCGCCGCTGCTCGTCAGCGCCGAACCATAGGTTATGCTGCCGTAATTGCTGTAGGCCTGCACATCGACCAGCAGCCTGCTGTCGCAGGCCATGAGCGGAGAAACCAGGCTGCACACCTTGTTGCGGAAATCGGCCTGGCTCATGTTGGAGGTCTGCACCTGGCCGGTGCGGACCATGCGCCCCGCCTCGTTGATGGCGTTCTGCAGCGTGGCCTGGGCAAAAAAGACGATGCCCGCTTCCATCGTGCCCATCAGCAGCACGAAGAAGACCGGCGCGACAAATGCGAATTCAAGCGCTGCCGAGCCCTTGTCTGCATCGCGTCGAAGGCGCCGGAAGAATTTTCCGCAGCGCGATCTGAGTTTCATGGCCAGGCGCATCACGGTTAAGGCTATACCCCATGCCATTTCTAGGCCCGCAAAGCCGGCAAGCGAAGACAATGCCGCGTTCTTGCTCAATGGCCGGTTAACGCGGTTGACAAGACGTTAACGGCCGGCGGCGGTGCGCGCGCCTTCGCATAAATTCCGCTTAAACACCGCGTAAACAGGAGCCTTGTGTTGTTAAAGGCTGCATAACCAAGCCTTGCGAAAGCAACGGCATTTTCATCACTTCGCGCCGATATTGTGGGCGCAACAATGGTCAAACCTGCCGTCATGGGCAACACAATGGCTGGATACTTCACGCGGCTGCGCGATTTTGCGGCTTCGCGTCGTGGCAATGTGGCGATGATGTTCGGCCTGGCGCTGGTGCCCCTGACCATCGCCGGCGGCGTCGGGCTGGACCTGGCGCGCGGGATGATGGTGCGCTCGGCGATGAGCGATGCGCTGGATGCTGCCGGGCTGGCTGTCGGCTCCACTACCGGCCTCGATCACGACAGCGCGCTGGCCCTGGCGAAGCAGTATTTCGACGCGAATTACAAGGGCGATGCCGCTTATGGCACGCCGACCCTGTCGATCGCCGACAACGGCTTCGACGCCAAGGGCTCGGTGACCATCACCGCCACCGATCCCATGCCCACCACGCTGATGAGGATAGCCGGGTTCCAGACCATACCCGTATCGACCACCACCACCGTGGTGTGGGGTCAGAGCAAATTGTGGGTCGCGCTGGTGCTGGACAATTCCGGATCCATGGCCCAGGGCGATTCCAACGGTTCAAAGATGGACGCGCTGAAAAGCGCGTCAAAGCAGCTTCTGACGACGCTGCAGAATGCATCCGCCAATGCCGGCGACGTGCAGGTGTCGATCGTGCCTTTCGACCGTGTGGTCAATGTGGGCACGTCCAACGTTAACGCGAGCTGGGTGGGATGGACCCCATGGGAAGCCCAGCCCGCCAATGTCGACCTGGATGGCAAGACCGACCTTATCGGACCGGGCGACGACTGCCCTTTCACCAACTCCAGCAACCAGCGGATCAGCCCCTACGGTTATTATTGCACCAAGGGACCCAGCAACGGTTCGTCCACGACATCCACCATTCCGTCGAGCGGCACCTATAAAGGCTACATCTGTCCGGGTGTGGATTCGGGCAGCTACAACACCGATCGCCGCAACCAGTACTACAATGGCTGCTACACCAGCACCGCAACGGGCGCCACCAAAACGGTGTCGACAGGCAGTTATGCGACCTGTGACGGTTACGCCAACTGTTCCTGCTCGGGCAACAACAGCAATAAGAAGTGCAAGGCGTCCTACTTCCAGCACAAGTGGGTGGTCAACGCTCATTCGACCTGGGGCGGCTGCATCATGGACCGCGACCAGGACTATGACATCGCCAATACCGCGCCTTCGGGGGGCAGCACACAGTTTCCCGCCGTGAATGTGCCTTCCTGCCTTCCCGCCACCGTCACCACACTGGGTTACGACTGGAGCAGCCTGAGCAGCCAGATCGATGCCATGTCGCCCAATTCCTCGACCAACCAGGCCGAAGGCGTCGCTCACGGTTGGCAGACCATCACGACAGGCACGCCGTATGGCGCCCCTGCGGTGCCCGCCAACACCGCGCGCTACATCATCCTTCTGTCCGACGGCCTGAACACCCAGGACCGCTGGTGGGGCAACGGCTCCAGCGAGGGGACGACGGAAGACGGCTATATCGACGACCGCGAAAAAAAGACCTGCGACGCCGCCAAGGCCGATGGCGTCATCATCTACACCATCTTCCTGGATATCGGCGGCGCCCATGGGGATTCCGCGCCGCTGCAATATTGCGCGACCGACAGCAGCAAATATTTCGACCTGACCAGCACCAGCGCGGTGGTGACGACGTTCGACCAGATCGCCCAGCAGATCACCAATGTGCGCGTGAGCAGGTAGAATCGTGAAACTGCTCTTCGAGGTCTGCGAGCAGGTATTCGTCACCCTGTGGCACGTGCTGCCCTGGCTGGCGGGACTGGGCGTGGCATTCGCCCTTCTGTCGCGGCATTCGCCCTGTAATAAAAGCCGGCCCTGGTGGCACAAGCGCGGCCTTTACACTGACCTGCTCTACTGGGTCTTCGCCTCGCTGTTCATGCGCTATATGCGCATCTGGGTGACGGTGCTTTTCACCATGTGGATATTCCACATCGTGGACGGCCAGCGCATCGCCGATTTCTACCTGCGCGGCCATGGGCCCGTCGCCGCCGTGCCGCTGTGGCTGCAGGCAGTGCTTTACCTGGTGATCGCCGATTTCCTGCTCTACTGGTCCCACCGCATTTTCCATCGCGGATTTCTTTGGAAGTATCACGCCATCCATCACGCACCCCGCGACGTGGAATGGATCAGTGCGGCGCGCTTTCATCCCGTCAACCTGGCGCTGGGCACCGTGGCGGTCGACGTCGCCGCCCTGCTTGCCGGCGTTTCACCCGACATCTTCCTGTTCATAGGTCCGTTCAACATCATCACGTCGTGCATGGTGCACGCCAATCTGGACTGGACCTTTGGGCCTTTCGCGCGGATTTTCGTCAGCCCGGTATTCCACCGCTGGCATCATGCCATGGAGGTCCGGGACGTGAATTTCGCCAGCACCTTCTCGCTGTGGGACTGGATGTTCGGCACCTATCACATGCCCCAGGGGGCGGTGCCGCAAAGCTACGGCATCGACGATACGGCCATGCCCGAAGGGCTGATGCCGCAACTGGTCTACCCGCTGCTGCAGAAAGCGTAAAAATCGCCGCCAAAAAAAAGCCGCGTGAGGGGGGCGATCCTCACGCGGCGCCCCCTTCCCGTATCAGCCGCCGCTGGCCGCTGCCTTGCGGGCGGAATCCTGGTGGACGCCGAGCTGGGAATTCTGTGCCTCGAAACTGTCCTTGCCGTCGCCCGGCATCGGGGTGGGCTCGCAGCGCGATTCGGTACAGCTGTAGGTGACGCGCTGGGCGCCGCGGTTCAGCACCACAGTGTCGCCATGGTCGGCGCCCACCACGTTGATATAGGTGCCGAACACCTGATTGCCGTTCTGGTTCAGCGCCACGATGTTGGTGCGGCCATAGCCCTTGCCCTGCACGAAGGCATGGCGGGCATCGACCATGGTGATGTCCGCGATCGTGGGATTTCCGACATAGACCGTCGCCACCGGGCCGCGGAAGGTGAGGGTATGGACCTCGTCCAGCGCCAGATTGACTTCACCCCGTCCGGCGGCCGAAGGGCCTGCCAGGGCAGGCATGACGGCGGCGCTCAACAGAAATGTGGCGGCGATGGCGGTGCGGCGCATGGCGGCTGTCCGGAAAATTGCACGGCCATGCTAGGCGCGCGGCGTAAAAGAACGTTTAAGAGTGCGGCAAGGATTGCGCCGGTGCGCCGGGCCACCTCGGTGTGTGCACAACTCTTGCAGCGACCGGCCAGGCTGTCGCGAAAGGGATCAATGCGGCGCGCATCGAACGTCGCCCGCATCATGCGTTTTCGGTCGCCGATTCAGTGCGCATGGTTAATGAATGCCCAAGAATTTACTGCAACAGCGGCGTTTCCCGCGTTTTCCGTTTCACGACGATACGATTGCGCCGTGACACGCGCGGCTGCGATTAAGCCGCCGTTAAGCGCTTTCATTCTACATTGGCAGCGTCCGGCAACGACCGAAGCATGTCGGGGCGGGTATCCAAGGGTGTCATTCAATTTCGGAGACTTAAATGAACATTTTCTCGCGGTTTGTTCGCGATGAATCGGGCGCCACGGCCATTGAATATGGTCTGATCGCCGCACTCATCGCCGTCGTCGTCATCAGTGCCGTCAGCCTGGTCGGCAAAAACCTGTCGACCACCTTCACCACGATCTCCGGCAACCTGAAATAAGGTTCGCCGCGATTTTCGCATAAATGAACGGCCGCCCATTCAAAAAGGCGGCCGTTCGCATTTGAAGCCCTATCTGCCTTTGCTTCCGCCGGTTTGGACATGATCGCCGAATTTCTTGTTCTTGTCGCACTGCCTGCGCTTCTGGCTGCGGCCGCCGGCTGGGACATGGCCAGCTTCACGATTCCCAACCGGCTGCAGATCGCGCTGCTGGTTGCTTTCATGCTTTTCGTCGCCGCGACGGGGATGAACCTTTCCGTTCTCGGCTGGCACCTGCTGGCAGGTCTCGCCGGTCTTTTGATCGGCTTCGGCCTTTTTGCCGCCGGCTGGATCGGCGGCGGCGATGCCAAGCTGTTTGCAGCCGTGGCGTTGTGGCTGGGTTTTCGCGACATGATGCCCTACGCGATCGTGGCGTCCGTGTTCGGCGGCGTGCTGACGATCGGACTGCTGGTGATGCGCGGCTGGCCCTTGCCCGCCTTTCTGGCCCGCTATCCGTGGGTGCTGCGCCTGCATGATCGCAAGGCGGGCATTCCCTATGGCGTGGCCCTGGCGGCCGGCGCTTTCATGCTTCTTCCGCAGACGGAGATTTTCCGTCTGGCGGCCGGCGTCTGAGAAAACGGTTCGCAAACCGTCAACTCCAGCATTCCGCAGCTTCTTATTAAGCAATTTCTAAAGGGTTGCGTGGTGAATTATCACCAAAGGAGCTGCCCCTCATGAATACCCAACGCGTGATCGTACTGGGCCTTGCCTTGGTGGCGGCTGGCGGCGCGGCCTTTCTGGTTCGCGGCATGTTGGGTGGTGGAACGCCGCCCGCACAAGCCAGCTCCGCGCCGGCGATCGCCATGAGCGAAGTGCTGGTCGCATCCGAGAATCTTCAGCCCGGCCAGGCCCTGCAACCCGAACAGGTGCGATGGGAGAGGTGGCCCTCCAACGCGGTCGATGCCAGCTTCATCACCCGCAACGGCACGGCCGACGCCGCCGATGCGATCAAGGGCACGGTGGTGCGAAGCCCCATTCTTGCGGGCCAGCCGATCGTCAACACCGCGATCGTCCATGCCGATGCCGCCGGTTTCATGGCGGCGATGCTCACGCCGGGCATGCGCGCCGTTTCCATCGTCACGTCGCCGGAATCGGGCGCCGCCGGATTCATCCTGCCCAATGACCGCATCGACGTGATCCTCACCCGCAAGATCAACGGCGATCCGCCGCGGGTTTCCTCGCGGATGATCCTGTCGAATGTGCGCGTGCTTGCGGTCGACCAGACCTTCAAGCAGGAGAAGGACACCAAGACGGTGGTGGCAAAGACCGCCACCCTGGAGGTGACCCCCGAACAGGCCGAGATCCTGTCCACCGCCGGCGAGGCCGGCCAGCTGTCGCTGGCGCTGCGCGCGCTGGGCGACAACAAGGCCGTGACCACGGCGGCGCGCAGCCGCACCGGCGGCTACGGCACCGGCGACAGCCAGGTTTCGGTGATCCGCTACGGCGTCGTCGCAGACAATCGTTCGCGCCAACATGCGGAGAGCCCCCAGTGACCGATCCGTCTGTGACCAACCCGTCCGTGATCAGCCTTTCGGGGAAATACAAGTTTCTCCTCCTGGGCCTGCTGCTGGCGGTCGCCACTCCCGCCGCCGCCAAGCCGGCGATCGACGAGGCCCATGCGCGCCTTCTGAGCATTTCCACCCATGGCGCGCCGACCCATCAGCGCCTGACCCTGTCGCTCGACAAGGCCGCCATCATCCAGCTCGATACCGACGCGCGCGATGTTCTTGTATCCAATCCCGACCTTGTCGACGCGATCGTCCGCACGCCGCGCCGCATCTTCCTTCTGGCCAACAAGGTGGGCCAGACCAATGCCTTCTTTTTCGACGGCAACGGCAAGCAGATCCTGGCCCTGGACATCCGGGTCGAGCGCGACGTCACCGACCTGTCCAGCCTGATGCACGCCTCCATGCCCAATTCCTCCATCAAGGTGCAGGCGCTGAACGACAATGTGGTGCTGACCGGTTCGGTCTCCAGCGCCATCGAGGCATCCCATGCCGCCGACCTGGCGGCGCGTTTTGCCGGTGACCCCAAGAAGGTGGTGAACATGCTCACCGTGGCCGCCGGCCAGCAGGTGATGCTGAAGGTGCGGATCGCCGAGATGGACCGCAACATCGCCAAGCAGTTCGGCATCGACCTGACTGCTGCCGCCAAGATCGGCGGCGTGCCGGTGGTGACATCGACTTCCAATCCCTATGGTCTATTGGGCCGGGCGCTGTCCGACATGTCCGGCGGCCAGGTCGGTTCGGTTTGCCCCGGGGCGTTCAACCCGACCCAGACCTCCAATATCGGCTCCAGCCAGGTCACCGGCAACAATACTGTGACCACCATCACGAACGGCGTCGCGTCGACCACCCAGACCATCACAACCGGCGTGCCCACCGTCACCAGTTCGATCAACACCTCCATTCCCTGTTCCAGCCCCAACAATGCCCAGGGGGTGCTCAAGGCGCTGGAGCAGGTGGGTCTGGTGCACATGCTGGCCGAACCCAATCTGACCGCCGTTTCCGGCGAGACCGCCAAGTTCCTGGCGGGCGGCGAGTTTCCGGTACCCGCCAGCCGCGACCGCGACGGCAATGTCACGGTTGTGTTCAAGCAGTTCGGCGTGGGCCTTTCCTTCACTCCCGTCGTGCTTTCGCCAGGACGCATCTCCATCCAGCTTTCCAGCGAGGTCAGCGAGCTGACCAATACCGGCTCGTTCCTGCTGAACGGCTCGACCTCCGGCAACGGCCTGAGCATCCCGGCCCTGTCCGTGCGGCGCACCGAAACCACCGTCGAGCTGCCCTCCGGCGGCAGCTTTGCGGTGGCCGGGCTGATGCAGCACAACACCAAGCAGGTGATCGACGGCTTTCCCGGCGTGAAGGACCTGCCGGTCCTGGGCGCGCTGTTCCGCAGCCGCGACTTCCAGAATGACGAAACCGAGCTGGTGGTGCTGGTCAGCGCCTATCTGGTCGAACCCAATGCCGAAAGCGCCTTCGCCGCGCCCACCGACGGCTTCGTGGCGCCGACCGATCCGGAAACCCTCCTGCTGGGACGCCTGAACGCGGTCTACAGGAAAGACGCCAAGCCCGTGACGCCCCAGGCGGCCGCGCCTGTCGGCTTTGTGGTTCGATAGGAGGACAGGATGAAGCTCGAAGATTTCATTCGCGCAGGCGCCCTGACCGGAATGCTTGTCGCCGGCAGTTGTGCCGCGCCCATGGCCGATCCCAACGGCATGATGGAAGACGGCGCCGTCAACCACCCGATCCTGGTGGAACCGTCATTCCGCGATCTCAAGGTGAATTATGGCGGCGCCGGCCTGAGCGACGAGGACGCCGTCAAGTTCGACACCTTCCTGGCGGACTATCGCGCGCGCGGCAATGGTTCGCTTGGCATCAGCGTGCCCAGTGGCGGCTCGTCACGCGAAGCGATCACCTATTTTGCCGAACGTGCCGCGGCGACCGGCATCTCGCGCGACAAGATACTGGTCTCCACCCATGACGCCGCCAATGGCGACACGCGCGTGGATGTCAGCTACATCGCCTACACCGCCCGCACCGACAAATGCGGCGACTGGTCCGAGAACCTGGCCTATTCCGCCGACAACCAGACGCCGCGCAATTTCGGCTGCGCGGTGCAGCAGAACATTGCCGCCATGGTCGCTGATCCGCGCGACCTTCTGGGCCCCAGGGCCATGGATGACGGCGACACCAATCGCCGCATGACGGCGATCGGCAATTACGAACAGGGCAAGGTCACTTCGTCCGACAAGCGCAAGGGCGACCTGGGCAACGAACAGTCTGCGAGCATGACGTCGCTGGGCGGCGGCCAATGACCGGACCAGTCTGCAACATGGCCGGCATGATCCGGCCGGCAAGCGTATAGGGGATTGCCGCATGGCCAAACCGCCTCCCGTGGAAAGCTTCGGTGCCGCGCCGCATGAGCGTCCGGTGCCCCGCATCTCCATCCACGCCTTCTGCGAATTTCCCGATACCGGCGCTGCCCTGCAGCGCGCCGGCGGCGATCGCCGGCTTGCCAAGGCGCATCTGAC
>DASTRG010000056.1:0-5545 GCA_035761325.1 Rhizomicrobium sp. | reverse complement strand
GGCTATGCCGGCCGCTTGGGCACAGCCCGAGGGGCCGCCTGGCATCAATCCCTATACCAATCCGATGGCGGCCAGGCTGTCGGCGGAACGGATGGGCGATGTGCGCCCGGGCGTTTACAGCGCCAGCGACGGCACCATAGTTTTCTCGCTCACGCCCTATAACCGAAAATATCTGCTGAGCTTTCAGAACAACCCTGAAATTTTTGTTTTGTCGGTCGAGCATGGCTCGCTGGGCGCGCGCATCCTGAAATACGACACGGGCACGACGGCGATCCGCGTGTCGGTCTGGGGCGGGATGACACTCTATACGCAGGATGCACCGGGCGGCGTACCGGCCACCCGACAGGAGGATGCTCCGCCGGCTACCGATCCGACGATCTCCCAACCTGAACTACAGGCGGCGCTGCAGGATGAAGCCAGCCACCTGGCTTACGTGCAGAAGGTCGACTTGCATTTCTCGGCCGACCCGTCGGTGACGACTGCCGACCCGGAGACCCGGGGCTGGGCCTTCGATGCGCTGATCAATGCGGGACTGGGGATCGAGCGGTACCTGGCCTCTCTGCCGACCGCCCGGCAGATCTTCGCCAAGCGGATCAACAGCGTGAAGATGGCCGAGGGCGGCAAGCCCACAGTCACGCTGGCGGGGCAGACGCTGCTGGTCAGCTTCGTGCCAAGCGAGGGTCATGAAGGCCATGCCTCGTCCTTGGCCATCGAGCAGGAACTGTCACGGCTGCTGGCAAGTCCCGCCAAGGACATTGCATCGAAATAATCGGTCGGCCGCGCCGCCCGCTGCTGGAATTCCGAAAGTGGCCAAGTCTGTCCACTCCGGCCCGCTGTTGCAGCAGGGGCCGGAGTGGACGTTCCCGAAAATCGAAAAAGCAGCCCCCCAACGGATGGAGGGGCTCTGGAAATTACTTGCTCATCACCGTGACGCGGCCGACGGAAGTGTCGCCCGCGATGAGGTTGTCGTGTTTGTCGAATGTCCAGTAGCTGGCTTCGGTGAACTGGCCAGTGCCGATTCCCATGCCGTTGCCCACCGCGCCCAGCACATGACCGTCACGGTCCAGCTTGAGGAACTGGCCATCCTGGCCCGAGGCCATCCAGGGATTGCCCTGATGATCGAAGTTCAGGGCACAAACCAGATTGCGCATCGACAAGGTCTTCTTGAACCGGCCATCGCCGGTGTAGATGACGATGCGATACTGCTCGCGGTCGCCGATCCATACATCGCCATTGGTGGGATCGATGGCAAAGCCGTGGGTGGAATCGAACTTGCCCTGACCCACTTCGTTGCCGAACCACTGGCCGATATATTTGCCGTCCTTGGTCAGGTGGATGACCCGCGCCACGCCTTCCCGGTTCCACGGATCGGGCCCGTCGACATCGTTGGGGCTTTCATTGGCGTGGCCCTCGGCGATGTAAAGGTCGCCATTGGGAGCGAATGCCACCATCACCGGCTGCCACAGGAGGCGTTGGCCCTTTTCCTCGACCCAGTCGCCGCGCTTGCCCTTGGTGCCGATGGTCATCAGGAGCTTACCCTCGGGCGAGAGCTTCATCACCGTGGCCTGGCCATTGTCGGTGATCCATACGTTGTCCTGCGCATCCACAGCCATGCCATGGGCCTTGTCCTGGTGACCGATCACGCTTTCAGGCACTTCCAGCACCAGCTTGTGATTGGGGTCGAACTTCATCAGCTGGACCACGCCAGCGGGGCTGCGCTTGAACACCCACAGATAGCCCTTGGAATCCATCGCCACCGACGGCACACCGCCGATGCCCTTGGGCACCACATAGGGATAGGAGAATTTGTAGCCCATATTCTGGTCCCACTCGACACGGGCCAGCTCGCTGCGCTTGAAGCCGTCCCTGCGACCGCACACCGGCGAATGGCTGCAGGACGGACCGGCATCGCCGCCCGGCACGCGGGGGCGCCCGCCCATCATGGCGCGACGTTCCTCGCGCGGAATGACGTGAACGGTGCCGTCCGCGTCGACCAGGGTGAAACCGGTCGGATCGGGAAAGGACGGCCCCAGATGCCAGCCGGGCATGCCGTCATGGGCCGGCATCGACTGAATCGCCAGGCGGCTCGCCTGACCATAGGCTACAGGTCCGAACGCCGCCGCCGCCATGAGCCCCAGCGCCAGGGCGCTCACGCCCGCAAAACCCTTCATTGCATCTCTCCCGTTCCTGTTGCTGTTGGAAGTTCCGACAATACCCGATCTGTCTGCGCTGTCGCCTGTCCTATTGCCGCAAATTCCACGCTTTATTGCACCTGCACAAATTGGTTGCGCTAACGGTTTCCGTTTATGGCGAGCTTCAGCGCGGCTATAATGCCGCCGTTGCTTTCGCGAGGCTTGGCCATGCGTATCGCTGCTCCCATTCTCATATCCCTGATCGCCGGCGCCGCGGCTACGTCCGCCGTCGCACAGCCGGCCCAACCGGCTTCCGTTCAGCAAGACGGAAAATTGCTCTTCACCCCCAGCGGTTACGGCGATCCCGAGGCGGTCGTCTGCCGCGCGCCACAGAAGCTGGAAGATTCCGGCGGGTATGGACCCGAGATCTGCTTGCGCAACAGCGTCTGGCTGCTGCTGACCCAGAGCGCCAAGGACCTTTCCGCCGACGGCAAGAGCGTATTCAAGCGCCCGCTGGTGGAGGAGCCGCATGGCAAAGGACCGCCCCTGGCCGTGACCTGCCGCAAGCCGGCGACCATCACGGCCAGCCGCACCTGGCGCGGTCCGGTGGTGTGCCTGGAAAACAAGACCTGGGCGGCGCTCTATGCGCGTGACCTGACCGTTACGGGCGACGGACGGGTGGTGAGCACGCGCATGTCGGGACCTGCCACTGACGCCACCGGCATGCCGATGATCCAGACAGGGCCTCCACCGCGCAATGCGCCGGTCATCGGCGGCTATTACAGCCCGCTATAACGGATCGGGAATAAATCCGGGCGGCGCCAGTTCGAAGGTCGCGAAGACAAAGCCGGGTGCGACCGTGCAGCCGACCAGCGAATATTCTCCCATGCTGCGGGCGGCCTGCCAGGTGCCGGGCGGAACCACGGCCTGTGGAACCTGTCCGTCCTCTATAGCCGGCCCAAGATGGACGACCCGCCCGCCGATCTTCAGCTCCACCGGCGCGCCGCGATAAAAGTGCCAGACTTCGGCGGCATCGATGCGGTGCCAGTGCGACGCCTCGCCCGCCTTGAGCAGGAAATAAATCAGGGTGGAATGGCCACGTGTACCTTGGCCGGTTTCGTCCCGGCCGCCGCGCTCCCCGGGACCCGAAACATCCCTGAACGTCTGGCGGTAATGACCGCCCTCCGGATGGGGAATGAGGTCCAGAAGCTGGATCAGCCGGTCGGCTTCATGCATGGCGAAACACTCGCTGGATTTGCCGGCCAGCCGTATCGCAGGGCTGTCCGGGGCATTCAGTGCGAAAACATCCTGATGGCCCCGCCCGACCGAAGGCTTAATCGTCGCCGGGACCCATTAACGCATTCTTAAGCATCCTGCTTTTAACGCTGTTACCACAAAAAGCGGTTCCGGATAAAAGAGGCGCGAGATATGGCCCTCACCGACAGCAGCCCCGTCGTCGCGCATCCTGCGGTTGAGGCGTGCGAGCAAACCGATATTTCCGCATCCGTCACATGGCCTGGAACGAATTCTCTCGCTCATTCCCTCGCCCGCCTGCCCCGCCTGCATGACCAAGCGCGGCTCGATCTTCAAGCATTGGCGCTGCTGGAACGTTCGCCCAGGGCCGCGCTGGTCCTGATGGCCGCGGGCACAATTGTGCTGACCGGCGGTTGGACATCGCTGCGCGCGGCCTTTGCCTGGTCGCTGCTGGTGCTGGCCGGTGTCATCGGAATCGTCCGCAATTTCATTCGCGGGTTTGCCGCCTCTCGCCGCATCCCGGCGCGGCAAGCCGGCGCCGCACTGCGGACCCTTCTGGTTTTCTGCGGCATCGCGTGGGGATCGGGCGCCTTCCTGGTGCTGCCGCGTGCGCCGTCCATAGCGCTGGCGGCAGCCTTTGCCCTGCTTCCGGGGCTGGCGATGAGTCTTGCCTTGAAGGACCGCAAGGGTGCGATCTGTTTCGCCGTGCCGGCGGCGGCGATCACCGCCGCGGCCACTCAGGCCCAGGTCTTGCCACCGGCGGGGTTCGACATGTTCGCGATGCTGGCCCTGGCAGGTGCGATTGCTCTGCTTGCGGGCCTGGACCGCGCCCGACGCTGATTGTCATTCGCCCGTTTAGCATTTGAAGCCGTGAACTGAGAACCCGCACCGCCAGCCGAGGGCCGCCATGACCGCCATCCGTTCCGCCGACACCGAGGAGGCGCGCGATGCCAAGGCCCGCCTCGCCGAAGCCCGCGCCCTGCTGACGGACAAGGCAAGGCTGGAATTTTTCGACGCCCTTTTCGCCTCTGCGCTTTCCGAGGAGGTGTTGTCCGTCAGGCCGGTGCGGCTGGTTGGGCTGGCCCAAACCCTGCACGAAGAAGTCGCTCGCCACCAGAAGGGCGGCATCGAAGTGGTATCGCTGGACGATAATGAGACCGGTGAAATGGTCCTCGTCGGCATCAATGACGACCGCCCGTTCCTGTTTGATTCAGCGTTGCAGGCAGCACTTGCCCATGGCGCGCGCATCCGGGCGGCCTTCCATCCCGTCATCACGCTCGATGGCCGGCGCATCAGCGTGATCGCGCTGATTTGCAATGCGGCCTCGGACACCGAGCGCGCGACGATGGTCGAAGGCATGCGCGAGGCCTTTGCCCAGGGCGCGCTGGCGGTGCGCGACTGGCGCGCCATGCTGGCGCGGCTGGACGAAGCACGCAGCGAACTGGCAGCCACGCCGCCTTTCGGAGACATTTCCGAATCCCTGGCGTTCCTGGACTGGCTGGCGGCGGATCATTTCACCTTTCTGGGCGCGCGCGACTATGTGCTGGCCGAGGACGGCGATCACGGCCGGCTGGAACCGGTGGACGGCAGTGGCCTTGGCATTCTGTCCCCGGCCGAGGCTCGGGTGATCCGCAGAGGCGCCGAACGGCCGGGCCTGAGCGCGCCGGTGCGCGCCTTTCTGGACGAGAAGGAGCCACTGATCGTCACCAAGAGCCATGCGCGCAGCAAGGTGCACCGGCGCGGCCATATGGACTATATCGGCGTCAAACGCTTCGATGCCGAGGGGAATTTCGCCGGCGAACATCGTTTCGTCGGCCTGTTCACGTCGACCGCCTACAATGCCCAGCCGCGCACCATTCCGCTGCTCCGCCGGAAGATCGCGGCGGTCATGGACCGCGCAGGACTTGACGCCGCCAGCCATGACGGCAAGGCGCTGACCCACATCCTGGACACCTTCCCGCGCGACGAACTGTTCCAGATCTCGGTGGACGAGCTGTACGCCGTCGCCACCGGCATTTTGCGGCTGGGCGGGCTGCCGCGGCTCAAACTGTTCCTGCGCTTCGACCGCTTCGACCGCTTCGTTTCCGCCATTCTTCTGGCGCCACGCGATCACCTGAACAGCAAGCTGGTGGCCGACATCCACGCCTATCTCGCCAGAT
>DASTRG010000055.1:0-31193 GCA_035761325.1 Rhizomicrobium sp. | reverse complement strand
GCAATGCCGACGCTGGCAAGAATGAAATATTTCCACGCAGCCTCCAGCGCTTCATGGGTGCGGTAGATGCCCACCATCACCACCGTGGCCAGAGTGGCGAGTTCGACCGCCACCCACATCAGCCCGACGTTGTTGGCGATCAGGGCCAGGTTCATGCCGAACATCATCACCTGATACATGGCGTGATAAAATCGCAGGTACGCAGGCGTAAGGCGTCCGGTTTCAAGCTCGTGACCGATATAGGATGCGCTGAACACACTCGTGGTGAATCCGACCAGCGTGTTAAGCGCGATGAACACAACATTGAGGTCGTCGACCAGGAAATAGGGCGTGGGCGCGACCCGCCAACCGAACAGCGAGAGCGCCGCCACCAGTGTCAGAAAACTGGCGAAGACATTGACCAGCGCGGACAGACGGTAGCCGGGCAGGACTGCCAGAAACGGCACGGACAGTGCAGGAATAGCCAGGATGAAAGCGATCCCGTTCATCCCCGTTCTCCCCGAAAACGATCCAGGGCGTGGATATCCACGGTGTCGAAGCGCTCACGGATGCGGAACAGGAAGATACCGATAACAATAAATGCGATCAGAATGGAGAACGCCACGGAGATCTCCACGACTAGAGGCATGCCCCTGGCTCCGGTGGCCGCCAGCACGAGTCCATTCTCCAGCGACATGAAGCCGACAACCTGGCCGACCGCGTTCCTCCGCGTCACCATGATCAGAAGGCCCAGAAGCACGACCGACAAGGCAAAGGCCAAATCCTCGCGTGCGATCAAATTGGCGTCGGTGGTGATATGCAGCATCACGGCTAAGGACAAGCCAACCAGCCCCATCCCTGCCAGCATGATCGGTCCAATCCCCGCCACTGTCTCGATCTCGCGATGGATGCCGAGTCGCACGACAATGCGGTGTAATGCTACCGGAATGATGATGCCCTTGAAGCTGAGGGCAATAAAGGCGGTGACAAAGAGATGCGGCGCATCCTGAACGTAGGCTTGCCAGGCGACCGACATCGAAAGCACGATTGCTTGCATGGCAAAGACATTGAGCAGGGCGTAGAGCCGGTCCTGATAGAGCAGCAGAAAGCTCACCAGCACCAGGCTGCCGGCCAGAAGATGGGCGATGTCGAAATTCAGGCCGTGCATCACAACCCTCGAGACACGAACAAAAGGAGGGCGCCGAGGAACCCCAGCATCAATGCGGCACCCAGGAAGGCGGGAACCCGAAAGACGCGCATCTTCGCGATGGTCGTCTCGAACAACGCCAGCATCACACAGCCAAGCGCAAGCTTGGCTGCGTAGGCACTCGCGCCGATGGCGTATGCGCCAAGCGTGGCAATGGAGAGTTCCGGCCTTAGCGGCACCATGCCCCAAGGCAGGAATAGACACGCGATCAACGACAGATAGAGCAGCAGTCTCAGCGAAGACGCCAGTTCGATCAACGCCAGATGGCGGCCCGAATATTCCAGCACCATCGCCTCATGCACCATGGTGAGTTCCAGGTGTGTGGCTGGATTGTCTACCGGAATACGGGCGTTTTCGGCTATCCCAACCATCATCAGCGAGACCAGAGCCAGGCCCAGAGTCACACGCAGGCCAACATCGGGAGAGATCATGAACGCCGCGATGGTAGACAGCTGCGTAGAGCCGACCAGCAAGGCCAGCGAGAAGACGATCATGATCATGGCAGGCTCGGCTAGGGAGGCGATCATCAGTTCGCGGCTGGCGCCGATGCCGCCGAAGCTGGTGCCCACATCCATTCCCGCCAGCGCCAGGAAGAACCGCGCACTGCCCAGAAGGGCGACAATGGCAATGAGATCGGCGGTCCAGTTGAACAAGAGTCCCGTCGCGAAAGTTGGCACCAGCGCTGCAGCCACCCAGGTCGCCGCAAAGACTAGGTAAGGTGCGGCGCGGAACAGCCATGATGCGTTCTCAGCGAGCACCGTTTCCTTGCGGACCAGTTTGAGCAAATCGCGATAAGGTTGAAATACGGATGGGCCCCGGCGGCGCACCAGGCGAGCCTTGGCTTTGCGGATGAAGCCGGTGACCAGCGGTGCCAGCGCGACCACCAGCAGCATCTGAAGCCCTTGCACGATAAGATCGCGGGTCAGCGCCATATCGCAATCACCAGCAAAAGAACCACCAGGGCCACGAACACCAGACTGAGGTAGCGACGAATGGTGAGAAATTGCAGCACATTCAGCCGATCCGTCGAGACACGCACGCCCTCCGCGATCGGCAGGTAGAGCATATCCCAGATCACGTCGTTCCATTTTGTGCGGAAGCGGGCCGGCGCCATGCTGCCAGGCGCCGGCATTTCCACGTGCTCGCGCGCGCGAAACAGGAAGGGCCCAAACACGCGGCGGATAGGTTGAGCGAAGCTTGCTGCAGTGTATTGGGTGGCGGGATTCAGCCGAGAAAAGCCGCAGGCCCATATCGGCGCACGCCTGGTCGCTTTCGAAGCCAGTCGGTGAATCCCATAGGCTGCCAGTGAAGCCGAAATGGCTATAAAAATGAAAATCAGAAAGCCGTTATAAGAGCTGCGGGCCTTGCTGATTGGAACAAGAGACAACCAGGCGACCGAGGACTGTTGCGGTACATGTGTTCCCAGCAGGGTCTGCGTTACCGGTGCCATCAGATCGATCACATAACCGGGCAGGATGCCGATCAGGAGACACAGTACCGCCAACCCCAGCATGACGCCGAGCGACCATCGGTCCGTCTCTTGCGCGTGGGCTGACGCGGCACTACGGGGTCGGCCAAGGAATATAATTCCGTAGAAACGCACGAAGCAGGCGGCTGCCAGCGCCACCGACAGCGCCAGTAACGCGCCGGTCGCAGGAACGAACAACCTGAGCCCCCACTGGGGCAATTCGGGAGATAGAAGAATGGTCTGAAAGGTTAGCCACTCGGAAACAAAGCCATTCCAGGGGGGAAGGGCTGAGAGCGCAGCTGCGCCGCCCAGAACAACCAGGGCCGTGACGGGCATGCGGTGGATCAGGCCTCCTAACTTTTCCATGTCTCGTTCGCCCGTCCTCGTCAGCACGGCGCCGCTGCCGAAGAACATCAAGCTTTTGAACAGCGAATGGTTGAGGGCATGGAACAGCGCGGCCGTGAATGCCAACGCCGCGGCCGCCGTGAAATGATCGGCCTGAAAGGCGAGCGCCAACCCCAGGCCTACGAAGATAAATCCGATATTCTCGATCGTGCTGTACGCCAAGACTCGCTTCATGTCGGTCTGGAACAGCGCATGGAGCACGCCCATCAGCGCGGTGGCGCCACCCATTAGTATGATGATCAAGCCCCACCACCATTGCGGTGGTCCGGTAAGATCGAACAGAATTCGGATGACGGCATAGACCGCAACCTTGGTCATAACTCCGCTCATCAGGGCGGAAACATGGCTGGGTGCTGCCGGATGCGCCTCCGGCAGCCAGACATGCAGGGGTAAAAGGCCGGCTTTTGATCCCGCACCCAAAAGCACCAACAGCAATACGAGTGCCGCGACGGGGGGGGAAATCTGCTGGCTACGCACGACCGCGAAGGCGTAATGCCCGTCTGGCCCGGCCAGAAGCCCGAAAGCAAGCAAAAGCGCGAAGGTGCCAAAGCTCGCCATCAGGACGTAAAGATAGCCCGCGCGCCTGCTTTCCTCGTCCTGATGATGAACGAGTACCAGCGCCCAGGACGTAAGTGACATGAATTCCCAGGAAACCAGAAAAGAAAAGGCGTCACCGGCCAGCAGCACCAGGTTCATGCCCGCTATAAAAGCCGGGAAAAAAGGAAGTACGCGATGTGGAGATTGCTCGTGCCGGCCATAACCCAGCGCATAGATGCTGGCGGTCAAGCCGCCAAGGTTCACGATGGCGAGGAAGAATGCCGACAGTGGATCGACAAGAAAGATGGCGCCAATCCAGGGCAGACCCAAGGGCAAGGTCACGCCTGTGGACGGCGCAACGCCAATGCAAGAAACCGCGATCGCGCACATGACGGCGCAGACGGTTGCTGTGAGACTGTAGCTCAGTGACGATGCAATGCGGTGCGACTTCAGAAGAATGGCGGCAACGGCCAATGCCAACAGGCTCGCGGCACACCAAAGCAAGACCGTAGCCTGCATAAGTCCGCCTCTATTCAGCCGCTCGCATCGGCGTGCCTTCCGCGGATCTGTTCGAGCCATCCGTCCGCAGGGCCGCCATTTCCTTCAGCCGCACACCGCGACCACCACCCTGGCTCACGGCATTCTCGCCGATCAATTCGATCCCCACCGCATCCAGGGCAGCAATCAGCTTCATGAGAGAGTCGACATTGCCGCGGACGACGCCGTCACTTGCTTCCATGCGCTGGATCGTTGGGAGCGACAGGCCGGCCAATTCGGCAAGCTGTCGTTGGTCGACATTGGCAAGAGCGCGGGCAGCTCGAAGCTGGGACGCTGTTATCATGTTTTAGACATTACTATTTGTGTTGGGATAAATACATATGATGTTTAACACTTGTGTTCTAAAGTTTCAATATGCTTTCTTTCCGGAGAAAAAGGGCCGCATAGGGCCCATCGAGCTGCCCGGTTTGATGGGGCGGGGGCCGTGCGGGAAAGGATCGAGATGTCTGGCTAAAGCCCTTGCGGTCCAATTGTCGCTCGTCGCGATAGCCGGCTGATTGCGGCTCAGTTGATGAGTGGCTCGTGCGCCGCCGCGTTGAAAGATTTAGCAGGGGATAGCCATAAGCCTCGAGCGACTTGCAATGGTCGCAGGGCTAAGTGGCCGTGCACTAAAGCCAGGCGCGAACACCAAAGGTGAATCTGATGCTTGAGGTTGGATCGCCGGCCCGCCGGGCCATGGTGGCGGTGTCGCCGAAATCCCGTTCATACGCGAGTCCGATATAGGGTGCGAACTTGCGCGTGATCTCGTAACGGAGCCGCAATCCGGTATCGAGACAGCAAAGACCAGATCCAATGGCGCGTCGCGAGTCGGCCTTGCTGAATAAGTTGATCTCCAGTTGCGGTTGCAGGATCAGCCGTTGGGTCAGCAGAAGATCGTAACTCCCTTCCAGCCGGCCGGCGAAATGGCCTTCGCTGCTGGCATATCCCGTCGCGGAGACATGCAGGAACAATGGTGCAAGGCCCTCAACGCCAAGTGCCGCCCAGGTTCGGCCCGCGCGGCTGTCAGCATCGGTACGAACGCCACCCTGTATATCGAAGAAGCTGGTGATCGGACGGTCGTACAGCAGTTCGTATCGGCCCTCGTCGGCCTCGCCCCGCCCGTTGATCCCGCCTTCCGACTTGAAGCGGATGCGATTGGTGTCTGTCCCAGACCACGCCTCGCCTTCCCAGTGAAGGGCGTTATTTGATCCAATGCGCCCTTCAAACTGGTCCAGCAGTGCGTGGTACCAGACATGCTCGTCGTCGACTGGCGCCCCAAACGGGGCCGCCTCGGAAGCCCCCCCGGCACCATGGTCAGCGGCGGCGGGCGAAGCAACCGCAAGCAGTCCGGCAAGTGCGAAACCGGCACTCTTCATGCCACGATCACCGTGCGGAACATGCCTGCTTCCATGTGATAAAGCAGATGGCAGTGGAATGCCCAATAACCAGGCACGTCAGCCGTAAATACGATACCAACCCGCTCGCCCGGCTTGACATTGACAGTGTGCTTGAGGGGCTGGCTGTCGCCTTGTTCGTTCTCCAGCCTGAAAAGGAACCCGTGCAGATGGATCGGATGTTCCATCATGGTGTCGTTGATCAGGACAAAGCGGACCGTCTCGCCCAACGCCACGCGGATGGGCGGAGCATCCGAAAACTTCTTGCCGTCAAAACCCCACGTCCACCGCTCCATATTGCCGGTAAGGTGGAATTCGATGTCACGCGAGGGCTCCAGCGTGTAGGCCGCGGGCTCGAGTGCCTTGAGCTGGCTATACCGCAGTGTCCTGCGCCCCGATCCATCAAGACCCGTACCGGCTTCCTGTAGGCGGCTGGCCGGCATCGGCGCGACGTTATCCACAAAGGGTTGCCCCGCAAGGGTTTGCGGATCAACGCCGCTGGCATTGGCGGCCGCGCCGACGGGGGCCATTCCTTCCATTTCCATATCGTGTATCGGCGAGCTCCCATGGCCGCCATGCATGTTCATTCCCGCCATACCCATGTCCGCCATGGTGCGAAGGGGCGGCGGATCCATGGGCGGCACATTGGCCGGTGTCCCGGCGCGGGAAGTCAGTGTGGCGCGGGCATAACCGCTGCGGTCCTGGGCTTGCGCGAAGATCGTGTAGGCGCCGTCGCCGGGCACCACGATGACGTCATAGGTTTCCGCAACACCGATGCGAAATTCTTCAACTTCGACGGGTTGCACGTCCGAGCCATCGGCCTGCACGACTGTCATGGCTAAACCGGGAATGCGCACATCGAAGGTCGTCATGGCCGCACTGTTGATGAAGCGCAGGCGCACCGCCTCACCGGGCCGGAACAGCGCCGTCCAGTTCGCTGCGGGCGGCTGTCCATTGATCAGAAAGGTGTAGACTGCTCCTGTGACATCCAGAATGTCGGTTGGGCTCATGCGCATGCCGCCCCACATCAGCCTGTCATTCAGAGCGGCATCCAATCCATTCCGTCCGACATCGCTGATAAAAGTACCAAGCGTGCGCTGGTGGTAATTGTAATAGTCGCCCTGCTGCTTGAGGTTGGCGACAATCGTCATCGGGTCTTCGTCTGTCCAGTCGGATAGCTGGATAACATATTCACGATCGTAACGGATCGGATCGGGGCCGGCCGGATCGATGATGATGGGGCCCGAGAGGCCGGTTTGTTCCTGCATCCCGCTGTGGCTGTGGTACCAATAGGTCCCCGCCTGAAGCACTGGAAATCGGTAAACAAACGTCTCGCCCGGGGCGATGCCGGCATAGGTAAGGCCAGGAACGCCATCCATCGCGTTGGGAAGCCTGAGCCCATGCCAATGCACTGAAGAGCTCACGTTCAATCTGTTCGTGACGCGGATGGTGACGTGGTCGCCCTCGTGCAGGCGCAGAATGGGGCCGGGCATCGCGTTGTTGACCACGGTGGCAATCCGCCGCCGGCCCGTGATGTTCACCGGCATTTCAGCCAGCGTCAGGTCAAGGTCTTTGCCGCGCAGCACTGGATGCGTCCCCGGTGCCTCCCTGGCGTGGACAGGTGCAGCAAGACCGGCAACGCCCGCCGCGGCAAGTCCTTGGACGAACAGCCGGCGGTCTGGCGCTTGGATGGAATTCATGGTGAGCCTGAAAGAAGGGCGAAGTAGTCGCGAGCCCGGTTTTCCGTGCCGGTTACTGCCTGTGAAATGCCAGGTGCACTGAAAGCTTATCTCCGGCTTTCACACCGGCCAGTGAAGGCGGCGGAAAATGCAGCTTGAGCGCCATGTTGCCGGCGCTGGCGTCCACAAGACCGGTCTTGATGTCGACAGCTGTCACGGTGACGTTCATCATATGCTGGCCCATCATCGGGCCCATGTCTTGCATCATTCCGCCCTGCATGGCGCCATGCATCATCATCCCGCCCTGCTGGGTCGCTGGCGTATGTGCGTCCGGCGTCGCGCTGTTCTGCGCAAACGCGGGAGTCGCCGCGCACATCGCGGCTCCCATGATAAATGAAGTGCAACATTTCATCGTGCGTCTCCCTGCCGGCATCATAGTCACCCGAGACTTTCCCATCCTTGGCCGCGATAGATGGTGGATATCGGAAGTATCCTAGCGCTGAGCCCGGCCAAATACATCCATCAGTTCGGCAATCTTGCGACGCTGATCAGCCTTGTCGCCGGCCGCTATGGCATGTTCAACGCAGTGGCCGACATGATCGCGCAGCAATTCGTCTTCCACCCGCCCCAGCGCGGCGCGAATGGCTGCGATCTGGGTGATCACATCGATGCAATAGCGATCCTCATCCACCATTCGGGATAAGCCGCGTACCTGGCCCTCGATCCGGCTGAGGCGCTTCCGAAGCGAGACCTTGAGTGATTGCCGCATGAAGCCTATATACCCCCGCGGGGTATACAGCGCAAGGCTGGAGAAACGCCATGGCGGACAAGGCTGACCACACTGGGGAACTGGCGGCACATGGCTGCCAAAAGGACCGGCATCGCCAGGCGGCTCACACCTGTCATCATCATCAGCGTAGCGACAGGCTTGGGACGTTGTCCGTAAAGGGTGGCTTCGCAGACCCGAGCGTGACTTACACCTGCCCCATGCATCCGCAAGTACGGCAGACGGGCCCTGGTTCCTGTCCGATCTGCGGGATGGCGCTGGAACCCACGGTCGCGTCCAGACATGGGGAGCCCAATACCGAACTCGCCGATATGACGCGCCGCTTCTGGGTTGGGTTGGTACTTGCGCTGCCGGTGGTGGCGCTGGGCATGCTGGGAGAGGTGCTGGGCCTGAATCGTATGGTTGGTGGGCAGACTTCCATATGGCTGCAGGCGGCTTTCTCTACGCCTGTTGTGCTTTGGGCAGGTTGGCCATTCTTCGTACGTGGCTGGGCCTCGATCAGGACGCGCAATCTCAACATGTTCACCCTGATTGCGCTCGGTACCGGTGTCGCCTGGCTCTACAGCCTTCTGGCCGGTTTTGCGCCCGAACTGTTTCCGCCCGCATTCCGCAACTCCGATGGCATGGTCGATGTCTATTACGAGGCGGCTGCTGCCATTACCGTGCTGGTCCTGCTGGGCCAGGTGCTGGAACTGGGTGCACGCGAGCGTACCTCGGGCGCGATCCGCGCCCTTCTCGATCTCGCTCCGAAGACGGCCCGGCGGTTAACCGGGCAGACCGAGGAAGAAGTATCGCTCGACGCCCTGGCAATCGGCGATCTGATCCGTGTTCGTCCCGGCGAAAAGCTGGCCGTCGATGGAACCGTGACAGAAGGCCGTTCGTCGGTCGACGAATCCATGGTGACCGGCGAATCCATGCCTGTCACGAAAGAGGTCGGCAGCGCAGTCATTGGGGGCACCATAAACCGGTCGGGTACCCTGGTGGTCCGGGCCGAAAAGCTGGGCCGCGACTCCATGCTTTCACGCATCGTCCAAATGGTGGCCGAAGCACAGCGCAGCCGCGCACCGATACAGCGCCTGGCCGACCAGGTGTCGTCCTGGTTCGTGCCGGCGGTCATCGCCGTGGCTTTGCTGGCTATTGCAGGTTGGGCGATCTGGGGCCCCGAGCCTCGCTTTGCTTACGCACTGGTTTCCGCCGTAACCGTTCTGATCATAGCCTGTCCCTGTGCTTTGGGCCTGGCAACCCCGATGTCCATTATGGTGGGCGTGGGCCGTGGCGCGCACGCCGGCATCCTGATCAAGAATGCTGAAGCGCTGGAGCAGATGGAGCGGGTTGACACGCTGGTCGTGGACAAGACCGGGACACTGACGGAAGGCAGGCCGTCCGTGGTGGAAATATCGACGCTGAATGGCTTTTCGGAATCCGAGCTGCTGCGGTTGGCTGCGGCGGTTGAACAGGCCAGCGAGCATCCGCTGGCTGATGCCATTGTGGCGGCAGCAAGGGAACGGAAAATCGTCTACCCACCCGTCGCAGACTTCGATTCCCCGGCAGGCAAGGGTGCCCAGGGCATTGTCGAAGGCCTTCAGATCCGGCTTGGCAACGAGCAGTTCCTGGAAGCAATGGAGCTGTCGGGACTGGCTGGTCAGGCCGAAAAGCTTCGGCAGAGTGGAGCGTCGGTGATCTATTGTGCCGTCGACGGGAGGCTCGCCGGTCTGTTCGCCATTGCCGACCGTGTCAAAGCCACAACGCCCGCGGCCCTCAAGGACTTGAAGGGCGACGGCGTGCGTATCGTGATGCTGACAGGCGACAACCGCACAACGGCGCTTGCGGTTGCCGGCCGACTTGGAATCTCGGATGTCGAGGCCGAAGTTCTTCCCGGGCACAAAAGCGATGTGGTTGGCCGGCTAAGGGCCCAGGGGCACGTTGTGGCAATGGCGGGCGACGGCGTGAACGATGCCCCCGCTTTGGCTGCCGCCGACATTGGCATCGCCATGGGGCCGGGAACCGATGTTGCGATGGAAAGCGCCGGGGTCACCCTGCTGAGTGGCGACCTCTCCGGCATCATGCGTGCTCGCATCCTGTCGGCCGCCACCATGCGGAACATCCGGCAGAATCTGTTTTTTGCCTTTGTCTATAACGCCGTCGGGATTCCGGTAGCCGCCGGCGTGCTTTATCCCGTATTCGGCATCCTGCTGTCGCCCGTTTTCGCCGCGGCGGCCATGGCACTGTCGTCCGTCAGCGTCATCGCCAATGCCTTGCGTCTGCAACTGGTACGACTCGATTAGAGGGCCCGGTACCCGCTGGCGGCAAGGCCGCCGGCAATGTGAGCCGCAAAAGATCAACGCGAGCTCGTATCTCAATATTTGAAATGCAAACCCAGGGTGAAGCGGCGGCCATAATCCACCATATCCAGTAACTGCTCACTGAAGCGGCCGTGAGTGCTGAACGTGGCATTGTTCAGGTTCTGGGCCGAGAAATAGACGTAGAGCGAAGGCGAGATATCGTAGCTTGTGCTGAAATCGACCTGGGTGCTGGCATTCACGAAGGTGGGTTCGGTACCAAAGCGCGAGCCGTTCTGCTGCTGGCCGAAATGGTCCAGGTACTTGTCGCGCCAGTTCGCAGCGATGCGCGCCTGGAATCCACCCTTGTCATAGAACAGGACCAGGTTGGCCGAGTTGGCCAGGCCCGTCACCGCAAATCCGCTCACGGCAAGATCAAGCGGATTGTAAGGCTTATTGGTGTCCACCAGGGTCGCATTGGCCTGGAATCCGAAACCACTGTCGTCGAACACGTGCTGGATGGCGACCTCTGCGCCATAGATATTGGCGCGAGGTCCGTTGACGTTCGTGGAAATTGTGAAAATGGCGGGCAAGCCAGTTGTAGGATCGATAACGTTGTTGATGTTCTGCTGGGTCGAGCCCTGCACGACGAAGTCACTTACATTCTTGTTGAAGACATCGACGGACAGATACGAGTTGTGTTGATAGTACCAGGCGGCGCTGAGGTCGATACTGACCGAGACATAGGGCATGAGCTCGGGATTGCCGCCGGTTGCAGTCAGGGCGCCCACCCGCAGGATCGTGGGAACGGTCAGCGCCGGGTTGATCTGGGTCAGCGGCGGCCGCGTCAGGGTGCGCGAGACGTCGAAGCGCACCTGCACGTCATCTCCCGGCTCCAGCGTCAGGTCCAGGTTGGGCAGCAACGATTGATAGCTGTTGTGACCTGACACCATGGTCAAGCCGCTGTAATTAACGAGGAAGGCGGTATGATCTGACGGCTGTACCGTCAGCGCGGTAGGCTCTTGGCCCAATCCGATGGTGGTGACCGAAGTATATTCGCCCCTCAGGCCCGCATTAATTCGGGCTGGCATGCCCGCCAGGCGCAACCTGGCCGAAATGCTCAGATAGGCTGCGCTGGTATTCTCGATAACCTGGGAATAGCTTTCCGGCTCGTTGACCATGCGATAGGTTCCATCGAAGGCCGAATTGCAGCAGCCCACATTGTAGCCGGGTATCGCGGTGACCTGCGGATTTCCCAGGCCCTGCAGATAATCCACCACGGAATGCGCGTTGAAGGCCAAAATACGCGGCGGCAGGGCGGCGCTGCCGGCGAAGCCGGTGATGAAGTCTTCGGTTGAGAATCCGCCAGTGAAAAGGCCGGGCGGCAGCGCGACACCGTGCGTTCCGGTGTTGTTGGAAGCCGGACCGTAGCCGGCGTAAGCCTGCCACTGGTTATTGGCGAAATCGTTGTAGACGCGGACATTGTCGTGATCGCCGACATACTGATAGCCGAGGGTAATTTTCAGATTCTCATCCTGCCGCCAGACCATTTCGCCCTTGGCCTGCTGCACACGATCGAAGCGTTGCTGTGAGATGATGGGCAGCACATGGCTGCCGATCAGGTTGGGATCGAGGAAAGCACCGGCGTCTCCGCCCGGCCCATAGCCGGTGGGGTAGGGCAGGGTGTGACCGCCGGGAACGGTGATGCCCAGCGCCGTACCGTTGGTGCCGCCGGGCGTCGAGGGGCCGTAACCGACATCGGCATCGAGGCTGCTGAGTTGGCCCCCCGGATTCAACCACGCCTGGGAATGGTCATAGTCCAGGTTGATGGTAAGCCTGTCGGACTGTTTCCAGCGGACATTGATGCCGGTGTCGTTGTTCTGCAGCACCGCGCCATTGATCTGCGATTGGAAGTCGGTCGGGGAGTTGGGCTGAACAAAACTGGTGATGGTGCCGTTGGTATCCTGCACGATATTGGACAGGCTTCCGGCGTTGAACCAGACACTGAAGCCATATTGCCGGGCATGCAATGCGTCACGCGAAAAGTTTTCATCCAGTGTGACCAGGAAATCGTCATTGGGCCGCCATTGAAGCACGGCTCGCCCGTTGACGCGGGTGTCGGTGGTCGTTTCCTGGTAAATGCCATAATCCTGAATGAACCATGCGTTGGTATCTGGCGTTGTGGATGCGCCCGGCGCAGCTCCAGCGAGCTGGGCCGGGCTGATGCGCGTGCCTTCCCAGCCCTGGATGTTCACATGGTTTCCCCGGGTGCGGCTGACGGAATAGGCTCCGTCGACCAGGATGCCGAAATGGTCGTTCGCGAAAGTGTCGCTGACCAGTGCCTTGATGTTGGGCGTAGCGTTGCCTTGTTCGGGCGAAATCGTAGTGGAAGCCGATCCAACCAGGTTGAAGCCGGCGTGATCGAACGGCACAGGAAAGCGGATATTGACCGTGGCGCCGATCGCGCCTGAGGACAAGGTGGCGTCAGGCGTTTTCATCACTTCGACGCGGCTGACGAAATCCGCACCGATGGCGCTGAAATCGAAGGCGCGGCCAACGCCGGAAGCGACCTGGCGGTTGCCGAACAGGGTTTCGTTGAAGGCCGGTCCGAAGCCGCGCACGGTAATCTGGGTGGCCGTTCCGATGGATGTGGGCACGCCTCCGATCGCGGATACACCGCGACTGATGGTCACTCCTGGAATGCGCTGCATTGCGGCGGCCAGATCAACGTCGGGAAATTTTCCGATATCTTCCGACGATATTGCGTCGACAAGCCCGTCGGCATTCCGCTTGATGTCCAGGTTGTTCTGCAGGGACTGGATCAGGCCGGTGACAGTGACCTCTTCGACGGGGGCGGCGGCGAAATCGGGCCTGCGGTGGAGCGCATCCGCAGGCTCGTGGGTGGCCCGGCGGATCATTACCGCACCGGTTGCGGTATGTTCGACGAACAGATCGGTGCCGGCCAGAAGCTCATCCAACGCTTCGGCGGCGCTCAGCTGTCCATGCAGGGGTTTGCCCTGATAACCCAGCACCAGATCTTCGGTGAAAATGATCTGCTGGCCGGAAACGCGCGCATATTCCTTGAGTGATGCCGAAAGGGGCTGTTGCGGAAGATCAAAATTATAGGTTCGCGCCGACTGTTGCGCGGCCGCGCTGCCGCTCCACAAGGCAACACTCAGGCTGCCCGCCGACACCGTTCGAAGCAGCCAAAGCCGTGACCTCCCCCGGCGCATGCATTTCCTTCTGACTCTTCGGATACATTGGATGGATTTGCGGCACGGCGTTGAGATAGGGGACGGTCCTCAATACGCCATCCGGAAATTTCACAATGCTCCGCCCTCTTTTTTCTGACTTTGCAGGGCAATTGTGTGGGCATCCACTGTGACCGCCCTCACGGGAAGATAGTGGGAAACTATTTCCACGAAGCCGTTCGCGTCGCCGGCGTTGAACACGCCGCTGATTCTCATCGTCCCAACCTTGGGATCGTCTATCACAATGCGGGTGCCGCTATAGCGGTTGACCCGCTCCACCACCGAGGACAGAGGTTCATCGTCGAACATGAGCTGTCCGTTGGTCCAGGCCGTGACACGCTGGATGTTGGCTTGCGAGATTTCCGGCGGAACCGCCGGGCCGGCGCTCAGCTGCTGGCCGGCCTTGAGTTCGATGCGGTGCGGCCAGGACGACATGGCGATCCCCTGCGCCGTACCGTTCTCATCCAAAACCACGACATGTCCCTCGATCAGGGTGACCAGAACCCGCGGTCCAGCCATCTCGATGTTGAAGGCCGTGCCGGTGGCGATCACCTTCTGGTTGCCCGCCACGACGGTGAAAGGGCGGCTTTTGTCATGGGCGACGTCGAAACGGGCCTGGCCGCTCAGAAGATGCAGCGATCGCTCATGGGCGCCGTAATGCACGGTCACCTCGCTGTGGGCATCCAGCGACAGCTTGGAACCGTCCGCCAGCGTGATGACGCGCCGCTCGCCGACAGCAGTGCGATAGTCGTCCGGCTGGTTTATCCACCAATATCCGCCCGAACCCAGAATAGCCATCACCAGGATAGCGGCAGCCAGGGGCGCGAATGAACGGACCAGCCGCGGCAGGGACAGCATGATGGTGCCCGGCCGAAGCCCCGCCCGCTTGGCATCGGCCAGAGCCGCCTGGCGGACCGCCATGACATCGGGAGTATCGGCTATCGAATCGAAATAGTTCCAGGAACGGGACACCTGTTCCCAGGCCTCCCGGTTGCCGGGAATCCGCAGCCAAAGGTCGAATTCCAGCGTGCTGTCGACGCCGGCTTCGGTCAGGCGCACGCGCCAGCCGGCTGCTTCCGCCAGCTTCCGCTCACCATCGCCGCCAATCTCTCCAAATCCGTTCATCAAATCGATCCGAACCGCTTAGCCAAATGCAGAACCGCGGCCATGACATGCTTTTCGACCGTCGAGACGCTGATACCGTATATGGCGGCGATGGCTTTTTGCTTCATTCCTTCAAGGCGGAAAAGGACAAATATGTTCTTTGTTCGTTCGCCAAGGTCTTCGAGGCTGGCCAAGACCTCTGCCAGATTCTCCTTGGCTATTAAGACGCGCTCGGGGTCGAGACCCTCCACCAGCCGGGGTTCGAAACCGGCCCCTGCGACGGTATCGAGCGGCACACTCGGAAAGCGGCGCAGCCGGGTGGCGGCGCGTGCCCGGTCGCGCAGCAGGTTGGAGGCAACCCGGAAGACGAAAGCCTTTGCTTCGTCTGCCTTCTCGAAGGTGTTGGATCCAATCAGCCGGGCGAAGGTCTCCTGGGTGAGGTCTTCGGCTTCCTGCTGGCTTCCCGTGCGGCGCATAAAGTAAGCGACCAGCGACGCGCGAAAACGCACGTCCAGTTCTTCCTTGATCGCGCTGTGATCAGGCGCTGCGCCGCCGACCTGCACCGTATATCCCCCCTCTGTCTTTCGTCACCCTACGACAATTCAAAGGCGCGTTGTCTGAAAACTTCGCATAAACGGCTAACAAAGTGCAGCGTGCGATCTCGCAGCTGCACAAAATGGGGTCGTCTAAAAATTCCGTATACCGGCAAAAAATTTGGAGGGTTTTCCGGGGACCGTCGTCTTCACCCACATAAGCGCCACATCCGTTGGCGCGGGAACGAGGGAGAGCGCACCACAGGCAGGCTAGCCTGATCGTCCAATTGGTAACGGCCCGTCTGGACGCACCGCGTGTGCCCCGGGGCATTGCCTTCGCCGAAATGTACCGCGTTGGCCTGAGAAGGTTGGCGCAGTGGTTGTGCTTTGCGGGCGCGGCCCGGCATGGCGGGGGCACCGTATTATTGTTCAACAATTCGCGCACCCCGCGGGGGCGCTTTTGAAGGGAAAGCATATGTCCAACGGGGGAATCGTTCGTCACGGTGTGCGCACTGCGCTGATGAGCGGCGTTTGCGTGATGGCGATGGCAATGCCTGCGGTGGCGCAGCAGTCGGTCGCCGCCAACGACCAGGTCGAAAGCGTGACTGTCACGGGCCTGATTAGTTCGCTGCAGAAGAATCTGGACGTCAAGCGCGACTCGCTTGGCCTCGTGGACTCGATCTCCGCGGAAGACATAGGCAAGTTTCCCGATTCCGACATTGCCGCCGCGCTGCAACATGTGCCGGGTGTCACCGTCAGCCGCGGCGCGACCTCCATTGGCGGCGTGCCCACTTCCACCGGCAACGCGACCCAGATCACCGTGCGCGGTTTTGGTCCGGCCTTCAATGAGACGCTCTATGACGGCCGCAAGATGTCCAGCGCGACGGGGCGAACCTATGATTTCAGCGCCGTCAGTTCAGACTTCATCAGCCAGATGGACGTCCTGAAATCGCCGGATGCCTCGCTGTCGTCCGGTGCAATCGGTGCAACCGTCAATATCAAATACCCCAAGCCCTTTGATCACCCGGGGTTGAATCTTGTGGGTGCCGTTTCGGCCACCGTCTCGCCCGAGATGGGCAACCCCATGCCGAATGCCGATGTTCTGTTCAGCGACACCTTCGACAATGATCGCTTCGGCATTCTCGTCGATGCGGCCTACACCTCCTCTCGCATACGCGGCAATCATGTGAACATTCAGGGCTGGGAGGGGACTTATCTGGATCCTTGCCAGCGCGCCGGCGCCGCTGCGGCCTGCGGTGCGACCCTGACGCCTGATGCCCAGCCGGCATGGTTCATCCAGGATTATGGTCTCTATCAGGAAACTACGACGGATACCCGTTATGACGGACGGCTTGCCCTACAGTGGAAGCCGGTGGATTCGGTCCTGGTTACCGTCGACGACAACTATTCACGCGATACGCTGCATGCGGCCCAGTACGGCTATTCCGTCTGGTTCAATTCCGGCAGCTTGCGCGATGTCAATACCAACAAGAACGGCACGATCACCAGCTTCGTCCAGCCCAACACCCCGACCGACTTCCAGTCGCAGATCAACGGTTCGGTAATTCAGAACAATATGTGGGGCGCCAACGTGAAGTGGCAGGCCAATGATCGGCTGTCATTCATGCTGGATGCCGCCCAGGCCCTGTCCCAGCTCAATCCAGGTGGGCAGCTTGCGTCGATTGACGTGGACGTCGGCTATGGTCCTTCGACCGCCGGCGGCACCAACGGCACGGGCGTGGGTGTTGTGCTCCCTGGCGGCCATAATCTGCCCTATCCCAGCGGTGTTGGACCGAATGGCGACGCCAGCCGCTTCATCAACAACGGCCTGATCGGCAGCCATGTGCTCCCAATGAGCCAACCCAATCGCACTGATAAGGTCCAGCAACTCAAGCTGGAGGGCGAGTGGGACGAAAGCGATAATCTGAAAGTCGTCTTCGGCTACCAGTATGTCGGCGATCACGACAATTCCCACACCTACGATGATTTCGCCAATAACGACTGGCAGGCATATGCGGGTTATGGTCCCGCGTCGAACAACAATGGGACCCATGGCGTAGCTCTGCCGCAAGACTATTTCACGCGCTCCTTCAGCACGTCAGACTTCGTTAATGGCTGGGGCGGAAACGGCCTGCCGCCCAACGTTCTGGTCTTCAATCCTTATCGGGTGCTGAACTATCTGCAGGGCTTGGGTAATCCCCAGACCACGACCATCCCAGGGTTCAACGTAGGCTGCTGTACGCCTCCCTTCGACGGCGTCTATCGCACGGCGTTGAACGTGGGCAGTTATCAACAGATCATCGAAAACAGCAACGCGGCCTATATCAGCATCACGAGCAAGAGCGAGCTCGCGGGAATGCCGCTGCGCATCAATGTCGGCCTTCGCCAGGAATTCACCAACCTGACTGCTATCGGCATCGGGCAACAGCCGATCGGGCTGACGGTACAGCCGTCTGACCATACTGCGTTTGTAACAACGTTCGGCCCGCAGTCGCTGGTCACCGGCAAGAATGACTATCAGTACTTCTTGCCCAATTTCGACGCGACCCTCTCCCTTACCGACGAGCTGCAGCTGCGTTTCAACGCCTCGCGCACGCTGACCCGGCCGCCATTGGGTCAGATCACGCCGGTGCTGAACGTGCCGACAAGTCCACGCGTCGGCGCCCTGACGGCCAGCGGCGGCAATCCGCAGCTGATGCCCTATTTGTCCGACTCAGTGGATTTCGGCGCGGAGTGGTACTACGCCCAGAACTCCTATGCGTCGGTCGACGTCTTCAACAAGAACGTCACGAACTTCATTGTGCAGGGCACAAAGCAGGACAACATCAACGGCGTCATCGACCCGACCACGGGGGCGCCGGCGGTGTTCACCATTGCCTCGAACGTCAATGGTCCGACGGCCAACGTTTATGGAGCCGAGTTCGCGGTCCAGCACGTGTTCGACGATACGGGCTGGGGCTTCCAGGCCAACGCCACCGTAGTCGGCACCAACAAGCCGTATGATCCGACCAACATAACCATTTCGGGATTTGCGGTGACCGGCCTGGCCGACAGCGCGAACCTGGTAGGCTTCTATGACAAGGATGGTTTCCAGGCCCGCCTTGCAGTGACCTGGCAGGACGCGTCTCTGGTCCAGTTCGGTCAGCAGCAGAACGGCTCGAAATTCGGTACAGAACCGACGTTCGTCAACGCCAGCACCATCGTCGATTTCAGCACCAGCTACGACTTCACCGAGCATTTCAACGTCTATTTCACAGCCAACAACCTCACCGACGCCAACTACTCGACCCATGGCCGGTTCACCGAGCAGGTGTTGGATGTGGTGGATTATGGCCGGCGGTTCACGCTGGGGCTGCATTACAAGCTCTGACCCCCTCAGGGAAATTAAACTGGGGCCGCCACCTGGGCGGCCCCTTTTTTATTTGGCGCAACAAGGCAGCGTGCTAGAATTTTCACCATGACAAATCCAGTCCAGAACATCGTGATCGTGGGCGGTGGTACCGCGGGTTGGCTGACGGCCGGCGTGATCGCCGCCCGCCATCAAGGCCGCATCGAGTCCGGCACATTTTCCGTCACGCTTGTGGAATCGCCCAATGTTCCCATCATCGGTGTGGGCGAGGGCACTTGGCCGACATTGCGGACTACCCTGGAAAAAATGGGCGTTTCCGAAACGGACCTTTTCCGGCATTGCGACGCAGCTTTCAAACAGGGGGCGCGCTTCGCCCGCTGGACCACCGGCGCCCAGGATGATGGCTACTATCATCCCCTGATGCTTCCACAGGGGTTCACGCAGGTGAATCTGGTGCCGCACTGGCTGGAGAACCAGTCCGACCGCAGCTTCTGCGATGTGGTGACACCGCAGGGCGCGTTGTGCGACGACGGCCTGGCGCCCAAAACCATCACCACGCCGGAATACCAGGCGATGGCTAACTACGCCTATCACCTGGATGCAGGAAAATTCGCTCCTTTCATCCAGAAGCATTGCACGGAAAAATTGGGCGTGCGCCATGTACTGGCCGATGTGAGGCGGGTGAACCAGACAGAGAACGGTGATATCTCCAGCCTCTCGACGGAACAGGCGGGCGAAGTTGCGGGCGACCTGTTTGTGGATTGTACCGGATTTCGCAGCCTCCTATTGGGTCAGGCGATGGGTGTCGGCTTCAAGGATTGCAGCGACGTGCTGTTCTGCGACCGCGCGCTCGCCATTCAGGTGCCTTACGAAAGCGAGAGTGCGCCGATGGCCTCGCATACTGTTTCGACCGCGCAGTCCGCCGGGTGGACGTGGGACATCGGGCTGCCCTCGCGGCGCGGCGTCGGCTACGTCTATTCCAGCCGGCATATCACCGACGATGCGGCAGAGGACGAGTTGCGGCGCTACATTGGGCCGGCCGCTGAGGGTCTGACTGCGCGCAAGATTCCAATTCGCGCCGGCCATCGTGAGAGATTCTGGAAGAATAATTGCGTGGCGGTGGGGTTGGCCTCTGGATTTCTGGAGCCGCTGGAATCTTCGGCAATTGTGCTGATTGAATTGGCGGCAAAGCTGATCGCCGAACAGATGCCCGCGAACAGGGGCGTTATGGATATCGTGGCGGCCCGTTTCAACGACGTAAACGACTATCGCTGGGGCCGCATTATTGATTTTCTCAAGCTGCACTATGTGTTGACCAAGCGGCCCGAAAAGTTCTGGCGGGACAATACCGATCCAACGACAGTGCCCGACCGTTTGAAGAACCTGCTGCAATTGTGGAAATACCAGCCGCCCTGGTTCTTCGATGAATTCGATCGCGTCGAGGAAGTGTTTCCGGCAGCAAGCTATCAGTATGTTCTGTACGGTATGGGTTTTCGGACAGAAGTGTCGGCCGACGACAATGGCGGTACTCGGGCCATGGCCAAAAGCTATATGCGCGAAGCCGCAGAGATGACCCGGAAACTGAGAAGCATGCTGCCCAAAAATCGCGATCTGGTGAAGAAAATTCGCGAATATGGCCTGCAGCCCATCTGATTGATGATCCCATTTTGTCCATGGCCAACATCACCGTCTTGAATAGTGAGGCTCATCGCGGCCTGAAGGTCCAGGCTGGCGCGGCCGCCCGCTTTGGCGACAACCAGCGGTTCGTGCCTGTTATCCTTGGGGAATTTCCCTTCCTGGCTGTACATTACCCAATCCTTCTGACCAAGGATTCCAATACGGGGGCTTTCTTTGTTGGCGCGATGCTGGGATTCGACGAAGGCGAGAACCTTTTTCTCAATGCCGGGGGTATGCAGACCTATCGTCCCCTGAATCTTCAACGCGGCCCGTTCTTTGCCGCGGGCGGTGACCTGGCCATCGACCTGGATAGCCCCCGGATCAGCGATGGTGGAACGCCGCTTTTTTCCGAAACCGGCGAGCCAACACGCTACCTGCAAAGCATCATGGCCCTGTTCCGCGACCTGGCGCGGGGCGTGGAATTGACCAGGATCTTCGTGGAATCCCTGGTAAGGCTGAAGCTGGTCGAGCCGGTAGATATCACCGCCAGCTTCGATGATGGCGGGCGGCGAACCCTGACCGGGCTTTACACGATCAACCATGAAGCGCTCAGAGCTCTGGATGATGCGACGGTGCTGGATTTCTTCCGGAAGGATTATCTGCAGCTTGTCTACCTGATGATCGCCTCGTTGAAGCAGGTTCCGGTTCTGGCCCGCATGAAGAACGATGCTCTGCTGCAATCGAGCGCCGGCATGATCGGCGCATGATTGCGGCGGCCGAGATATCCGCCGTAGGGGACTGCCAAAGCTTTCTGCGCGACGTTGTTCAACCCTGCCGTCCTGTAATTTTGCGAGGCCAGGTTGCGGACTGGCCGGTTGTACGCGCGGCACAGACAGCGGCGGGACTGCGTGATTATCTGCGCCGCATGGATGCGGGCTGCGAGATGGACGCTTTTGTCGGTGACCCTGCGATCGCCGGCAAATATTTTTACAGCAACGATCTCTCCGGTTTCAATTTCACGCGGCAACGGATGGGGTTTGGGGCCGCGCTTGATCTCATCCTGGCGAACGGGCCGGCGCCGAAGTCGGTTTATGTCGGGTCTGTTCCGGTCGACGCTTATATGCCCGGTTTTGCCGCCGAAAACCCCATGCCGCTGGTGCCGGTTGCCGCGGGGCCTCGTATCTGGTTGGGTCACGCCTCCAACATCTCTGCCCACTATGATACGGTCGACAACCTGGCCTGTGTGATTGCGGGGCGCCGCCGCTTTACGCTCTATGCGCCCGAACATGTTGAAGACCTGTATGTCGGTCCGATCGACCATACCATGGCAGGCCAGCCGGTCAGTCTGGCGGCATCCGCCCCACCGGGAGATCCGCGCTATCCCCGTTTTGAAGCGGCGCGCGCCCAAGCTCTCATCGCGGAACTTGAAGCGGGTGATGCCCTGTATTTGCCCAAACTGTGGTGGCATCAGGTCGAAGCCACAGAGCCGTTTAATGGTCTTGTCAATTACTGGTGGGATGCCTTCGCCTCCGGCCCGGATGCGCCGCACACCAGCATGCTGTTGGCCATGATCGCGATTTCGGAACGGCCGCTGCCGGAGCGGCGCGCGTGGAAGGCCCTGTTCGACCATTATGTGTTTCGCGAACATGGCCACCCATTGGTGCACCTGCCGCCGGAAAGGCATGGTTTGCTGGGGCCGTTGGCGGAGAATTACGGAAAGATTCGTGCTCGCGTGATGTATCTTCTGCGCGGCAACTAGGCGGCGCAGTTTCTGTCGATGAATGCTTGATGCATCGGCATGGCCTCCACGCAACGCCGTACCACGTTCTGTATATCGGCCAGGTTGGCGTTTATCGCCGCCTCTTCCAGCGTGTCAACGGTGGGTTCATAGCGCCGCGGCCGGATGCCCTGGCCGATCATGACATATAGCCAGCTCTGTGCGGGGAACAGCTCGGTATCCTCGCGCAGGATGCGGCCATGACTGCGGAACAGATCGATCTTTTCCGCAAGGCTGTCGGTAAGTGGGATGTTTCGGCAATGTTCCCAGAAAGGTCCGTCCAGCCGGGTCTGAGTATAATGCAACAGCAGGAAATCCCGCACCCGACCGAATTCGAATTCGAATGTGCGGTTATAGCGGTCGATATCCGCCGGCTCGAAACTGCGGTCCGGGAAGAATTTGAGCAGCATGGCGATGCCACGCTGGATCAGATGGATGCTGGTCGACTCCAAAGGCTCCAGAAAGCCGCTGGCCAGGCCCAGTGCCACGCAGTTCTTGTTCCACGCCTTGTTGCGCCGGCCGGTAACGAAGCGAAGGCGCAGGGGGTCTTTCAATGGCTTGCCCTGGAGGTTATCCAGTAGTGTGCGGCACGCAGCCTCGTCGCTGGTGAAATCGCTGCAATAGACATGGCCGTTGCCGGTACGATGCTGCAACGGAATGCGCCACTGCCAACCGGCATGGCGTGCGATCGTAAGCGTGAATGACGCCGGCGGTCCCTCATTGGCGGATGGCACGGCAAGCGCCCGGTCGCAGGGCAGCCAGTGCCTCCAATCCTGGTAGCCGGTCTTCAGTGCTTCCTCGATCAGAAGCCCGCGGAAGCCGCTGCAGTCGATGAACAGGTCCCCCTCTATTACTTCACCGCTTTCCATCGTGACGGATTCGATGAATCCATCTTCCCCACGCAGGTTTGTCGTCCGCACCTTGCCTTCGGTCCGCGCGACGCCAAGCCGCTCCGCGAAGGTGCGCAGGTAGCGTGCGAACAGCGAGGCATCAAAGTGCAGGGCGTAGGTTATCTTGTTCAGCGGGGTGCCGGGCGCGTGGACAGGCCGCATGAAGCGGCCCGCTTCGGCGGCCTTGGCCTGGATAGAATAGTCTTCCAGCCGCGCCGCTTCGCCCGACAGGTACATCTTCAGCCAGTAAGCCGGAAACGAGATTGGCCCCATGCCAAATCCGGTCGGGCCAAAGGGGTGAAAAAAGAACTCTCCCGGGCGAGTCCATCCGGAAAATCCGACCCCCAGCTTGAAGGTCGCCTGGGTCTTGCGCACAAGCTCGTTCTCGTCGATGCCCAGAAGGCGCAGGAAATCGATGATGGGCGGGATCGTCGCTTCTCCTACGCCGACTGTTCCGATCTGCTCGGATTCGATCAGGCGGATGCTGCAGCCCAGTTTTTGAAGATGCTTGGCAAGGCTGGCGGCGGCCATCCAGCCGGCGGTACCGCCGCCCACGATCACGATAGAGCGAATGGGATCGAGCGCCATGACCAGCCTCAGGGATTATTCAAATAGAACAATGATTTATTTAAGGCCTGCACGACCTGCCCCGCGAACTCCTGCCCCGGGGTAACGCTATCATTTTTTCGGCCCGCGCGCGCGGATTTGCGCCAGTTTCCCCCGAAAAACCACCTGTCGGCAGGATAGTCCTATTGGGCGATTTTCACCCGGTCCCCGTCGCGCAGCCGGGCGAGCTCGCCCGATGCCAGCGTCTCGCCGGCTGTAACACCGGACAGGATCACCGCGGTCTGGGCTGACACAGGGCCCAGTGCAACACTGCGCTTCTCCAGCGTGTCGTCGTCCTTGATGATGAAGACGTCGCCGGTGCGGCCATGGGCTTGCACGGCCTGGACCGGCACGCTGACGCGGGAAACGGGCGCGGCTGGTCCGCCGGGCATGTCCAGGAATGCCACCCGCGCAGCCATCTGGGGCAGGATGCGGCTGTCTTTGGCTTTGATGGCGACGCGGACCTCCACTGTGCCCTTGCTCTGGTCGGCGGTGGGAATGATGGCGAGAACCTGCCCGGGAATATCCCAGTCGGGGTAGGCATCCAGATGGATCACGGCCCTGCCGCCGACCTTCACCCGGTCGATATAATTCTCGCTGACATCGACCAGGACCTCGAGCGAATCCATGTCGACAATGGTGATGATGCCGGTGCGGGTGTCGCCACCGCCTGCCGCCTGGGGCGCCACGACTTCGCCGACCTGCGCGACCTTCACGGTGACGATACCTGAAAAGGGTGCGCGTACCATCGTGTCGCGCAGATAGCTTTCGGCCGTGCCGACCGCTGCCCGGGCCAGGTCATAGGCCGTGCGGGCATTGTCAAAGGCCAGGCGCTGGTTCTCCACTGCATCGGTGGAGATGGCGCCCTCGCTTTTCAGTTTCTGATAACGCGCATAGATGGGGGCGGTATTGTCCAGCGCCGCCTTGGCCTGGCGCGCTTTGGCCTCGGCTTCCATAAGCGCGGCACGATAATTGGAATCGTCCAGCCGGGCGACGATGTCGCCCGCCTTCACATGATCGCCTTCCTCGAAATTCACCTCGGTGATCTTGCCCAGGATCTTGGCCGACAGCGTGGCCTTGCGGCGCGCCACCACATAACCGGACGCGTCCAGCCCCGACGCCGCCGCCGGATCCTGTGCCTGGGCGGTGACGGCATGGACGGTGATGCGGCCGTTCGGCCAGAAATACCAGCCGCCGACCGCCAGCGCCGCCAGCAGTGCTATGCCAACGATGATCCACGGTCCCCGCGATGGGGTATGCACGGGCTTGCGCTCGATACGCAGCGAATCCAGCAGCGCCGACTTGTTTTCCTGGTTCACATCAAGCCCACGTCATGTTGCCCTCAACGCATCCACGACCGGGCGCCGCGCGGCCCGGATGGAAGGGGGCAGCCCACCCAGCAGCGCCACAACCACCGCCCATATCACGCCAATCCCTACCAGAACGGGCGGCACGGTCAGATGGAAGACGTTGGTGCCGAAGAAGTCCTGTCGGCCATCATAGATCGCATAGGCTCCGGCCGCACCAATGAGTGCGCCCCCGACCGCCAGCACCAGTGCTTCCAGCAGCACCGATACCATCACAGGGAGGGCGGAAAAGCCCAGCGCCCGCAGCGTGGCGATTTCCTGCCCCCGCGCGCCCACCGCCGAATACATGGTGTTCAGGCAGCCGAACAGCGCGCCGATAGCCATAACCGCCCCGATGGCATAGGCCAGCTTGGCCAGAAAGTTGCTGTTGTTGCCGGCGGCCCGGTTGTACCAGTCGCTGTGGCGTTCCACCTTGACCGAGAGGGCCGGATTGGTGGTCAGCGCTCGTTTCAACCTATCCAGGGCGTCGTACGACGCCAGGCGCACAAGAATGCTGTTATACGTATTCCTGTGCAGCGCGGTCAGCAGCGTCTCGGTGTCGCCGATCACCTGGCCGTCGGTGATGTCGCCGGCGCGAAAGACGCCCACGATCTTCCACGGACCGCCTGGAAGGATGACATCGTCGCCGATATTCATGTTCCGGAACAGCAGATGCGCGCCTTCGCCAACCACCATCTCGCGCTGGCCGAAGTGAAACATGCGGCCCTGTATGATATGGAATTCTGGCCGCACCTTCTGCGCCATGGGCCCATAACCGCGCATGGTGGTATAGCCCTTCGAACCGTCCTTGTGCAGGATCGGGATGCCCATGTTGAGGCCACGATCGGCCAGCGGCTTGCCATCCGGTCCCTTGGCGATGCCCGGCGCGTCGGAAATCAGCGATGCCTGATCACGGGTGATGGCGCTATCGCCTTCGCCGTCGGCGGATGAGGTGACGATGATGGCCCGCATCCGGTCGCCGGAATTGAGATAGACCTGCCGGATTCCCTGCGTTACCGACATCATCGACAACAGCACGCCGATCGTGGCACCAAGCCCGGCCACGATCACCATGGACGGCCAGAAACGGCTCTTGAGGTTGCGGAGGTTCATCGCGCATATGACGACGGTCTGGCGCAGCAGGCTCATGTAGCCCTCCCCGACAGGGCGGTGGCGATATCCATGCGTTTCAGGCGCAAGGCGGGCAGGGCGGCGCTGACAAGCGCCACCGCACTGGCGCAGACGGCCGCCCACACGAACACCATTGCCGTCATGGTGGGCAGGGGCGGGGTGCCCTGGCCCGGCGGAAACAGCCGGGGCAACTGGCTGGACAGAACGGCGGCCAGCACCACGCCCAGCGCGGCGCCAAGAAGACAGGGCAGGGCGGCCTCCATAAATACCAGCAGCACCACACTGCGGTCGGTAAAGCCGATGGTCTTCAAGGTGGCGAACTCCGCCAGCCGCTCGCGCACCGACTGGGCGATGCCGTTTGCCGTCAGGAACAGGACCATGAACATGCCGGCCAGGGCGATTTTGCGGTCCAGTGTCGCCAGGTCCAGGCCATTGCTGGAAATGTCCAGCGCCGCCTTTTCCGTCGTGGACAGGGTGGAGGTGGCGGAATTGGCGAAATGATTGTCAATCTGCTGGGCGATGGCGGCGGTCTGGGAGGGATCTGAGACCTGGGTGAGAATCTGGCTGATCTTGTCCTGTTTGCCCAGCGGCAACGCCTTGTTGAAATACTCGTAATTGCCCACCATGAAGCCGCCGGTCATATAGGCCAGGTCGGGCACCACGGCCAGCACCTTCAGGTCCCACGCCTTGCCGTCGGCGCGCTTGTTTTGTGGCGAGACGATGGTGAAAATGTCGCCGGGCTTCAGGTGCCAGTGTTCGGCCTGGATGCGGCTGACCAGAACGCCGTCGCGGGCCTTGTGCAGCATGTCCCATTCGGCAGGTGTGATGGGCCAATCAGGATAAAGCTTGCCGTAATTGTCGCTTACCATCAGGGCAAAGGCACGATTGCGCTGGTTCTCGTGATAGCCCGACAGAACGTCGAAATAGGCAACTTGCGCGATCCCCGGAAGTTGCGCGGTCTGGCCTGACTGGGCCAGGGGCATGCCGGTTCCGAAAAAGCGCTGGTTGGTGAAGATGCGATCATCATGGGCACCGGCCGCCACCTTGTCGAACGTGGCGTTCATGCCGATTGTGATGCCGAACAGGGTGAAGGCCACCATCACCGACAACAAGGTCAGGATGGTGCGGACGGGTTTGCGCATGACCGCGGCCCAGATCAGGGGCAGGAATCTCATGCCGTCGCCCCCATCCGTTCGATCAAGATGCCCTTGTCCATCTCAAGCAGCCGGCTGGCATGATCGGCGGCTTTGGGATCGTGGGTGACCATGACGATGGTCTTGCCATGCTGACGGTTGAGTTGCTGCAGCAGGCCCAGGATTTCGTCGGCAGTGGCGCGGTCCAGGTCACCCGTCGGCTCGTCGCACAGAAGGATTGTGGGATCAGCGACGATGGCGCGGGCGATGCCTACACGCTGCTGCTGGCCGCCCGACATTTCGCCCGGTTTGTGGGCGGCCCGATCCTTCAGGCCCACGATCTCCAGTGCCACTTCGACGCGACGGCGCCGATCGGACCTGGACAGGCCTGTCAGCAGCAGCGGCAATTCCACATTGGCCGCGGCGGACAGCATCGGCATCAGATTGTAGAATTGGAAGATGAAGCCGATATGCCGCGCGCGCCACTTGGTGAGCTGGCCGCCCGACATTCGTTCCAGATGGTCGCCCGCCACGATCACCTCGCCCGAGGTGGCACGGTCCAGGCCGCCGATCAGGTTGAGAATCGTTGTCTTGCCCGAGCCGGAGGGGCCCATCAGCGAGACGAATTCGCCTTCCGCAATTTCGAGGTCCAGTCCATGAAGGACCGCGACCTTTTCTTTTCCGCGCTGATAATTCTTGACCACGTGACGTAGTGAAATGGCTGACGGCATGTGGACCACCCTTGGGACTTTGGTTGCGGAGATGCCTTCGGCTTTCAATCCTTATTAGTCATACGTTGTATAATAAATACTGAGCGGTCTAGTGACCGTATATCTTGTATAGCACGGTACAGTGTTAGGCAAGGTAGGGCGCAAAGCGGGCCCGCAATGTTTCGGAAAAATATCGATAATCGATAATATATTTGCCGTCAATCAATAATAGTGGTATTGTTTTTCAATGAAAAAAAGGGGAGGCATCGAAATGCCTGGCGAACAGCATCTGTTCAATGTCACGCGGTGGCTGCTTCAGGCGGGCAAGGTCTTCTGCATCTTCCTGGCCATCGTGCTGGGCTTGGCCCTGGCCGGAACGCTGGTGATAGCGAGCGATATCGGCGCGCGCATGGGTGTGCCGGCCGATCTGGGCGGCATCGCGCGCGCCAATGCCGGCCTTGTCGCGGCTTTCGCGGTTGGCTGCGGGTTGAGCGCTGTCATCCTGGTGTTTTTGATGCTGCGTGCCGCCGCCCAGATCGTGCAGACCGCGATCCGCAGCGATCCTTTTGTTGCGGAAAATGCCCGGCGGCTGATGCGCATCGGCTGGCTTCTTGTCGCCCTCGAAGGGGTGGGAATTTTCGCGCCGGTGTTGCTGCGCCGCCTGGTCAGCCACCTGGTGCCCGCGCATCTGCGCGGCCAGGTCCATTTCAATTTCGGCTTGGACATGTGGCCGATCGGGGTGATCGCGATCCTGATGATCTTCGTGCTGGCGCAGATATTCCGCCGCGGCAGCGAGATGCGCGCGGAACTTGAGGCGACCGTCTAGGCATGGAGATCAGGGTCAAGCTGGATGACTTGCTGTATGCGCGGCGCATGACGCTGACCGATCTGGCTGACAAAGTCGGGATCACGCTGGCCAACTTGTCCATTCTCAAGACCGGCAAGGCCAGGGCGATCCGCTTCTCGACGCTGGCATCGATCTGCGCTGCGCTGGACTGCCAGCCCGGCGATATCCTGGTGTTCGAGAACGGCGACCGCCCCGCCAGATTGCGCGAAGGACACTCCACCCGCGCGCCGGATAATTATGGAAAGGATCGGGCATCGAAGCCGGGCGTCAAAGGCTGATGCGGGTTTTCGGCCCCCTGTCTCAGCGGCGCATCTGCCAGTCCGACAGTGTCTGGTTGGGCCAGACCAGTTCCACGACATTCAGGGTGAGGTTGTCGCGGATGGCGACGGCCAGCCACAGCTCCAGCGCCAGTGCCAGGCCGATGCTAAGGCGCACCGGCAAACGCCAGGCGAGCAGCATGCCCGCCATTGCCATGATCGTGTCCGAGAGTGAGTTGACGATGCTGTCGCCGAAATAGCCGGCCGCCAAACCAGTCTGGCGGTACCGCTCTATGATTGGCGGCGAATTTTCCAGGATTTCCCAGCCGACCTCCAGGCCCGCCGCCATCGCCAGCCTGAAAGGGAAGGGGGTTTCAGGAAACAGGCAGCGCAGCAGCGCATAATACAGCAGGCCATGCACCAGATGGGTCCAGCTATACCAGTCCGTGATCTGCTGTGACGATTCAGGCCCCGCCGGATCGCCATTCCATAAGGTCACATGGCCGCAGGCACAGACAAGCGGATGACCCATGGCATGCACGGCCAGCGCCTGCAGCAGCATAGCCGCGACAATCGCCGCTGCCGCGTGCTGCCAGGAAAAGCCCTGCGCCAATCCCGTCTCCGCCATGTACCCTGTATAGCGGTTTTCCGGTGCGGCTGCTGTCCGGCCAGCCTTCGAGCTTGCCTATTGGCGCAGCCGCCGCCGATCTTGCCGCTTCGTTCTATGCAGCCGATATTTGCGGGGATGGGCCGCCGGGGCGCCTGCGCGGCGCCCCGAAGCAACCGTCAGTGATTCTTGCTGGCCGATATGTGGCGGTCTTTCAGCAACTGAATATAAAAGACGCGCAGCTCCTGGGGCGCACGGCCGCGGTTGAGGAAGTCGGCAGGCGTTTGTCTATGATCGTCGGGCGCATTCAGCACGGCGCCCTTGTCCGCCAGGAAGGTGATCACTTCCTGCGACTCCGGCGCGGTCCAGTTCGAGACCGCCATGTGCATGATGCTTTTCCCGCCGTCAGTCTTGGCGTCCAGGTGCGGATCCAGCTCAAGCGCATATTTCATCGCATCCAGATGGCCGCCATAGGCTGCGGCCAGGGCCACGGTAGTGCCGTCCGCGGCCTTGGCGTCTGGACGGGCGCCCGCCTGCACCAATGCCTTCATTGCTTCAATCGAACCCGCTTCTGCCGCCAGGACCAAAGGCGGAGTGGCGAATTCGCGCGGTTTGGGCGGGGCGACGCTGCCGTCGGCGACGGCAAGCTTGGCGCCTTCCCCCGCGAAGCGCTTCTTGGGCGGCTCCGGCGGCGGCGGATCGGTCATCGCGTTGGGATCGCCGCCCTTGGCCAGCACCAGCCGCACCATATCGGCGTTGCCGCTGACGGCGGCAATATGGATCAGTTGGCGGCCATGGCTGTCGCGCTGGCTGACGTCGGCGCCATCCTTCACCTGCCGCATGGCAAACGGAATATTGTCTTCGATCAGAGACGCCTCGATGACGGTCGTGCCATCGACCAGCTTGGCCTTGGGATCGGCGCCGGCCGCCACAAGGGCATCCGAAGCCGCGGCCACCCGGCTCTTCAAGGCGAAGAACAGGGGGGTAAAGCCCTTGTCGGCGACCGCATTGACGTTGGCGCCCGCCTTGACCAACACCGCGATGTTGTCAGGCCGGCCCTTGGCTGCCGCCCACATCAGGGGGGTCTGGCCATGGGGGTCGGCGGCATTTACATCCGCTCCCCCGGCGATCAACTTCTGCACCACTTGCGGCGTGGCGTTGCCCGCGCACAGGGCCAGTGCCGAGATGCCGTCGGGTCGAGCCGCCTTTACATCGGCGCCTGCCCCGATCAAGGCATCGAGGATCTCCGGGTTGCCCAACTCACATCCCAGGGTCAGTGGCGTGGCGCCGGAGACATCGGTTACATTTGGCTTGGCGCCCGCCGCCAGCAGCATCTGCACCGCCTGAGGATCCTGACGGTCCACGGCCCACGCCAACACGGTGGATTTGTCCGGCAGTATCAGGTTCGGGTCCGCGTGTTTCGCAAGAAGAGCCTTGATCGCGTCGTGATCGCTGGACCGCACCGCTTCCAGCAGGGGAGCATCCATCGACGTGGCCCAGCCCGCACCCGAGAACGCGCACAGAAGCGCGACGCTCAAACCTAATGCCTGTTTCATGCTCACTCCGACGATCAGGCCAGGAACGCGTTGTAGCGGCCGCTGGAGTCGCCCAGCTTTTCCTCGTGAACGCCCAGCGCTTCCATCATGGAGAGCATGGCGTTGGTCATCGGGGTGCCCTTGTCCGCCTGGATGTGGGAGCCGCCCTTGACCATGCCGCCCGCGATGATTGTCGGAAGATTGCGATGATCATGGCGGTTGGGATCG
>DASTRG010000054.1:0-18985 GCA_035761325.1 Rhizomicrobium sp. | reverse complement strand
ATCGGATTGGGGGTCACGGGCCTTGCCGATGCGCTGATCTTCTGCAAGGTCAAATATGGTTCGCCCGAAAGCCTCAGCCTTATCCGCCTGTGGCTGGAAACCATAAGTCACGCCGCCTATCGCGCCAGCGCGGCGCTGGCGGAGGAAAAGGGCGCTTTCCCGCTGTTCGATGCGGAGGAATTCCTGAGGCGCCCCCACATCGCCGCCCTTCCCCAGGATATCCGCGAGGCAATCGCCGCGCATGGCATCCGCAATGCGTTGCTTACCTCCATTGCGCCGACCGGCACGATCTCGCTGCTGGGCGGCAACGTCTCCAGCGGCATCGAGCCGGTCTTCGCGTACAGTTACACGCGCAGGATTTTGCAGCCCGACGGCAGCCGTACGGAACAGACCCTGCACGATTTCGCCGCCCGGGCCTTTCACGCCAAATTCGGGGCGGACGCCGCCCTGCCCGACTATTTCGTCAGCGCGCAGACGCTGACCCCGGCCGACCATCTGGCAGTACAGGCCGCCGCCCAACCCTTTATCGACAGCGCGATATCCAAGACGATCAATGTGCCCGCGGCGATCTCCTTCGAGGACTTCGCCCATGTCTATGACGAGGCCTATGCCCTGGGGTGCAAGGGCTGCACCACCTATCGCCCCAATACGGTGACAGGCTCGGTGCTGGCCTTCGAAGAACCGAAGGACGGCCTTGCACCGCAATCGCCTGCCGGCCTGGAACCCGAAGCGCCGCTTCCCGCGACCGCGACGCGCGCGGATTCAAGAACGGGCGGCGTGGTCTATATGACCAGGCCCCTGGACCGCCCCCAGGCGCTTGGCGGGCGCACCTACAAGATCAAATGGCTCGACAGCGACCACGCGTTTTACATCACCATCAACGATATCGAGCGCGACGGGCGCGTGCGGCCGTTTGAGATTTTCATCAACTCCAAGAACATGGAAGCCTATGCCTGGGCGCTGGCGCTGACCCGGATGATCTCGGCGGTGTTCCGGCGTGGCGGCGACGTGAGTTTCGTGGTCGAGGAACTCAAGGCCATCTTCGACCCCCGTGGCGGGCAATGGATGGGCGGGCGCTATGTGCCATCGCTGCTCGCGGCCATCGGCGAGGTCATCGAGCGACACATGATCGAGATCGGCTTTCTGGGCCAGCGGCTGTCCTCCGCCGTCCCGGCGGAGGTTGCGGTGGGCAGCGCCGATATGCCGGGCCAAAGCGCGCGCGCCCGCTTCTGCCCGCGCTGCGGCGATTCCGGCTTTGTCAGGCTGGAAGGCTGCGACACCTGCCTGTCGTGCGGGTATTCAAGGTGCGGCTGACTGTTTATGTTCGCCCGGCGTTCCAAATGCGGATGATCTGACTTGCGCTATTCCTCGCGTTTCTGGCTTTACGCCCCGATCACCACATTCATGGCGATTGCCGTGGCCGTGATGGTGCATTGGTGGTACGCGGCGCATGCCTTTGAAGCGGCACTGGCCGTGATGAAGGGACATGAGGCCGCGCCCGGCATCACGGTTGACTGGTCGAAGGTCGATGTCGGCGGCTTTCCCTTCCGCATCGACGCCGATTTCGAGAATTTTTCCGTGGCGGGGGCGGCGGCGCGCGGGCCCTTTGTCTGGAAAAGCGACCAGTTCGCCCTGCACACCCTGACCTATGGCCGGCGCAAGACCGTCTATGAGGCGGCCGGTTCGCAGCATCTGCAATGGGTGGCGAGCGACGGAAAGACGCATCGCGCCGATTTCCTTCCCGGCACCATGCGCGCCAGCAGCACGACCGACGCGCGCGGGTTGGCCCGGGCTGACCTGGATATCGTCGACGCCGATGGCCAGGGCTTTTCCGCCCGGCGGCTGCAATTCCACATGCGCCGCGACCCCGACGGCAGGGACCTGGACGTGATGGCCAAGGCCGATGACTTCACGGGCTTTGGCGAGAAGGCACCGACGGCCGAAGCCTATTTCACGCTGACCGATTCGGCGGCGCTGATGCCGCTTCTGAAGGGGGAGGCATTCTGGCCGGATGTGGTGCGCGCCTGGCAGGACATGGGCGGCCGGCAGCGTCTGACCAAAGGGACCAGGCCGGACCTCGCCGCCCGCGCATTGTCGGGCTTGTTCTAGGCGCCGGCCGGCGCTTTCCCGGTTTGTCCTGAAAGACACCCGGACCCTCAAAGGGATCAAGTCACGTCCGGTCGCGCCCGAAGTTCGGCGCCGCCGATTCCTGGCCCATGTCGATGATCGCGCGGCGAATGGCGCGCGTGCGGGTGAAGAACGCAAACAGCTTGTCGCCATCGCCGTTTCGGATGGCCCGCTGCAGCACCGCCAGATCCTCGTTGAAGCGGCCCAGAACCTCCATCACCGCGTCCCTGTTGTTCAGGAACACGTCGCGCCACATGGTCGGATCGGAAGCGGCGATGCGGGTGAAGTCGCGAAAGCCGCCGGCGGAATATTTGATCACCTCGCCCTCGGTGACGGCCTCCAGGTCGTGCGCGGTGCCCACAATGTTATAGGCGATCAGATGCGGCAGGTGCGATGTAATGGCCAGCACCAGGTCGTGGTGTGACGCGTCCATGGTGTCGACCTGGCTGCCCAGGCCCTGCCAAAACGCCTTCAGCCGCGCCACCGCGTTCGGGTCGGCGCCGGGCAGCGGCGTCAGGATTGCCCAGCGTCCATCGAACAGGCTGGCAAAGCCCGCCTCGGGCCCCGAGAATTCGGTGCCCGCGATGGGGTGCCCGGGAATGAAGTGCACGCCCGCCGGCAGGTGCGGAACAACGTCGCGAATGATCGCCCCCTTGACCGAACCCACATCCGTCAGGATCGCGCCGGCCCGCAGGTGCGGCGCGATCTGTTCGGTGACGCTTCCGCAGGCGCCCACCGGCACGCACAGAAACACCAGCTCGGCATCGGCCGCGGCGCTGGCGGCATCCTCGGCCACGGCATCGCAAAAGCCCAGCGCGGCGGCGCGGGTACGCACATCGGCGCTGGCATCGAAGCCCACGATCTGGCGCGCCAGGTTGCCGCGCCGCGCCGCGTGAGCGATGGAGGAACCGATCAGCCCCAGCCCGATGATCGCGATCTTGTCGAAGCCTGCCATCGTCATGCCGCCATGAACTCCTGGAGCAGCGACACCGCCCGGCGGTTTTCCTCCTCGGTGCCGATGGTCATGCGCAGGCAATCGGGCAGGCCATAGCCGGCCACCGCGCGCAGGATGACGCCGTTCTTGCTGAGAAAGGCGTCGGCCTTGGCAGCCGTCTTGTCGCCACGGGCCGGAAAATGGATCAGCACGAAATTGGCGACGCTGTCGTCCACGCGCAGGCCGGTCTTGCGGATTTCCGCCGTTACCCAGGCGAGCCATTTGCTGTTGTGCTCGCGCCCCCTGGCGACAAGGTCCTGGTCGCGCACCGCCGCAGCGCCCGCGATCTGTTGCAGGGTCGAGGTGTTGAATGGCCCACGGATGCGGTTGAGCACGTCGCAGACCGCCGCCGGCGCATAGACCCAGCCCAGCCGCAATCCCGCCAGCCCATACATCTTGGAGAAGGTGCGGGTCATCACGACATTGTCGTTGGCTTTCACCAGCTCCACGCCCGGCTCATAATCTGGCGCGGTGACATATTCGGCATAGGCGGCATCGATGATCAGCAGAACGTCCTTCGGCAACCCGGCATGCAGGCGCGCCATCTCGTCCCGCGTCAGGTAGGAACCGGTGGGATTGTTGGGATTGGCGACATAGACGATGCGGGTCTTGGGCGTCACAGCCGCCAGCATCGCATCGACATCGATCCTGATGCCGCGATTGGTGTCGCGTTCGGGCACTATCACCGGCACCGCGCTGTTGGCGCGCGTGATGATCTCATACACCAGGAAGGCGTGGCGGCTGAGCACCGCCTCGTCGCCCGGCTGCAGATAGGCATTGGCCAGCATGGTCAGGATCGGGCCGGAGCCTTCGCCGCCCGCGACGATCCGGTCGGGGTCCAGGCCATGCACTTCGCCGATCGCCTCGCGCAGCAGGCGGGTACTGCCATCCGGATAAAGCTGCAGGTCGTGTGCGGCGCTGCTCAAGGCGGCCATCGCCTTGGGGCTGGGGCCGATCGGGGATTCATTGGAGGACAGCTTGATGGGCTTTGCCACGCCGGGCACGGCGGAACGTCCGCCGACATAGAGCGATACCTCGAGGATTCCGGGCTTGGGCGTAGGGCTCATGGGGGGTTAAAGCGCCAGGGCTGGGTTCCAAAAAGGGCGCTATTGATAGTGTCTGGGAGAATCAAAAGCAAAACCGGCCGGGCGGGTGGGCTGCCGGTTGGCAGCCGGATGGCTGCCCCTCAAGGGACTCAGCCCCGCCATGCCGGGGCGCCTGATTGACAGGGGGTGGGGGCGGCCTTAGCTACCACACGCATTCTTTGGCTTGGCGGCGATGAGCGACGCGCCCCGTTTCGTGAGGCCGGCAACCAGTTCGGCCGATGTCGGCCTGGCAGTGACCCTGCCGGGTCCGCTGGCGCTGGACTGCGGCCGCAGCCTGTCACCGGTCACCATCGCCTACATGACCTATGGCAAGCTGAACGCGGCGCGCTCCAACGCCATACTGATTTGCCACGCCTTGACGGGCGATCAATTCGTCGCCTCGGACAACCCGGTGACAGGCAAACCGGGCTGGTGGACATCGATGGTGGGGCCAGGCAAGCCCATCGACACCGACCGCTTCTTCGTCATCTGCGCCAACGTGGTCGGGGGCTGCATGGGCTCGACCGGCCCGACGGAGAACGATCCCGCCACGGGCAAGCCGTATGGCCTGGATTTCCCGCTGATCACCGTGCCCGACATGGTGCGCTCGCAAAAAATGCTGATCGACCATCTGGGCATCGAAAAGCTGCTCGCGGTGGCCGGCGGATCGATGGGCGGCATGCAGGTGCTGCAATGGGCCGCGTCCTATCCCGACCATGTGCGCGCGGTCGTGCCTATCGCCTGCGCGGCACGCCATTCGGCGCAGAACATCGCCTTCCACGAGGTCGGGCGCCAGGCGATCATGGCCGATCCGGACTGGCACGGCGGCAAATATGCGGAAGCCGGAACCTTTCCTTCCAAGGGATTGGCGGTGGCGCGCATGGCCGCGCACATCACCTATGTCTCGGAAGCGGCCCTGCAACGCAAGTTCGGCCGCAACCTGCAGAACCGCGCGGCGCTGTCGTTTCAGTTCGCGCCTGACTTCCAGATCGAATCCTACCTGCACCATCAAGGCGCCACCTTTGTGGACCGCTTTGACGCCAATTCCTATCTCTACATCACCCGGGCGATGGACTATTTCGACCTGGCCGCCGAGCATGGCGGGGTCCTGGCCAACGCCTTCCGCGACAGCCCGGTGCGCTTCTGCATCATCTCCTTCTCCAGCGACTGGCTGTTCCCGCCCAGCGTGAACAAGCAGATCGCCCATGCCCTTAACGCGGTCGCCGCCAAGGTGAGCTTTGTCGAGATCAGCACCGACAAGGGCCATGACGCCTTCCTGCTGCACGAACCGGAGATGTTCGACACGGTGCGCGGCTTCCTCAACCACGCCGCGATGGACGTGATATGAGCGCCGCACCGCAGAACCTGCGGCCGGACCTGGCCGCCATTGCCGCCATGATCCGGCCCGGCGCCCGCGTGCTGGATGTGGGCTGCGGCGACGGCGCGCTGCTGGAATACCTGGTCGCCACCAGGGGCGTGGACGGCCGCGGCATAGAAATCAGCCAGGCCAACGTCAATGCGTGCGTGGCGCGCGGCCTGGCCGTGGTGCAGGGTGACGCCGACACCGATCTGGCCGATTATCCCGCGCAGGCGTTCGACGCGGTGATCCTGTCCCAAACCATCCAGGCCACCGAAAAGCCCGCCACGGTGTTGAGCCATCTTTTGCGCATTGGCCGGCGCACGGCCGTGTCGTTGCCCAATTTCGGCTACTGGAAGGTGCGCGCCGCACTGCTGGTGGGCGGGCGCATGCCACGCACCCGCTCGCTTGATTACAGCTGGTACGAAACGCCCAACATCCATCTTTGCACCCTGGCCGATTTCGTCGACCTGACGGTGTCATGCGGCGCCAACATCGTGGAGGCGCATGCGCTGGAGGAAAGCGGAAAGGCAACACCGATGAATCCGCGACGGCTGACTCACGGCCTGCTGGGTCCCAACCTGTCCGCCCAGGGCGGCGTCTTTCTGCTCAAGAAGGCTTGAGGCCGTTAAGATCGCCGGCCGCCTTCAGCGTGACCGGCTTGACGATCTGCAAAGCCGGCGTGGCGGCGGCATAGAACGACTTTGTCGCTTCCACCAGATGCACGCCGCCGATACGGGGAAGCAGGCGTGCGCCGATTTTTTCCCAGCCCGCGCCACTGCCCAGAAGGGCACGGCTTTTGACGGGCGGCGCATAAAGCGCGCATTCCCAGCGCACCGGTTCAAACAGCGCGTCGCGCAACAGCCAGTCGAGCTCGCGGCGGGAGAAGGGCCGCCCCTGGCCGAAAGGCGAAATGTCCACCTGGGCCCACAGGCTGGCGCGGTTGGGCGCCACCACCATGAGCCGGCCTTCCGGCGCCAGCACGCGCCAGAGCTGGCGCAGGAGCGGGCGCAACTGTTCGGCGCCCTCCAGCCCATGCACCACCAGGATGCGGTCGAAGAAGACGTCCGGGAATGGCAGAGCGTGATCCTCGCACAGAAGGGCCGCGTTGCGCCCCTGCGGCCAGGATATGACCCCCATGGCGGCGGGCATGGCAGCGATGGCACGCTCGGCATCGGCCAGACCGCGCAGATAGGGCACGGCATAGCCATAGCCCAGAAGGCGCCGCCCGCTGAGGTCCGGCCACAGCGCGCGAAGCCGGCGCATGATCACCCGCTGCGCCAACTGTCCCATCGGCGCGTGGTAGAAGGCGGCCAGGTCGCGGACATCCTGCGGCATGGCAAGGACTTAATCCCGCTTTTGCGCGTTGTTCAACCGGGCCCGTCTGCTAGTGTGCCGCCCGCGAAAGGAGGCGCCATGCCCGCCCAGATTGAGATCGTGCCCTGCCTGTCGGACAATTACGCCTATCTGGTGAAGTCAGGCGACAGTTGTGCCGTTGTCGACCCGTCGGAGGCCGCCCCCGTGCGCGCGGCGCTGGCCCGCAAGGGCTGGAGACTGACCCACATTCTCAATACCCATCACCATCCCGACCACTGCGGCGGCAATCTGGAATTGAAAAACGAGAGCGGCGCGACCGTGGTGGGGCCGGGCAAGGATGCGGCGCGTATTCCCGGCATGGACGTGGGTGTGACCGAAGACTCCGGCTGGGAATTCGACGGCCGCAAGGTTCGGGTTCTGGAAGTTCCCGCCCACACGCGCGGCGCCGTCACTTTTGTGATCGATGGCAATGCCTTTACCGGCGATACGCTTTTCTCGATCGGCTGCGGACGGCTGTTCGAGGGCGACGCGGCGATGATGTGGAACAGCCTTTCCAAGCTGATGACATTGCCGGACGACACCCGGATCTATTGCGGCCACGAATATACCCAGAGCAATGGCCGCTTCGCCCTGTCCATCGAGCCGCACAATCGCGCGCTTCAGGAACGCATGAAAGAGGTCGATGCGTTGCGCGCGGCAGGCAAGCCGACAATCCCGGTGACGATGGCGCAGGAGAAGGCGACGAACCCCTTCCTGCGGCCCGACTCGCCGGAAATCAGAAAGAGCCTGGGCATGGAAGGCGCCGACACCGTGGCGGCCTTCCACGAAATCCGTGAGAGGAAAAACAGGTTTTAGCGGCTTTTGTCGCTGCTGGAGCCGCTGACCGTGCTGGCCGCACCGCCCACCACATCGCCGGCCACGTCCACCCCGGTGCCGACGACGGTTGTGGCCGCGCCCACGGTGGTAGAGGCAACGTCATAGGCCATGCAGCCGGACAAGCCCGGGGCCATGGCGGCAAGAACGGCGGCGGCGAGAAGGACGCGCATGGCGGACCCCGTTTGACAGCGGGCCAGTTTGGCCGCCTATTGATAAAAGGGATACTAACGATTTCCTGCCATGTCTGACAGCTTGTTTGCGACCCGGCTTTATCGCGCCAGGCTGCCTGTGCCCGCCGGGCTGCTCGAGACTTGCCTGGGCATCGCCAGGGAGGACACGGCGGGGCGCCGCTGGTGCCGCGACCATGGCTATGGCGGCTATACGTCTTATGCCTCGCTGGACGACCTGCCCCGCCGGGCCAGCGTCTTCGACGCCCTGGAAAAAAAGATCGCGCGCCACGTTGCCGCCTTTGCCCGCGAGCTGCAGTTCGACATGGCCGGCCGCCGCTGTGAACTGGATTCGCTGTGGATCAATGTGATGAACCGTGGGGCCATCCATCTGCCGCACATCCATCCTCATTCAGCGGTCAGCGGTACCTATTATGTGAGCGTGCCGCCGGGGTCGGGCCTGATCCGCTTCGAGGATCCGCGCCTTCCCATGATGATGGCGGCGCCGCCGCGCCGGAGGAACGCCCGTCCCGATAACCGCGCCTTTGTCGATGTGAGCCCCAGGCCCGGCCTGCTGCTGCTTTGGGAAAGCTGGCTGCGCCACGGCGTGGAAGTCAGCCGCGCCAAGGCGCCGCGCGTTTCGGTCAGTTTCAACTACCGCATCGGCTGATGGCCGCGACAAGTGGCGACAAACGGCGCCTGTTCGCAGGGCACCCGGAGCGGCTAATCTGGCCAAAAGCAGGGGAGAAAAGCATGGATCGGCGATCGGTATTGGCGGGCATGGGCGTGATGGCGGCGGCGCCGGCCTGGGCACAGGGCGCAGCGGCGCCGGGCGACGTACCGCACTGGAGCGCGCCGGTGATCGACATGCATTTCCACATGCGCCGCGATCCCAGGATGAACCTGGCCCACCAGCAGGGCGCTGGCGTGACCGCGGCCTGCCTTCTGACCCGTACCGGGGCCGAGGCAGAGGTGAAAGCGCTGCAGGCCGCCAATCCCGGCATGTTCCCCTGCTATATGGTGGGATATGACGTCACCAAGCCGGACGCGGAGCCGGTGCTGACGGCGGCGGTGAAGGCGGGGGCGCGCGGCATCGGTGAACTGAAATACCACGTCGCGGCCGACGGCCCGGAAATGCGCCGCATCTACGATCTGTGCGCCGAGCTGAACGTGCCGGTGCTGATACACTTCCAGGAAGTCACCCAGGCCGCGGCGGAAGGAAAGTATAACGAGGGCATCAAGCGCATGGCGCCGATCCTTCGACAATACCACAGAACCAAGTTCATCCTGCATGCCGACGCCTTCTGGGCCAATATCAGCGCCGATTATGATGAGAAGGATCCCTATCCCACGGGCCCGATCGTGCGCGGCGGCATCAGCGACAAATTGCTGTCGGATTTCGAGAATGTGCAGGGCGACCTGGCCTCCAACTCCGGCAACAACGCGCTGTCGCGCGATCCGGAATTCACCGTCGATTTCCTGAAGCGCCACCAGGACAAGCTGCATTTCGGCAGCGACTGCAATTGCGAGGACGGAAGGGGCGGCGGGGCAGGGCAGAACAGCCCCAGGGTCGCGGCGCGGATTCGCGGCAAGTGCGTGGCACGCGAAACCTTGCGTGTGCTGACTGCGTCGACCACGCCGGAAATCTTCCGCAAGCTGACCTGGACCAACGCCCACAGGCTGATGGGCATGCCGGCATAGGCCGCATGCCCGGCCGGCCAGGCCTGCCCTGGATCGGCAGGCGCTAGACTGGCAAGCCGAGGTGATGCCAAAGCTCCTCGAGCTGGATCAGGTCAACCTCGATTCGGGTGGCGATTTCCTGCAGGCGGCCGGCGGGCTGGCCCCGGGCGTACCTGGCGTGCGCCTGGGTGGCCATGTCACGCAAGCTTCCTTCCGCGGGCCCGTCCTGATGGTCGTCGACCGAGCGCCAGCCAAGCTTGTTCAGCCTTTGGAGCAACTCCTCGCGCGAATATTTCCCGGTCATTCCGATCACCTCCTGGGCTGACCTGGATGAGTCAGGCTCGGCCTTTGCAGGATTGTAATCCCGGGCACGGGTCGGACAAGGGCGGCGCGGCGGCGCCGGCCGCAAACCGGTTCAGGCGTGGCGGCGACGGATTATGGCGGCCATCTTGTCGGTGAGCTTGGAAACGTGGAACTCGCGGTCCCAGGCCCCCTTGGCCTCCTCGAAGATCAGCTCCTGGACTTCGCGCGGAAGTTTGGGCCAGGCGGCGATCACGCCCGAACCCAGCCGGCGAACCAGGCATTCCTCCTCGGCCGGATATTTGAAAACCTTCTCCTCGGCAAAAGCCATTTGACATCCTTCTTGATTGCCTCGTCGGCTCGCCCGGATGCGGCCGCGCCGCGCCGGGAAAGCTGGGTGCAAGTCTGTTTCAACACCGGGCCGGGAGAAGTGGGGAACTTCTACGCGACGGCATCACGCGACGGGAGAACCCCCGGCTCCATCCCGCGCGAATGGCGAATCCTAAACAGATCATGATGTTGATGGAAACGGATATTTTTGGAACGACGCGGGAACTTCACGTGCGGCGCCTGGAACGCAGGCCGGCAACCGCATCGGCATGGCGACGCCGACCGCAATGCGTCACAGGTTGAGCGCGACGGAACGCAACCACTCCGGCAACGTTTATAGCCAAGCGAAGCAGAGCGCGCTTCCTGCCCGGCTTCGCCAGTAGGCAATTCCGTTCGTCATCAGCGGCGTTCTCAAGCGCCAGCGCGGCAAACCCGCCTGGGACAGAGAGTTTGTGCATGAGGTCCGAGGGCAATCCGCCAAATGTGCCGGGCTTTGAACTTCACCTGATCAGGATCGAACAGGTCGCGGGCGGCGCGCTGGCGACCTTTCAGGTTCTGGATCGCGATCCGCTGCAACAGATGGCGGTAACCGTCTATGCAACCGCTGACATTGACGGCCTCGAGGGCGTCATCGCCCGCGCCCGCGAGGAGGCGATCAATCTCCTGCGCCGGAGCATCTGCCTGCTGCATGCAGAGCGGAAACGGGAGGACAAGATTCAGACCGACCGTCACGGCGAAACGCGCGTCCGGCAGCACCGGCCGCGGGCGCACGCTTTGTAGACGTCACGAAAGTTCAGCGCCGGCCCTTTTTAAGGCGTTCCTTGCGGGCAGCGTAGCGCGCGTCGCGGGCAGCTTTCTGTTCGGCCAGAAGCTGCATCATCTTCTGGAGCTCTTCTTCCTTGGCCCTTTCGGCGGCGGCCTTGGCCTCTTCCTCGGCGCGCACGCGTGCCTCCTCGGCCTCGCGCCTGGCGCGTTCGATCGCCTCGGCAGCGGCGCGCTTTTCCTCTTCCTTGCGGCGCTGGCGCTCCTGGCGGGCGGCGGCGAGGGCCTTGCGCTCCTCGGCGGTCTCTTCAAGCTTCCTCTTCGCTTCCTCGGCCCGCAGGCGGGCCTTCTCCAGCATGGCGGCGCGCGCCTTTTGCTGGGTGGCGAGACGGTCGTCGAACTTGGTTTCCTTGAAGCCGGCCATAAGTCAGATGTTCTTTCAGGTTTCCATGATGCGCAGGGACGGCGGCAGGGGACGGTTCTGACCATCCACCAGCAGCACGCGGGGCGTGAAGCTTTTGGCCTCCGCCTCGTCCATCCGGGCGTAAGCGACAATAATGACGAGATCGCCCTTCTGGGCAAGGCGGGCGGCGGCGCCATTGACGCCGATGGTGCCCGATCCGGCGGGCGCCGGAATCGTGTAGGTGGTGAAGCGCCGGCCGTTGTTGATGTCCAGCACATCCACCTGTTCGTAAGGCAGGATGCCCGAGCGTTCCAGCAGCGCGGAATCGACCGAAATCGAGCCTTCGTAGTGAAGGTCGCACTGGGTCACCGTGGCGCGATGAATCTTGCCTTTCAGAAGCGTGAGCTGCATCTCTAATTGTCCAGGAAGCTCCGCAGCTTGCGGCTGCGCGATGGATGCTTCAGCTTCCTCAGCGCCTTGGCTTCGATCTGGCGGATGCGCTCGCGCGTCACGCTGAACTGCTGACCGACTTCCTCAAGCGTGTGGTCGGTATTCATGCCGATGCCGAAGCGCATCCGCAGCACGCGTTCCTCGCGCGGGGTCAGCGTCGCCAGCACGCGGGTGGTGGTCTCGCGTAAATTGGCCTGGATCGCGGCGTCGATGGGCAGCACCACATTGGGGTCCTGGATGAAGTCGCCTAGGTGGCTGTCTTCCTCGTCGCCGATTGGGGTTTCAAGGCTTATCGGCTCCTTGGCGATCTTCAGGACCTTTCGCACCTTTTCCAGCGGCATGGCCAGGCGTTCGGCCAGCTCCTCCGGAGTGGGCTCGCGGCCGATCTCGTGCAGCATCTGGCGCGAGGTACGCACCAGCTTGTTGATCGTTTCGATCATGTGCACCGGGATGCGGATCGTGCGCGCCTGGTCGGCGATCGAACGGGTGATGGCCTGGCGAATCCACCAGGTGGCATAGGTGCTGAACTTGTAGCCGCGGCGGTATTCGAATTTGTCGACCGCCTTCATCAGGCCGATATTGCCTTCCTGGATCAGGTCCAGAAACTGCAAACCACGATTTGTGTATTTCTTGGCGATGGAGATCACCAGGCGCAGGTTCGCCTCGATCATCTCCTTCTTGGCGACGGAAGATTCACGCTCGCCCTTCTGCACCGTCTGCACGTTGCGGCGGAAGTCTTCCACCGACTGGCGGGTTTCGGTCGCCAGCTGCTGGATCTCATCGCGCAGCGCCTTGATCTTGTCACGCTCCTCGGTGACGAACTCATGCCAGCCGATGCCCGACAGACGGCCCACGCGCCGGGCCCAGTTGGGATCCAGCTCGTTGCCGAAATGCTGTTTCAGGAATTCGGCGCGGTCCACGCCATGGCTCTCGGCCAGGCGCAGGAGCTTGCCTTCCAGGCCGACCAGGCGCTTGTTGATGCCGTACATCTGGTCGACAAGCGCTTCGATGCGGTTGTTGTTGAGCTTGAGCGACTTGACCAGGTCCATGGTCTCGTTGCGCAGCTTCTTGAAGCGGCGTTCCTGGCCGGTGGAAAGCTCGTCGGCACCCAGTGCCGCCTCGACGCTGGCGTCCTGCAGCTTGCCCAGCTTCTTGTAGAGATTGGCGATCTGATCCAGCGTCGCCAGCACCTGGGGCTTGAGCGCAGCCTCCATTGCCGACAAGGGCAGGTTGCCTTCGTCGTCAAAATCATCGCCGCCCTCGCCGCCGCCTTCGGCGCTCGGGGTTTCCCCGCCCTCCTCGCCTTCCTTCGGCCTGACCTCGGATTTGGGCTCGGGCTTGGGTTCGGGTTTGGGCGCTTCGGGCTTCTTGAATTCCGCGGGCGTACCGGTCGGATCGCTCTCGCCGCCGACCTGGCCTTCGGGCCCGGCGCCATACATCGCTTCCAGGTCGATGATGTCGCGCAGCAGCACCTTGCCGTCGTTCAATTCGTCGCGCCAGACGGTCAATGCCTCGAAGGTGAGCGGGCTTTCGCACAGTGCGCCGATCATGAGTTCGCGGCCGGCCTCGATCCGCTTGGCGATGGCGATTTCGCCCTCGCGCGACAGCAGCTCGACCGAGCCCATCTCGCGCAGATACATGCGCACCGGATCGTCGGTGCGGTCGTATTGTTCGCCGGTCTTCTGGGTGGTGGCCAGGGCCTTGGTGCCGGCTTCCACCAGCGCGCCGCCCTCTTCGCCTTCTTCGGCCTCTTCGCTCTCGATGACGTTGATGCCCATCTCGTTGAGCATGGCCATCGTGTCTTCGATCTGCTCGGACGAGGTCTTCTCGGACGGCAGGACCTTGTTCAGTTCGTCATAGGTGACATAGCCGCGCTGCTTGGCGCGCGCGATCATCTTGCGTACGCCGACATCCGACATGTCCAGCAGGGGGCTGTCGGCATCGCCGGGGGTTTCGCTTTCGCCGGACTTCTTGGCCAGGGGCTTGGCGCCAGGCTTGGGCGCGGGGATCGGCGCGGGGGCGGGCGCAACGGGCTTCCTGGGCTCGGCCTTCCGGGACTCCAGCTTGGACGCCGGCTTGTTTTCCAGGGGCTTCCTGGTTTCGGCCTGGGCCTTGGGCTTGGGCGGCTGTTCCTTGACGGCCTTCAGCGCGGGCTTGACCGGCTTGACGGGCGAGGCCTTGGACTTGGTCGCGGGCTTGACAGCCGCCTTGGCGGCCGTCTTGACGGGCTTGGCCGCCGGCTTCCTGGGCGCAGGCTTGGCCGACTTCTTGGCCGGCACGGCGCGCGAAGCCGCGGCCCGGGCCGCAGGTTTCTTGACGGGCTTGGCTGATTTTTTGGAGTGGGACGCTTTGGTCACGCTTGAACGATCCTAAATATTGCCGCGCCCGTCCCCCGGACGCTGATTGCGGGAAAACGCCTTGCGGCGTTCCAGCAGTCGCCGGGCATCTGCTGACTGGCCGGATTCGCCCCCAGCCAACTGGCGAAGGTCGAAGACGGCACGTTGAAAACTGGCATGGGCATCGTCAGCCGCCAGACCAGCGAACCGCGCGAGAAGTTCGGCCATTCCCTGACGTGCAAAATGGGTTTGAACCCCCGCTTTTTCAAGGCTGGAGCCGGAGGCGGCGAGGTTTAGAAGTTCGCGACGCAATCTGTCAAGCGAGGGGTCGGACAGGTCCAGCCCGGCCAGCACCTCCCCCTCCCACAAAGCGATCTGGGGCTGGGCCGCCAGAAGCCTACCAAGTTCCATTTCCTTGGCCTGGCGGGCGCCGGCCACCCCCTTGCGGACCAGGGCGCTGGACTGGACAGAAGCCGATACCGCCTCGGGCGTGCCGGGCTGGGGGCGCGGCGGGGGCCGGAACTTGCCTGCAGCCTGGCGGTAGGCGGTGCGTGCCCGGTCCACGGGCGCCTGGGGGGGCCGCCGCTTGAAATTCTCGAAAATCAGCTGGTCGAAGCCGCGACGGTAATAGTCGGCCACCTTGGCGTCGCCGATCTGGCCGACCAGGGCACCCAGGGCCTGTTCAAGCCCGGCTCGCCGTTCGGGGGTGGAGAAGTCTTTGCCTTCCGTCTCGGCCCGCCACAGAAGCTGGGAGAGCGGGATGGCAGCTTCCAGCAGCATCTGCATGGCGCCCGGGCCGTTGGCGGCGAGAAAAGAATCCGGGTCCTCGCCCGGCGGCAGAAAGGCAAAGCGCAGGGAATGGCCGGGCTTAAGATGTGGCAAGGCCAGATGGGCGGCGCGGTGCGCGGCCTTAAGCCCCGCCGTGTCACCGTCGAAGGCCAGTATGGGTTCGGGCGCGGTGCGCCACAGCAGGCTCAACTGGTCTTCGGTCAGGGCGGTGCCCAGCGGCGCCACCGCCTGGGCAAAACCGGCGCGCACCAGCGCAATCACGTCCATGTAGCCTTCGGCCAGGATGATCGTGCCGGCCTTGACCGCGGCAGCCCGCGCGGTGGGGAAATTGTAGAGATTATGCCCCTTTGAGAAGAGCGATGTCTCGCCGGTGTTGATGTATTTGGGCTTGGCGTCGGCTTCCAGTGCGCGCCCGCCAAAGGCGATCGCGCGCCCACGCGCATCGGTGATGGTAAACAGCACCCGATTGAAGAAAAAATCCCGCATGGGACGCCCGTCCTCGGCCGGGCGGGCAAGACCCGCGGCGATCATGTCATCCTGGGTGACATTGTGGCCGGTCAGGTGGGCGATCAGGGCCTGGCCGCCGGCGGGAGCATAACCGAGGCGGAATTGTTTGGCGGCGGCGCCATCAAGCCCCCGGCCCTTGAGGTAATCGCGCGCCACCCGGCCTTCCGGCGCCAGAAGCTGGGCCTCATAGAATTTCGCCGCCAGCTCCACGATGTCATAGAGTGATTTCTTCCTTTGTTCGCGTGCCTCGTCTTCGGGCGACCAGCGCGGCAGTTCCACCCCGGCCTCGGCGGCCAGCTTTTCGACCGCCTCGGGGAAGGACAGGCCTTCGGTCTCGGTCAGCCAGCGGAAACAGTCGCCGCCCTTGCCGCAGCCGAAGCATTTATAGGTCCGCCGCTCATTCTCGACCTTGAAACTGGGGGACTTTTCCGCGTGAAAGGGGCAGCAGCCCCACATCACCCGACCCTTGCGGACCAGCTTGACGCGGCGACCGACCAGCTGGACGAGGTCCGTCCGCCGCCTGATCTCCTCCAGCAATCCCTCGCCATGGCGCATGGCGCCAGTTTAGGCGGAAATCCCCCCTGTTTGGGATATTTGCCTGCGAACACCTGCCATCCCCTGTGCATGATTTCAGTCGCCAGGCAGGGATTTCGAAAGGGACGGCCCGCTAGAATGATGGGGGGAAAGAAGAATTGCCATGTACCAGCTGCCCTTTGACCGAGAGGATGACCCGCGCTGGCGGCTGCTGGAGGTGGCCCGTGAACGGCTGGCCGGCGCGCGCTCGCAAGAAGAGATCATCGGGATCGTGCGTTCCTGTGCGCGGGGCGTGGTATCGGCGGACGGTGTCACCTTCGTGCTGCGCGAGCAGGACAAATGCCACTATGTCGAAGAGGACGCCATTTCACCGCTGTGGAAGGGCCAGAAGTTTCCCATGATGCGTTGCATCTCGGGCTGGGCGATGATGCACGCCCGGACGGCGGTGATCGCCGACGTCTTCGCCGACCCGCGCATCCCCCACGATGTCTATCGCAAGACTTTCGTGAAGAGCATGGTGATGGCGCCGGTGGGGCTTTCGACCCCGGTCGCCGCCATCGGCGCCTATTGGCGGGACAAGCCGATCATCTCGGAGCGGGAAGTCGCGGCAGTGCAGACGGTCGCCGCCATGGTGGGCGAGGCAATGGAACGGGCTTGCGGCGAGGCGGCCTAAGCCTTGATGCGGATGATTCCCGACGCGGAATTTCAGGACACCTAGCCGAGCGCCGCCTTGGCAGCAGCGCTGGCCTTGGAGAAATCCATCCGGCCGGCATAGCGCTCCTTCAGCGTTGCCATCACCTTGCCCATGTCCTTGATCGAGGATGCGCCTACCTCGGCGATCACCGCCTTGATGGCGGCGTCGGTTTCGGCCTCGTCCATCTGTTTGGGCATGAAAGAGCGGATGATGGCGATTTCCTCGCGTTCACCGGCCGCCAGTTCGGGGCGCTTGCCGGCGTCATAGGCAGCCGCCGATTCTTCGCGCTGCTTGATCATCTTGGCCATCAGGCCCAGGATCTCGTCGTCGCCCAGAAGTTCTCGACTGGTTTCGCTGCGCGCGGCGATGTCCCTGTCCTTCAGCGCCGCCAGCACCAGGCGCACGGTGGCCAGGCGCTTGGCGTCCTTGGCCTTCATCGCCTCCTTCATCGCGTCGTTCAGTTGCTGGCGCAGGGACATCGGATCCTCTTTCTTGTGGCCGCCGGAACTTACCGGGAAACCGGCCCCGATTCCAACGCCTTGAATTTATTGGATTCGTCGGAAAAATCTGGTGTGTTGACGTGCCGGGTCCCCATCCCTATTTTCGCGGAAATTCGAGGCTCCCCATGATCAATCCATCTTCTGCTCAACCCGCCGCCGCGGGCAGCACGTTTGCGCCCGGAAACCTGAACAAGGGCGGCTTGATGCTGGCCGACGGCACTTTCTTCGAGGGCGCCGGCTTTGGCGCCCCGGGCGCGATGGCAGGCGAGGTCTGCTTCAACACGGCCATGACCGGTTACCAGGAAATACTGTCCGACCCTTCCTATGCCGGGCAGATCGTGGCCTTCACGTTCCCCCATATCGGTATTGTCGGGGCCAACGGCGAGGACATCGAGACCCTGACCCCGGTGGTGCGCGGCGTGGTAGTGCGCGCCGATGCCGAGCATCCGTCGAATTATCGCAGCCTTGAAACGCTGGACCGCTGGCTGAAGAAGCACAACATCCCCGGCGTGGCGGGCGTCGACACCCGCGCGCTGACATCGCTGATCCGCGAAAAAGGCATGCCGCATGGCGTGGTGGTGAATGGCGACATGCGCGACCGGGCCGCGCTGCTGGAGCAGGTAAAGAGCTTCGGCGGGCTGGAAGGGCTGGACCTGGCCAGGGAGGTCACCACACGCCAGACGTACAAATGGGACGAGATGCCCTGGGCCTGGAGCAAGGGCTATGGCCGCGAGGGGGCGCCGTCGTTCCGCGTCGCGGTGATCGACTATGGCGTCAAGCGCAACATTCTGCGGCTGCTGGCGGGTCTTGGCGCCGACATCACCGTCCTGCCCGCCACCGCCACGGCGGAGGATGTGCTGCGGACCAGGCCGCATGGTGTGCTTCTGTCCAACGGGCCGGGCGATCCGGCGGCGACGGGCGAATATGCCATTCCCACCATAAAGGGCCTGATCGACGCCGATGTGCCGGTGTTCGGCATCTGCCTGGGCCATCAGATGCTGGGACTGGCGATGGGCGCCAAAACCAAAAAGATGTCCCAGGGCCATCACGGCGCCAACCATCCGGTGAAGGATCTCCAAACGGGCAAGGTCGAGATCGTCTCCATGAACCACGGCTTCACCGTGGACCGCGACACGCTTCCCGAGGGCGTGACCGAGACTCACGTCTCGCTGTTCGACGGCACCAATTGCGGCATCGCGCTGAAGGGCAGGGACGTGTTCGGGGTGCAGTATCATCCCGAAGCCTCACCCGGGCCGATGGATTCGCATTATCTCTTCGAGCGTTTCGCAGAAGCGGCCAGGAAGCGGGCGTAATGCTTTTGGCGGAAGGCGCGCGAGCGGCCTAGACGGCCTTGCCGATCAGAAGGCCGATGCCGGCGGTCACCGCCATGGCGATCGCGCCCCAGAAGGTCACACGCAACGTGGGCTTGAGGATGTCCGCCCCGCCGGTGCGCGCGCCGACCGCGCCCAGGACCGCCAGATAGACCAGCGAGGCCACCGTCACCACCGGCACGACAAGATCGAGCGGACTGACCACCACCGCCAGCAGCGGCAGAACCGCGCCCGCGGTGAAAGTGAGCGCGGAGGTAAAGGCTGCCTGCAGCGGACGGGCGGCGACGATTTCGGAGATGCCAAGTTCGTCGCGGGCATGGGCGGTGAGCGCATCCTTCGCCATCAGTTCGCGCGCCACCCGGCGCGCCAGGTCATGATCCAGGCCGCGCTTGCGGTAAATGCCGGCCAGCTCGCGCTCCTCGGCGGCGGGATCGGCGGCAAGTTCG
>DASTRG010000053.1:0-5481 GCA_035761325.1 Rhizomicrobium sp. | reverse complement strand
ATCGGCGGATTTGCAGCCCAGGGCGCGGCCTCCAGCGTCACGCGCGGCGTGCCCACCGCGGGCCGCATTGCCAATGGCGCCATCGTGGAAAAGGACACCGGCTTCAAGCTGGCGAGCCTGTCGACCTTGAAACTGTCGCTTCACAATCCGGACCTGACCACTGCCTCCCGCATCGCCAAGGCGGTCAACACCTATCTGGGCAGCGGCGCCGCCCAGGCCATCGATCCATCCAATGTCCAGCTCACCGTGCCGGCCAACTATCCCGGCGGGGTGATGTCGCTTCTGACCGACATCGAGCAGGTCAAGGTCGACCCCGACCAGCCCGCCAAGGTGATCATCGACGAGAACAGCGGCGTGATCGTGATGGGCGCGGATGTGCGCATCTCCACCGTGGCGATTGCCCAGGGCAACCTGACCATCAAGGTCACCGAAACGCCCCAGGTGAGTCAGCCGACGCCCTTCTCCAACACCGGCACGACCCAGGTCGTGCCCCGCACCAATATCCAGGTCGATGACAGCCGCGGCAACCGCATGGCGGTGATGCATGACGGCGTGTCGCTGCAGCACCTGGTGGATGGGTTGAACGCGCTGGGCGTCGGACCGCGCGACATCATCTCCATTCTGCAGGCGATCAAGGCGGCCGGCGCGCTCCAGGCCGACATCGAGGTGATCGGCTGATGGACCCGGCAATCTCCAACGCGGGTTTCCTGGCGCAGCAAAGCGCGGTGAACAGGCCCGGCCAGACGACGGACGCCGCCAAGGCCGCCAGCGCCGCCAAGGAATATGAGGGCGTGTTCATCGCGCAGCTGCTGGGCAGCATGTTCGAGGGCATCAAGACCGACGGGATGTTCGGCGGAGGCCAGGGCGAGGAGATGTTCCGCTCCATGATGATCGACCAGTATGCAAAGGGAATCGCCGACCAGGGCGGCTTCGGCCTGGCCGCGCACATGCAGGCCGAACTGCTCAAGCATCAGCAGGTCGCGCAATGAACGACACGAAAATCAGTGACGAGCCCAGGATCGAACGGATGATCGCCATGGCCGAACGGCTGATCGCGGCACTGGAAAGCGACATCGCGGCGCTGACGGCCGGCAACGTGGCGTCCCTCAAAACCGCGGACCCGGAAGTGCAGAAGCTTACGGCGCAATATGGCCGCGAGGCCCAGGATTTCGATCTGCGCATCGCACAGGCCGCGCCGGTTACCCTGCGCATGCGCTTCCTGACCATTACGGCCAGGTTCCGCGAGGTGCTGCAGCTTCACACAAGGCTTCTGGCCCGGGTGAAGAATGCCAGCGAGGGCATGATCCGCGCCATCGCAAATGAAGTTGACCGGATGAACGCGCCGACGCGCGTTTATGGGCCGCGCCCCGGCTACAGGCCCCAATCGTCGGGGGCGATGGTCTTCAACCGCGTCGTCTGATTTCGGCGCCCGGCGCGCCACGGGCGTCCCTGCGGGCCGTGGCGCAAGATAGAGCGATCGGAAAGAGTTTACGCCAGCGATCCAAGCAGGCTGGCCAGCGGATTGCCGCCCGATCCGCCGCCATTGATGATCTGCTGGATGTTGGCCACGGCATTTGCGGGATCGGAATTCATCAGGCCCAGCGCCACATTATAGCTGGCAAGCTGCGAGGTCTGGTAGGCGCTGGCCGTGCCGCTGGTATTGCCGGCGTGGCCCGTGTTGCTGGGCTTGGGCGCGTTGGTGGTCTGATAGGTGCTCTGGATGGACGACAGCACGGTCAGAAGCTGGGACCGCGCCAGGTCGGCGCCCATCTTGGTGGAAATGTCCAACGTGCCGGAGAAGCCCAGGCCGTAGGTCGGCGTGATATCGGATGATTTGGCGTCGCTGCCCGTGCCGTTCTTGGCCGGCGCGGCGAGGACGCCCGCGGGAATGCCCAGACGCGACAGGGCATCGAAGTCGCCCTGGCCCGCCACCAGGTTGATCGTGTAGCCGGCGTTGACCTGGAGTTTCAGGTTCTCGGCGCCGCCGGTGTAATTGATTGATGCCTTGCCGACCTGGCCCAGCTGACCATTGATCTTGGTGACCAGCGAATCGAACGTCTCGCCCTGGTCGATGGTGATGGTGGCGGTACGCGCGGCAGTGCCCTGGATCTGGATCTGGAACGTGTCGCCCGCGCGCAGCGTCGTCTGGGTTGTCAGGTCCACCGACTGGTTGAGATTGATCGTCCCGCGCGGCAGGCCCAGCGCGTCCAGCACGCTGGAGCCATTGGGATCGATGGCGATGCCGGCTCCGGTGGAGATGCCATCCTGCCCGCCATACTGGCGCGTCCACGAGGTGCCGCCGTCCGGATTGATGGCGGTGACGAAGGCGTTGGTGGTGTTCTGGATGTTGCGGGTCTGGCCCGCGAAGGTGCCGGTGGTGCTTCCCGCCAGATAGATGGTCCCGTCACTCGCCACGGTCAGCGCGCCGCCCTGATCGGTGGCGGACGTGCCGACATAGGTGACGTGGTCGGCCGTCGCGCTGGCGCCATTGTCGGTCAGGGCGAAGACGAAGGAGTCCACGCCCCCGCTTGCCGCGGCTGCGATGGTCGCCTGTCCACCGGCGGTGAGATTCTGGTTTGTCGTGGTGCCGGAGACATAGACCTGGCCGCCCGAGACCGCCAGCCCGCCAATCGCGCCCGCTGCTGAAAGATCGCCAAGGTCCTGGGTCCAGGTGGGGGCACTGGTGATGTCGCCGCCGGCATATTTCGCCAGTATGGCATGGCCGTTCTGGACCGACGCGACATAGAGGCTGCCGTCGCTGCCGGTGGCGGTGGCGGCGACGGAATCACTGCCGCTGGTGCCGAACTGGTTCTCGGCCAGGAGATTGCCCTTGGAATCGTATTTCGCCAGAAAGGCGTCGGCGCTTCCCGATCCGGTCTGGCCTGCGCCAATTACGCCGCCCGAAACCGAGCCGCCGATATAGATATTGCCGCTGGCGTCGACGCTGACAGTGTTGGACTGGTTGGTGGCCAGGGTCTGAATCTGCTTGACCCAGCTCTGCTCGCCATCGGTGTTGTAACGGGCAACGAAGGAATCCTTGTTGCCGTCGGCGACCGATGTGGGCGTCAGGTCGGCGGTCGAACTGCCCGTTACCACCACGCCCCCGGAGGGGTCGAGCGCCAGGCCGTAACCGCTGGCGCTGCCGGCGCTGCCCAGAAGCTTTTGCCACGTCACGTTACCGGCGGAATCGTATTTGGTGAGGTATACGTCCTGGCTGGCCTGGTTGATTTGGTTGCCGAAATCGCCGGTGGCGTTGCCGACGACATAGACATTGCCGCTGCCGTCCACCACGGTGGCCTGCGCGTTGGTAATGCCGCTGGAGGCCTGCTGGTTGACGCTGAATGTACCGGACGGCGTGCCGGAAAGGCCGGAAATCTTGGTCAGGCGGCCGGCCTGGTCGGCAGCGGAGGTCGTGGTTGCCGATGTCGCCGAATTGGTGACGGTCTGGGTCTCGGTAGCGGAGCCCGAACTGCCCACCATGTAGAGTGAGGGCGTCGAAGCCGCCGACAGCGTCACCTGCTCCACCCCGCCCGGCGTGATCTGCATGCCATAGGTGGCATTGGCCGAGCTGGTGGGCGTGTCGCCCGTCACCGTTTTCTGGAAACGGGTGGAAAATCCGTTCGCTGCCAGTTGACCGTTTATGTAGCTGATGATGTTGGTCAGCGTCAGTGGGCCCTGGACCTGGCTGAAGTCGATGGCCACATTGGTGGTAACGCCGCCCTTCTTTATGCCGATGGTGAAGCTGTCGGAGGTGGAGACGCCGGGAAGCGGATCATCGATATGGCTGTTGGTGACGAATTTCTTGGTCTGATAGGTATAGTCACTGAAGGGAATCGAGGCCGCGGACGTCACCTGGTCCGACAGTTTGGCCGCCTGAAGATTGAAGTTGTTGAAGCTCGTGCCGGCCAGATACTTCTGCAACTGGGACATGCCGTCCTGAAAGCGGGTGTTGAGGCCCGCAAGCTGGCCGCTGGTGGCGGTGGGGCGTTGGGCCATCTTGGCCAGGTAGGCCAGGGTATTCACCGCGCTGTAGAGGGCAAAGAGCTTCTGGTTGTCCTGCTCCATCCGGGAGTCGGCAGTGGCGCCAGCGCTCAGGGGCACCTTGGAGGTATCGAGAAAATCCGTGGTCGACAGCACCTGCGCATCCTGATGCGCATCGTTCGTGTTCGGCGTGTTCCAGGGCGGATTGTCGCCGGCGGTGGCGCTCGTGTTCCGGCTTGCGGCAATAGCCGCAGCCTGGGCTGCGCCAGCGGCGATGGCCGTCGGCGAAGATGCCAACTGGGCCTGGTAGAAGCCCAACAGGGACGAGGGGTCCAGCCCGAAAATGCCTATGCCCGACATGCGCAGATTCATTGCATCCCGCGCCTTAAAAGGATGCTAAGGCGGCACCGATACGCTTAACGCAGCCTTAAGGCGAAATTCGCAATTGTTCGCGCCATGCCCACCACCGCTTATGCCCGTGGCCTGCAACTGTCGTCCCAGGGCCGGCACCTGGAAGCCATTGGCCAGTTTGAGCAGGCGCTGGCCCAGGATCCCAAGGACACCAGGGTGCTGTTTGCGCTGGGCAACACGGCCGGCGCACTGGGCATGGCGGGGCCCGCCGAACATTTCTTCCGTCAGGTGCTGGCCCTGGAGCCGGCCCGGCTGGAAGCCACGGTCAATCTGGCCAACCTGCTGCGGGCGTCGGGCCAGTTTGATGCCGCCATTGCCCTTTTGGAGCCGGCGTTGGCGCGCGCCCCACACAGTCCCGAAATCAATCTGACCCTGGGGTCGGCTTTTCGCGAGAAGGGCGACAATACAAAGGCCGAAACACATTATCTGGCCGCGCTGGCGGCCCGCCCCCGATTTGCCCCCGCCCTGTCCAACCTGGCGGATATTCTGTGCGATCGGGGCGAATGGGAGGAGGCGCGAACACTGTACGATGCGGCCATCCGCCATGATCCCCAAAATCCGCAGATCAGGCTGAACCGCGCCATGCTGCACCTTCTGGCGGGCGAACTGAAACAGGGGTGGCGCGATTACGCCTCCCGCACCGGCATTGCCGGCAAGGTGCCGGCGGCGGACCTGGGCATGGCGCCCTGGACCGGGGACACCTTGCGCAAGAAGCGGCTTCTGGTGCGCGCGGAACAGGGCGTCGGCGACCAGATCCTGTTTGCCAGCGTGATCCCCGATCTTGCGGCGCGCGCCGCGAACGAAGACGGCAGCGTGGTGCTGGAATGCGAGCGGCGGCTGGCCGGGCTGTTCGCCCGCTCGTTTCCCGGCATATGCGTGCGTCCAGCCGCGATCGCGGTGGACGGGAAAGCCGATTATGGCTGGCTGAAGAGCGTGGGCGGGGCAAACGCATGGACGCTGATGGGCAACCTGCCACGCCATTTCCGCTGCGCGCTGGACAGGTTTCCGGCTCCCCATACCTTCCTTGTGCCCGATGCGACGGAAAAAGCGCGCTGGAAGCAGACATTCGGGGGCGGAAGGACGATCGGT
>DASTRG010000052.1:0-2411 GCA_035761325.1 Rhizomicrobium sp. | reverse complement strand
CACCCCCGTGACGGTGGGGGCGGGCGATGTGGCGGCGGCGGCGATCAGCGCCGGCAATCCGGCACAGGGCTCGCTGCATCTTTATCTGGGCACCAGCCTGTGGCTGGCCGCGCGCATCGCGCGCTCCCGCGTCGATCCGGCGACCAGCATCGGCAGTCTCAGCTTCGCCGACGGCAGCGACTATCTTTTGATCGCCACCCAGGAAAATGCCGGCGCCTCGATCCGCTGGGCGATGAACCTGCTTGGATTGGCTGAGGATGATTTCGCGGGGTTCGAGGCCCTGGCCCGCGGCCATTCGCCGTCCGCCGACTCGCCCTTCTTCTTTCCCTGGCTGACGGGCGAGCGCGTGCCGGTGGACGATCCGCGCATTCGCGGCGCCTTCGCCAACATCGCCATCGAAAGCGGACGGCAGGCGCTGGCCTTCGCCGTCTATGAAGGCGTGGCCCTGAACCTGCGCTGGGCAATGGCGTCGTTCGACCGCCTGTCGGGACGGGCGGGCCAGCGCCTGCGGCTTCTGGGTGGCGGCGCGCGCAGTCCCTTCTGGGCACAGATGTTCGCCGATGTGCTGGGGCGCGAGGTCGAAGGGGTGGAAGCGCCGGACCAGTGCGGCACGCGCGGCGCGGCGATGACCGCCGCGGTGGCGGCCGGCTGGTATCCCGACCTTGCCGCAGCGGCGGCGATGACGCGGCCCACCGCGACCGTCGTGCCCGATCCGGCGCGCGCGGCGCTGCACCAGGGCCGCTTTCGCCATTATGCGCGTTATTATCCGCGCTTGCGCAAATGGCATTTGCCCTCCTAGGGCGCGAGGAAGGCGCAAGGAAAAGACCGATGCTGGATTCCACCAACCGCGCCTTGTCCGACCGGATATGGAACGCCCTGGCCACTCCGCTGGTGGCGGCGGGCCTTTCGCCCAACCAGGTGACGGTGCTGGGGCTGGCGCTGGTGCTGGCCAACTGCGGCGCATACCTGGCGCACCGCAATCCCTTCTGGTTCGGGGTGGGACTGGCCCTGTCCTTTGCCTTTGACGGGCTGGACGGCGCGGTGGCGCGCCGCACGGGAAAATCCAGCAAGTTCGGCGGTTATCTCGATGCGGTGATCGACCGCTACCAGGAGGCCGCGGTCTTCTTCGCCATTGCCGTCGTCACGGACCTGTGGGCGCTGTGTTTCCTGGCGCTCTGCGGCTCCCTGCTGACCAGCTACAACAAGGCGCGCACGGCTGTCGAAATTCCCATCGACAATACCGCCTGGCCCGACCTGATGGAGCGGCTGGAACGCATCATCGTCCTGTGCGCCGGGCTGATCTTCGACCCGTTCCTGAGATTTCCCGGCTGGCCCGGGCCGCTGCTGGTGGCGCTGGCGGTGATTGCGGTGTTCTCGCACGTCACCGCGCTGCAGCGCTTCTGGCGGGCACGGGCGCGCATCCGCGCATCCGAATAGTTCAGGCGGTCTTCGCTTCCGCGCTGGGCTGGGGCGCTTCGACCGCGACGATGCGGCCATAGTCCAGCTTCACCAGGCGGTCGCCCGCGCCGAACCAGCGCTCGTCATGGGTGACGGCCACGACCGTCTTGCCCTGCGCCTTCAGCCGGGGCAGCAGCACGGTGTAGAAATAGTGCCGGAATTGCGGGTCCTGGTCGGCGGCGAACTCGTCGAAGATATAGACCTGCCGGTCGCGCAGCCGGTTGATGGCATAGGCCAGCCGTTTGCGCTGGCCCGCCGACAGGCGGGTGGAGGTGAACTGCCGTCCCGTCAGCCTGGTCTTGCGATCCAGTTCCAGCTCCTTCAGCAGCGCCTTCACCGTGTCGGGGTCGAGGTCGTCAAGGCCATAGAGCCGGCGCATCAGATAGGGATCGCTGAAGATCACCGCGAACAGTTCGCGATAGCCGGCGTGGCGCGCCCCTTCCATCGGCTTACCGTCGACCAGCACCTGGCCGGCATCGGGATGGTAAAGGCCGGCCAGCAGCTTCAGCAGCGTGGTCTTGCCCGCGCCGTTGCCGCCGCAGACCAGAAGGATTTCGCCCCGCTTCAAGGTCAGGTCCAGCGGGCCCAGGTCGAAATTCTCCTCCGCTGCATCGGAGCGGAATTCGAAATGGGCATTGCTCAGTTCGATACGGTCGAACAGGGCGGGCGCGTCCTCGCGCGCCGTGCCGTCGGGCAGTTCGGCAAACAGCGTTCTCTCCAGATGGCCGATATTGCCCAGCGCCACCGCGCCCTTGGAGAAGAACGGCACCGCCGCCACCATCTGCTCCACGGGCGCCAGCAGGTACAGCACGGTGGCGAGCAGCTGATAGGTGGTTGCCGCGCCGCTGGGCAGGAACAACGGGATCAGGAAGACGATGATGGCGATCAGGCTGAAGGTGAAGGCGTGCGATACCAGCTCGCTGATCTGGTAGCGCCGGGCCGAGGCCGCGCCC
>DASTRG010000051.1:0-7188 GCA_035761325.1 Rhizomicrobium sp. | reverse complement strand
CAGTTCGGCCTGCAGCAGGATGGCTTCTTCCAGCTTGTCCAGGCCGATGCCCTTGATGGCCGATACCTCGACGGCCTGCACATCGCCGCCCATATCCTCTACCTGGATTTCATGCTGCAAAAGCTCGGTCTTGACGCGGTTTGGATTGGCGTCACCCTTGTCGATCTTGTTGATCGCCACGATCATCGGCACATGCGCGGCCTTTGCGTGGGCGATGGCCTCGACCGTCTGGGGCATTACGCCGTCATCGGCCGCCACCACCAGGATCACGATGTCGGTGACCTTGGCGCCGCGCGCGCGCATCGCCGTGAAGGCGGCGTGGCCCGGCGTGTCCAGAAAGCTGATCTTCTGGCCCGACTTCAGCGCCACCTGGTAGGCGCCGATATGCTGGGTAATGCCGCCGGCTTCGCCCGCAGCCACGTCGGTCCTGCGCAGCGCATCCAGAAGCGATGTCTTGCCGTGGTCGACATGGCCCATGACCGTGACCACGGGGGGGCGCGGCTTGAGGGATGCATCCTCATCGGCGGCCCCGGCCAGGCCCTCCAGCACGTCGCTTTCGGCGACGCGCTTGACCACATGGCCATATTCGGTAGCCACCAGTTCGGCGGTATCGGCATCGATGATGTCGGCCGGAGTCGCCATCATGCCGTTCTTCATCAAAACCTTGATCACATCGACGGCGCGGCGTGCCATGCGGTTGGCGAGGTCCGAGACGGTGATGGTTTCCGGAATGGTGATATCGCGCGGGCCGGCGGGACCGGCCTGAACCTGGTGGCCCTTGTTCACACGCTGCAGGTGGCGGCGATAGGAGGCAACCGAGCGCATGCGCTCGTCATCGCCTTCCAGCGCGCGGGTCACGGTCAGCTTGCCGCGGCGACGCTCGCCCTCGGCTTTCTTGGGCGAAGCGGGCACCTTGGCGGCGCCGGGCTTGCCGGGGCCTTTCTTGGCACCGCTCTCTTCTTCCTCGTCATTTTCCAGGCGTCGGCGCGGCGCTTCCGCGGCCACGCCTGCGACTGTCTTGGGGGCCGCTTCCAGGCGGCGGGCGGCTTCCTGCTCGGCGCGCTTGCGGGCGGCCTCGTCGGCGGCCTTGCGTGCTTCCTCTTCTGCCTTGCGCTTTTCGGCGGCGAGGCGCTCGGCGGCGAGCTGTTCCTCCTCGCGGGCGCGGCGCTCGGCTTCCTGCTCGGCATGGCGGCGTGCTTCCGCATCGCTGACCTTGGCCTCTGCCAGAGCGGTGGCCCTGCGGGCCTTTTCCTCTTCCGAGAGCTGGCGCAGAACCACGCCGCGCGGGGCGGGCGAAGCCGGCTTTTCCGCCGCCTTCGGCGCGGCCTTTTCCGCGGCGGGCGCGGCCGGCCGGGCGGGCGTGCGCGCGGGCGGCGCGCCGACGGTGCGTTTCTTCTCCACCACCACGGCCTTGGTACGGCCATGGCTGAAGCTCTGCTTGACGGTGGAGGTTTCCGTCTTCTTCAGCGACAGCGTCTTGGGGCGCTTGGTTTCGTCGGTATCGGTCATGACTTTCTTTCTCTAAGCTCGCTTACGCTCGCGGGCTTTCGGTCCGTGCCGGGTTCGGGGTCGGGTTTTTGGGGACGGAAGCCGGCAAGGCGTTCCGCATCGAAGATAAGTCTGTCGGCCAGGCCACCCGGCTGGATGGCGGCATGTATCACATTCTCGCGTCCAAGCGCCAAGCCCAATTCGGCGCTGGTGAGGCATTCGATCACGGCGCAACCCAGATGCTGGCGATAGGCCGCGGCATAGAGCTTTCTCTTGCCGTCCGCAGCCCCGTCGGACGCCTCGATCAGCACCTTGGGCGGAGTGCGCCCGTCCAGCGCCCGCTGCACATTGTCGAAACCCAGGACCAGCGCGCCCGAGCGCCGCGCCAGCCCCAGGTCGCCCAGCATGCGCTGGACCAGCGCATTTTCGGTTCGTTCCGCCAGTTCGGCGGGCGCGGTGACCTGCCGCCTGGCCGCGCGTGAGAAGAGCTTCTTCTGCACCGCCCTGAGAATTGCGCCCGCCGAGGCTTCGACCCACATTCCGCGTCCGGGCAGCTTGGCGGCGACATCAGGTACGACATGCCCATCGGGATCGGCGACAAAGCGGATCAGGCGCTGTTCGGGCATGACTTCACCCGACACGATGTCGCGTCTTTCCCGCTCCATCGCTTCGTGGCGATCCATTTTGTGCGCCGCCGTTCCCATCAGGCCTGGCCGGTCTCCTCGCCTTCAACGGCTTCTTCTTCCATTTCCGGTTCCGGCTCCACCCAGCCGGCCTTGACGCGCGCGGCCATCACGATGGCGTTGGCGTCATCGGACGAGAGATTGAAACCCTCCAGCAAACCGGGCACGCGCACACGCTCGCCCGGCTTGCCATTGGCGTCCTTGCCGGTTTCGTAATAGCCGATCAGGTCGTCGCCGGCACAGCCGGCGAGGTCTTCCAGCGACTTGATATCGTGTTCGCCCAGTGCGACCGCCATGGCGGCGGTAACGCCCGGCACTTCCAGCACCTGGTCCTCGACGCCCAGCGCCAGGCGCTTGTCGTCCAGTTCCTTGTTCCGGGCCTCGATGAATTCCAGGGCGCGGCTCTGCAGTTCCTGGGCGGTTTCCTCGTCAAAGGCTTCGATCTGGGCCAGTTCCGCCAGTTCGACATAGGCGACATCCTCGATGGTCGCGAATCCCTCCGACGCCAGCAGCTGCGCCACGGTCTCGTCCACATCCAGCGAGTTCATGAACAGTTCGGTGCGGGTGACGAACTCCTTCTGGCGGCGCTCCGATTCCTCGGCTTCCGTCAGGATGTCGATCTGCCAGCCGGTCAGCTGGCTGGCCAGGCGCACATTCTGGCCGCGGCGGCCGATGCCAAGCGAGAGCTGCTCATCGGGAACCACCACTTCGACGCGATGGGTGTCCTCATCGAGCACCACCTTGGTGACTTCGGCGGGCGCGAGCGCGTTGACGATGAAGGTGGCCGGATCGGGATTCCAGGGAATGATGTCGATACGCTCGCCCTGCAGTTCCTGCACCACGGCCTGCACGCGCACGCCGCGCATGCCGACGCAGGCGCCGACCGGATCGATACTGCTGTCCTTGCTGATCACGGCGATCTTGGCGCGGCTGCCCGGATCGCGGGCCACCGCCCTTATCTCGATCACGCCATCATAGATCTCCGGTACTTCCTGGGCGAACAGGCGCACCATGAACTGGGGATGGCTGCGCGACAAAAAAATCTGAGGTCCGCGCGCTTCGCGGCGAACGTCGTAGATATAGGCGCGAATGCGATCGCCGGGGCGGAACGACTCGCGCGGGATCATCTCGTCGCGGCGCACCACGCCCTCGGCCTTGCCAAGGTCGACCACTACCGAGCCGAACTCGCTGCGCTTGACCACGCCATGCACCACTTCGCCGATGCGGTCCTTGTATTCGTCATACTGGCGCTCGCGCTCGGCGTCGCGCACCTTTTGCACGATGACCTGCTTGGCGTTCTGTGCGTTGACGCGGTTGAAATCGACCGGCGGCAGGGTTTCGGCGATGATGTCGCCGATCTGGGCGTCCGGATTGCGGCGGCGCGCATCGGCGAGCGAAATCTCGGTCTTGTCGTTCTCGACCATCTCCACGACGTGCAGATAGCGCGAAACGTGGGTTTCGCCGGTCTTGGGGTCGATATCGACCTTGATGTCGTTTTCGGCGCCGTAATGAGCCTTGGCGGCGCGCTGCATCGCCTCTTCCATCGCGGTCAGCACCACCTGCTTGTCGATGGATTTGTCGCGCGCAACGGCGTCGGCGATCTGCAGCAGTTCGAGCCGGTTGGCGGCTACGGTGGTGGCCATGTCAGTCTTCTCCTGGTGGATGGGCCGGTTTCTTGCGGCCCTTGAGATCTTCGTTGATGAGCTTGTCGGTCAGGACCAATTTGGCATTGGCGATGGCACGAAAGGGAAAACGGATATCGGAATTGTCGGAGCGGATCAGGACATCCTGCCCGTCGGTGCCCATCAAAAGGGCGCGGAAGCGTTTCCTTTCGCCGGCGGGCGTGGGAACCGCGGCATGCAGTTCGATCCTGGCCTCGTGCCCGGACCAGCGGGTGAAATCGATCAGCCTCGTCAGCGGCCGGTCGATGCCCGGCGAAGAGACTTCGATCTCGTACTCGCCCTCGATCGGGTCTTCCCGTTCGATGAAATCCAGGATCGCGTGGGAGAGCTGGGCGCAGCCTTCCACGTCCATGCTGCCGTCGGGGCGTTCGGCCATCACCTGCAAGGTGCGGCTGGCGCCGCCCATCATGCGCAGGCGCACTAGTCTGAAGCCCGCCTTTTCGATGACGGGCTCGAAGACCGGTTCCAGATGCGTGGCGGCCTGAACGACCATGTTTCCCTTTGCCAGGACAAAAGCCTTTCCCCCGCGGCGGCCCTTTGCGGACTGCCACACAACCGTTTCTTGTTGTCGGGGATGACCCGCTATGTACGCTTCGGCCGGCCCGATTTCAAGCCGCCCCTTCCGGGGGTGGCGGCCCGGCTATTTTTTGCGGGCGTCGAAAAGGATCATGGGGGTCTCGCCCCTGTTTTGCACCTGGGGCTTGTGCACCTGGGGCTTGGGCGGGTCCGGCGCCATCGCCCGGTCGATCGCGCCCCAGTTCTGGGGCGTCAGGAGCAGATAGACGAAGCCGAAGGTGATCACCATGGCCACCAGCACGATGCCCAGATCCGCGGGGCGGACTCTATAAGCGTAGGCACACTCGTCGTCATCGTCCCTGCGGCGGCCCAGTATAAACTTCATGACAGAATTGTACTCCTGTGGCGTGCCCGGGAAAAGCAAAGCCCTCGCATCAAGGCGGTCAATTCGCCCGCCGCACAAAACGCAGAAATGTGGGCGGGCCCTTGATTGCCTTGGTTTCGTAGCGGGTTGGCGGCCAGTCGGCCGGGCGGCTTTTCCAGTCCGACGGCCCGCTCGCCGTCCACTTAAAGGCCGGATGGGCCATCAGCCGCTCCAGCGCCCAGGGCAGATAGGTGCGGTCGTCGGTGGCGAAGCGAAGTTCCGCGCCGATGGCCAGCTTTCGCGCGAGAAGATCCAGCATCTCCATCTGCAGGAAGCGCCGCTTGTGGTGACGGGTCTTGGGCCAGGGATCGGGAAACAGCAGGAAGAAGCGCGAGAGGCAGCCGTCGGGCAGGCTCTCGACGATCTCGCGGCCGTCGCCTTCGTATAGCCGAACGTTGTTCAGCGGATGTTCTTCCAGCTTTGTCAGTAGCTTGGCCATTCCCATCTCGTAGGGCTCGGCCCCGATAAGACCGACATTTGGATGGTGCCGGGCCTGCCAGACCAGGTGCTCCCCGGCACCAAATCCCACCTCCAGCCAAAGGTCCCGAACGGTGTCCGGAAATTGGGAGAAGGGATCGTCTCCCATTTTCCAGGTCAGCTCGCCGAGCAGGGTCTGGCGCAGCCCCGCCTGGCGGGCGGACAGCCTGGGCCCCTTGCGGCGGCCATAAAGCTGGCGGCGGCGGCGTTCGGGCTGCGGCTGGGCATGAGTCATGGGGCGAGGCTTGTCGCGGATGCCGGCGGACTTGGCAACTGGGCAGCCATGCGCCTTCTGCAGCCTTTCTCTATTGACTTTATAGACTATGAGAGGAATTTACCTCGTCCACGCCGAGGGGGCGTCATGTCCGAATTCCTGAATCCGCTTTTCGCCGTCTCGGGCTTTGGGGTGGGCTTCATTGTCGGGCTGACCGGGGTCGGCGGCGGCTCCCTGATGACCCCGGTGTTGATCTTTCTGTTCGGCGTGCATCCGGGCACCGCAGTCGGCACCGACCTTCTCTATGCCTGTGGTACCAAGACGGCGGGAACCTGGGCCCACAACATCCACCACAACATCGACTGGCCGCTGGTGGGGCGGCTGGCTTTGGGCAGCCTGCCCGCCGCCGCGCTATGCCTTCTGGGCCTGTCCTGGCTGGGCGCCGGCGCCGCCAGTGCATTCGTCACACGCACGCTTGGCATCGCCTTGGCCGCCACCGCCATCGCCATCCTGTTCCGGCGCCAGATCCTGAACCGTTATGCCACGCGCGTCGCGGCGCTGGGGACGCGCACCGTCCATCTTCTGACCATCGCGATGGGCGCTTGCCTGGGCGCGCTCGTCACGCTGTCCTCGGTGGGGGCTGGCGCGCTGGGCGCAACCGCGCTGCTGCTGCTTTATCCGCGCCACGAAGTGTCCCGCGTCATCGGCTCCGACATCGCCCATGCGGTGCCGCTTACCCTGATCGCGGGGGCGGGCCATGTGGCGATGGGCCAGACGGATTTCGGCATGCTGGCATCGCTGCTGCTGGGTTCGGTGCCCGGCATCATGCTGGCCAGCAGCATCGCCCCGCGCGTGCCCGAGCGGGTACTGCGCACCGTGCTGGCCTGCGTGCTGCTGCTGGTAGCTTTGCGATTGCTTTTCTGAACCCCTCCCCCTTCGGCGCGCAAGCGCCAGGAAGGGGGAGAGTGAGTAGCGACAGCGTGCGAACGCAGCGCTGTGTCGGCGGAGCCGATCGAGCTGCGACAGAGGGGGTTAGAAAATCAGAGCGCGTTCTTGATCGCGTCCGCCAAATCGGTCTTCTCCCAGGAGAAGCCGCCATCGGCGTCCGGCTCGCGGCCGAAGTGACCGTAAGCGGATGTACGCGCGAAGATCGGACGATTGAGATTCAGATGCTCGCGGATGCCGCGCGGCTTCAGGTTCATCACCTGGGGCAGCACCAGCTCGAGCCTGGCCTCATCGACCTTGCCGGTGCCGTGCGTGTCGACATAGACACTCAGGGGCTCGGCCACGCCGATGGCATAGGCGATCTGGATGGTGCAGCGGTCGGCCAGGTCTGCGGCCACGACGTTCTTGGCCAGATAGCGCGCGGCATAGGCGGCGGAACGGTCCACCTTGGTGGAGTCCTTGCCCGAGAATGCGCCGCCGCCATGCGGAGCCGCGCCGCCGTAGGTATCGACGATGATCTTGCGCCCCGTCAGGCCGCAGTCGCCGTCCGGCCCGCCGATGACAAAGGCGCCGGTGGGATTGATGTGCCAGACGGTCTTGGGCGTGATCCACTCCTTTGGCAGGGCCTGGCGGATATAGGGCTCGACGATCTGGCGGATATGGCTGGAGGTCTGGTTCTCGTCCATGTGCTGGGTGGAGAGCACGATCTGGGTCGCCTCCACCGGCTTGCCATTCTCGTAACGCACGGTCACCTGGCTC
>DASTRG010000050.1:0-24158 GCA_035761325.1 Rhizomicrobium sp. | reverse complement strand
GGCCCTGGAGGCGATACGCCGCAGTCCGCGCAACTTCTTCGTGGTGGTGGGCGCGCGCCTGGCCGAGAATGCGCTCGGCTATCTCTATCCGGTGTTCGGCCTTTCCTATGTCATCACCAACCTGGGCATGTCGCGCGAGGTCGCGATCACCGGCGTGATCCTGGGAAATGTCGCGCTGGTCTGCGGGCTGGTGTTCTTCGCATGGCTTTCGGACCGCATCGGACGGCGCCCGGTCTATATCTTCGGCGCCCTGTTCTCGGCGGCGGTGGCATTTCCCTTTTTCCTTCTGGTGGGCACGCGCGAGCCGCTGCTGATCTATCTCGCCTTCATGGTCGAGATGGGCATCGGATCGGGTGCGATGTTCGGGCCGCAAGCGGTCTACTTCGCCGAGCTGTTCGGTCCGCGCTTGCGCTATTCCGGCTTTGCTTTCGCGCGCGAGCTGGGCTCGATCATCGCCGGCGGGCCATCGCCTTTCATCGCCGCGGTGTTGGTCAGCCTGATGGCTGGCGCGCCCTGGGGCGTGGCCGGTTATGCCATCCTCCTGTCGCTGATCACCGCCTTTGCGGTGTGGTGCGGGCCGGAAACATACAACGCCGACATCGGCGCCGACGATGTGGAGGACGGGCAGGAAGCGGAAAAGCCCGCCTCAGTCCTCGTGCTCAATCCGGCGCCATAGGGTGCGGATCATGTCCTTCATCTGCAGCGCCTCCTGCCAGCGGTCCGAAAGTTCATACCCGTCGGCGCCGGTAATGGCATAGGGCGAAGGTCCCAGCTCGCACAGGAAGGTCAGTGTCGCATCCGGCCCGGCGCGTTTCTTCCATGAGCGGATGCCGTACTCCCACCAGCCCATGAACAGGTCGACCCAGTCCCTGTGCTGCGGGAAGTTCAGTTGAACCTGGATCTGCTCACGGCTGGCAACGCGGCCATGGATGCCCCAACTGTTGTCCAGGATGCGGTGGATCAGACCGTGATTGGTATCGTCGATCGGCCAGGCGAATTCGCGGCCCACCACATAGTGCGACAGGTCGGCGGTGAAGCGCAGGTCGGGAAAGCGGTCCAGCAAGTGCAGGGTGAAGAACAGGTCCGTGGTCATGCGGTCGCGGTGGGTCTCGATGTGCAGCTCCACGCCAGCATCCGCCGCCATCCCGCGCCAGCCGTTGATGTAGGGAACGCATTCCTCCAGTGTGTAAGGCCGCACGTCCGCCTGCAGGTTGAGGTGATCGGCGCCCAGCTCCCGCACCAGCGCCAGCACGGGCTTGAGGTCATCGACCGAACGCGGATAGCATTGCGCCTGCCAGCTCATGCCATGCTGGCGCAGGAAGTCCGTCACCTGGCGGGCATAGGCGGGATCGATGAAGCGTACGCCGCAGCCATCGAAGCCGGCATCCCGGATCATGGCCAGTTTTTCATCCAGCGCCCATTCCTCGCCGTCGGGCCGGCGCCGTTCCATCGCCCACAGGGATTGATAGACCAGAAGTTTCTGCGCCATGCCTGCCCTCGATTATTGTCCTTGTAGCTGCCTGTTATATAGTCGCATCCGATCAGGAAAAACGTCCGTTTTCGGGAGGAGTGATGGAAGGGCGCGCCGTACTCCTGCTTCTGGCCGGATGCCTTCTGGCCTCCCCGGCCGGCGCGGCGGACGACGGATGGACGGCGCTGTTCAACGGCCGCGATCTTTCCAACTTTGACATCGCTTATTCCTCAAAGCCGGTGGATGGCCGCCCGGCGGCCGCCATGTTTGAAGTGAAAGACGGCACTGTTCACACCTATCCCGGCCAGGCCGCCGGAACCCCCCAGCCCTCGGCCTATTTCCAGACTCGCAACAGCTATAAGGACTATGTCCTGCATATCGAATATAAATGGGGCGATAAAAAATTCGCTCCGCGCATGAACCGGCTGAAGGATGCCGGGCTGGTTTTCCATATCTACAAGGACGCGCCGAACAGCTGGCCGCACGGCATCGAATGCCAGATCGAAGACAAGGATGTCGCCGACCTGTGGCTGATATCGTCCCGCGCCGATGTGACGGTGAAGGATGCCGCCCAACGTCCAAACCCCGACCCTTTGCAGGACGGCCAGCCCGCCTATGCGCCCGACGGGCAGAAGCGGACATTCGGCGACCACGACAAATATGTTCGCGTCCGCCACGCCGCCAACCTGGAGCATCCGGGCTGGAACAGCGTCGACGTCGTGGTGCGTGGCGATAGCGCCGTCTATCTGGTCAATGGCCATCCGGACATGCGCGTCACGGGCATGAAGAAATGGACCGGCGACCGCTGGGTGCCGCTGACCGAGGGCAAGATACTCTTCCAGGCCGAATTCGCTGAAATCTGGTACCGCAATATCAAGATTAGACCTGTCCGGGAGTCCGATCCACGATGAAGAGGTTTCTTGCGCTTTTCCTGCTGGTCCCGGCCATGGCTGTTGCCCAGGTGAACAACCCGAATGTAAAGCCGGAACTGACTGAGGTTTGGTCGCCGGTGCCCCCCAAGGTTACGCCCGCGGCCACCATCGGCCAGCCACCCTCGGACGCCATCGTTCTGTTCGACGGCCACGACCTGTCAAATTGGGAGAGCGTCAATGGAGGCCCTGCCGAGTGGACCGTAGGCAATGGCGAATTCGTGGTCGCGCCCAAGGCCGGCTCGATCCAGACCCGGGAGAAATTTGGTGACGTGCAACTGCATGTGGAATGGCGCGTGCCGGTGCTGCCGTCAGACCGCAAGGGGCAGGACCGGGGCAATAGCGGCATCTTCCTGGATGGGCTTTATGAAGTGCAGGTGCTCGATACGCTGGATAACAAGACCTATGTGAACGGGGAGGCCGGATCGATATACAAGCAGTATGCACCGCTGGTGAATGCGCTGAAGCCCGCGCCGGAATGGCAGGCCTATGATATCATTTTCATGGCGCCGCGTTTCTATCAGGACGGCACCCTCGCCGAGCCGGCGCGCATGACGGTGTTTCTGAACGGCGTCCTTGTACAGAACAATGTCTATCTGCAAGGGCCGACTGAATATCGGGGCATTCCCAAATATGTCGCGCACGGCCCCGGTCCCTTGATGCTGCAGGCCCACAACAATGAAGTGCATTACCGCAATCTGTGGCTGAGGAAGCTGTGAGCACAAAGGTTCGTTACGGCATGGTGGGCGGCGGCGAGGGCGCCTTCATTGGCGCCGTGCACCGCACCGCGGCGGGCATCGCCGGCAACTGGGCGCTGACGGCGGGTGCTTTCAGCTCTACGCCCGACAAGGCGCGCCGCTCGGCCGCCGAGATCGGTGTCGCGCGCGGCTATGACAGCTGGCAGGAGATGCTGGCAACAGAGGCAGCGCTGCCGGCCGACCAGCGCATTCAGGTGGTATCCATCGTGACACCGAACTTCCTGCACGCCCCGGTGGCCATCGCGGCGATGGAAGCGGGCTTCGATGTGATCTGCGACAAGCCGGTGGCCGATACGCTGGATGCGGCGCGCGCCATAGCCGACGCCGCCGTGCGCACCGGCCGGCGCATCGCCATCACTCACACTTATACCGGCTATCCGCTGGTCAAGCAGGCGCGCGACCTGGTGGCGGGCGCGGGCGCGGTGCGCCGGGTGATGGTGAAATACACGCAGGACTGGCTGTCGCGCGCCGCCGACCTGGAGGGCAACAAACAGGCTGCCTGGCGCACCGATCCCAAGCGGTCGGGCGAAGGCGGCGCGATCGGCGACATCGGCTCCCACGCCTTCAACCTGGTGGAGTTCGTTACGGGCCAGCGCGTCAAAAGCCTGTGTGCGGATCTGGGTTCCTTGCCGGGCCGCGCGCTGGACGATGACGCCTCGGCCCTTTTGCGGCTGGAAGGCGGCGCCAAGGGGATGCTGGTTTGCAGCCAGGTCTGCGTCGGCGACGCCAATGACCTGGCGATCAGCGTCTATTGTGATGAGCTGGGTCTGCATTGGCGGCAGGAAGAACCCAACAGCCTGCGGGTGGGCCGCCGCGACCGGCCGGACGAGATCTGGCACGCCGGCGGCAACCGCGCCTATCTGGCGCCGGACATCCGCGCCATTCAGCGCACGCCTGGCGGCCATCCCGAAGGTTATCTGGAAGCCTTCGCCAACATTTATCACGCGTTCGGCCAGGAAGTGCTGACGGGAAAGCGCGCCGAAGGCGCCCCGGGTTATGCGACGCTGGACGATGCAATTACTGCGACGAAATTCATTCATGCCGCGAAAAAGTCCAGCGACGCAGGCGCGGCGTGGATCGAGCTGGACACCCTGTAAAGCGAGGATGCAATGAAAGGCCCCGGCATTTTCCTGGCCCAGTTCGCAGGTGACACTGCGCCCTTCAACAGCCTGCCCGCAATCTGCAAATGGGCCGCTGATCTCGGCTACAAGGGCGTGCAGATTCCGACCTGGGACCACCGGCTGATCGACCTGGAAAAGGCGGCGGAAAGCCAAACCTATGCCGACGAGATCAAGGGCATCTGCAATGCCGCCGGGTTGGAAGTAACCGAGCTTTCAAGCCACCTTCAGGGCCAGCTTGTCGCCTGCCATCCCGCCTATGACGAACTGTTCGATGTGTTCGCGCCGCAGCAGATGCGCCACAACCGCGAGGCACGCCAGGCCTGGGCGGTGGATCAGGTGAAGATGGCGGCGAAGGCGAGCCGACGCATGGGTTGCACCGCGCATGCCACATTTTCCGGCGCCCTGCTGTGGCAGACCGTCTATCCCTGGCCGCAGCGGCCCAAGGGGCTGGTGGAAGAAGGATTTACCGAACTGGCGCGGCGCTGGATACCGATCCTGAACGTGTTCGACGAGCATGGCGTGGATGCCTGTTTCGAGATCCACCCGGGCGAGGACCTGCACGACGGCGTCACCTTTGAGCGATTTCTCGACAAGGTGAAGAATCATCCGCGCGCCAACATTCTGTATGACCCCAGCCACTTCGTGCTGCAGCAGTTGGATTATCTCGAATTCATTGATTTCTACCATGACCGCATCAAGGCTTTTCATGTGAAGGACGCCGAATTCCGCCCCACAGGCCGATCCGGCGTCTATGGCGGCTATCAGGATTGGGTGGACCGGCCAGGCCGCTTCCGCTCGCTGGGCGACGGCCAGATCGACTTCACCGCGATTTTCTCGAAATTCACCCAGTACAATTATGGTGGCTGGGCAGTGCTGGAATGGGAGTGTGCGCTGAAGGACCCGGAGCAGGGGGCGCGGGAAGGAGCACCCTTCATCAAGGCGCACATGATCAAGCGTGCCGCGCATGCCTTTGACGATTTCGCTGGCGGCAAGGCGGACCGCAGTCACAACCGCCTTATCCTGGGGCTGGATCCCGCCTGACGGACGCTCTTTCGCCACGCCGGGGCGGCATGCTAGGAAGCGCGCCCCGCGGGTGTATCGCACCACCTGGTGCGGGTGTAGTTCAATGGGTGAGGCGTGGTCCGGCTTCACCGGACAAATCGGTCCAGTGGACCGATTTGAGCGCCGAACGCCCGGAGCGTAAGCGCAGGGCCGGGCGGAAACGCCGCCCGCATGATATACGCACCACCTGGTGCGGGTGTAGTTCAATGGTAGAACGGCAGCTTCCCAAGCTGCATACGAGGGTTCGATTCCCTTCACCCGCTCCAAACTTTCTGCAAATAAGATTAAGGTTGTTGAGCCGCCGGCCCCGCCGCTCGCTTAAGCTCGCGGCGTTCGTCGCTCTCGCATGTCCGCTGGACATGCTCACGCGCCTTCGGCGCGCCGCTCCTCACCCCTTCACCCGCTCCAATACTTAGTTCGGATTCTTTAGAACGGTTTTGCGGCGCTATTTTGCGGTTCGATATTGACGATCACGCTCGGAAGTCGATGCGAGGCGGCTGGGCTCTCAGCTTTGGCGATTCTGGAAATCTAGCATCGGTCGGTCAGCAGATAACTCCGCTATAGCGGGCGCAAGCCGGTGCCTCGATGTCAGACGCCCATGATGTTGTGGGCGGTGGCGTGCCAGAGGGGAGTATCCCAGATGGCATAAACCACCGCGCTAACCGGCAAATAGAAGCCCGCCCAAACCAGATAGGCGCGGTGAATGCCACGGTTGCGTACCAGATCCCAAATCAACATTGGGCAAAAGGCGAGGAGGGTAAAAACATCCATCGCCAACGGGCTGCCTGGCATGGTTGAGGGCAGCCAGTCGATGCGGTCAATCGCAGCCCCAAGCACCGCCGTGACCGCCAGCAGGATCATGCGCTTGTGCAGTCCCGGATCGCGGGTCCGCGACCACAGCGCAATCCACATATAGATTGAGAAGAGAATCCCGGCGCGGATTTGCACCAGCAGGATGTTGTCCAGAATGGGCAAGACGCCCCGCAACTGTTGCCGGGCCGGCGGCGGCGCTGCCTGGGCGGCATTCCAGAACGAGTGATAAATGGTCGGCACAAGAATGAATCCGGTGATTACGATCACGGGCACCAGGACCATCGCTGCGACGCCGAGTTGCATATGCCACGCGCGCCGACCGGTTGCCACAAGGATAGTTTGCCCGAGCAGCAACAGAAGAAAGCTTCCCATGAGAACGGCGTGGACATGCAAAACCAGCGGGAAAGGTGGGCGATGACCCGCGTTGATGGCGGCCACCTTGGCGAAGGAGTTAGGCACGAAGCCCGCCAGCACGATGGCGATGAAGCTTGCCGCGGTGAACACATAAATCCATCGGTCGATCACATTGGTGCGCGTAGCGCCCGATAGGCGGTCCTTTGCAAATGCAATCCGGTCAGATGCATCAGCTGTGATTGCCATGCCCGATGTCCCCAAATGCCCGGGCGTCATGCTAGCAAAATGGGCGTTGGGCAGAAGGGCGGGTGAGCGAAAAGTTTTGCGCTTCCTTCGTAACCGTTTGGTGGGATTGGCGCCGAAATGATAAAGTTTTGCACGTAAGTCATTGAGCGGGCTTGGTTCAATCGAGCTTCCCCAGCTGCATACGATCCCTTCACCCGCTGCAATACCTGGTGAAAATCGCTGGAACGGTTTTCCGCACAAGAGTTCCGCTGCTGTCGCATAAATTATTGCGCCGCAGCAGAAATTCTGCGGCGCCCCGTCGCTTGTCAGGTTAACGATTGATGGCCTAGAAGTTTCGTCCAGGCCATCTTTCGGTTGGCCGGGAGACAAAAAGGAAATCCAATGAAGGCCCTCAAGTATCTCGCTACCGCTGCGGTGGCGCTGACGCTGCCTTGCGCGGCGTCTGCTCAATTCCTGGGTAAGGAAGACAATCCCGTCACCGCCAACAAAATGGACGGTACTTATTGGGCGCCCAAGCCCAGCACCATGACGCCCTATGTTGCGCCCAACAAGCCGCACTGGAAGATCTCGGAAATCCTGGCCGCCCACAAGGGCCAGGCGAACTGGGTGCAGCCCATCGTGCGCAACAAGGACCAGGTTGCCGATTACATCTCGATCGCGCCGGGCACCAAGACCAAGCTGAAGATGTGGCCTGATGATCGGATCATCTTTGTCGTCTATGACGGCTCGATAAAGGTTTCGATCGAGGGCTATGAACCCTTCGTCGCCACCAAGGGCTTCATGGTCAATGTGCCCTTCCGTCATCTCTATACGCTGGAAAACGTGGGTTCCACGCCGGCGGTGCGCTTTGAGGTGCGCCAGAACGGCTCGGAGCCGATCTACCCGGCCAGCGAGACGCCCGATCCGGTCAAGGGTATGACCTATGTGAAGGTCACCGAATCCCCCGGCCCGGCGAAGGAGAAAGACTCCAATCCGATCTACGTCGACTACATGAAGGAGTTCTACGGCACGGACAAGCGCTATGGCGGCAAGTTCGTGTGGGATGACCACTTCACCTCGAACATCCTGCGCGGTCCTGCTCAGAAGGAAGTACCGCCCGATACCGAGAAGGGCCACTTCCATATCGGCATGACCGAGTTCTGGATCGTCATGGAAGGCTCCATCGGCATCAAGATCGAGGGCGTGCCCTATTTCCACACCGAGCCGGGCGACATCATCACCGCGGCCGCCGGCCGCTGGCATCGTGCGGGCAACGACCCAAGCGCGCCTTGGTCGACCCGCGTCCCGATCAATCCGCGTCCGCCGATTCTTCACAATTTCGAAGCGAAGGAATAGCGGTTCGCTCCGTCTGACGATCAACCCCGCATCGCGAGATGCGGGGTTTTTCTTTTGTGCAAGTGCGTCGTGTTAGCGTTACCGGCTCGCAAGCTACCGAACCGCGCTCTATCCGGACAATGAAATTTTGCAGCCTCCGCCAATTCGGACTAGTTTGTGGCAATCGTGGCCGGAGGTTTTAGGGCACGAGGGGGAAAGCTGCGTCGTGCCGGCGATCGCGGACAGGAACAGCTAACAAGAACAAAGAGTTGCCATGAGACCGTTGCTTTTCACGCTATTGGCCTGCGCCGCCACCTCCGTGTTCGCCGCCGATTCCCTCGTCGCCGCGCCCGCACCGACGCCCGACGTCGCCAGCCTGGACCAGCAGTTCCACGACACGGTTCAGCCTTTCGTCGGCAAGTACTGCGCCGGCTGCCATGGCGGTCCCATGCCTACCGGCCAGTTCAACCTCAAGGGCTACACATCGCTAGACCAGGTAAAGGCCGATTTCCCGCGCTGGCAACTTCTGGCCCATCGCCTGAGCGCCCATGAAATGCCGCCCAAGCGCATGCCCCAGCCGTCGCAGGCGGAGATCGACAAGATCATTGCGTTTGTCCATGGGGTGGAGGCGGGCGAAATCAGGGCCCATGGCGGAGATCCAGGCTTGGTATTGGCGCGCCGGCTATCCAATGCCGAATATGATTACACCATCCGCGATCTGACCGGCCAGGATTTGCAGGTCGCCCGGCAGTTCCCGATCGATCCTGCCAACACCGCCGGTTTTGACAATTCGGGCGAGTCGCTGACCATGTCGCCGGCGCTGCTCAACAAGTATTTGCAAGCTGCCCGCCAGGTCGCGGACAATCTGGTGCTCACGCCGGACGGTATCGATTTCGCTCCTCACGCCATGCTGGCGGAGACGGACCGCGAGAAGTACGCGATCCAAAACATTATCGGCTTTTATGAATCCCAACCGACCGATTTTGCGGATTACTTTCAAGCCGCCTGGCGCTTCCGCTATAGCGCCCAACTTGGCCAGCCCAAGGCCAGCCTGGCCCAGATCGCAGCACAGCAAAAAATCAGCCCCAAATATCTGCCCAAAGTGTGGGCAATCCTGAACGACAAGGACGCCGTCGGCCCGATCGCCAAACTGCAGGCAATGTGGAATGCGCTGCCTGTGCCTTCCGGGCAGCCGCCCCAGTGGCAGGAGGCCCAACTGCGGGCCGACTGTTTGCAGATGCGCGAATTCGTCGTGAAAATCCGCAGCCATACCGCAATGCAATTCGCCGCGCCCCACGTGGAAGGTCTGCCTGGCCAATCGCAGCCCCTGCATAATTGGCGCCTGAAGGAATATGCCGCCTCGCACCGCCAGAGTGATCCGGCCGCGCTGCGCGCCGACAATGTTCCCGCGCCCGCGCTGCAGACGGTGCCGAAATTCCCGCCGCTGCATGCAGACGCCTCGCCGCGCTGGGCGATCATGATGGCCAATGCCCAGGCGACCGATGCCGACCTGGTCTATCCCGCGGGCCAGAAGGCGCGTTATGTGGCTGCGTTCGCCCGCTTCGCCGACGTCTTTCCCGACACCTTCTATGTGCGCGAGCGGGGCCGCTATTGGCCCGACAATTCGGTCGACCAGGGTCGTCTGCTCAGCGCCGGCTACCACAACAGCGGCGGCTATTACCGCGACGATACCGCTCTGATGCAGCTGATTCTGGACAAAAGAGGCCAGGACCGGTTGAACCGGTTGTGGGACGAGTTTGACTTCGTTGCAGACCAGACCGCCAACACCTGGACCCAATATTATTTCAACCAGAGTGGCGAAGTGGACGGGAATGGCGACGAATCCGGCTCGCCGCGGCCCGAACACAACAAAATAACCGATACAGCGGTGATTATGGGTTTGCGCGACAAATATCTGGCCAGGGCCGCCGCTGATCCAAATGCCAGCAAGGATGCCGCCGAGGCCATCCGCTATAATTTCGCGCGCATCGACGGCGTGTTGCGCCATGTCGAACAGGAACGCAAGGCCGCGGAACCCAAGCAGATTCAGGCGATGCTGGACTTTGCCCAGCGCGCCTATCGCCGTCCGATGACGGAGGGCGAAAAGAAAGACCTTCTGGCCTATTACCGGACATTGCGAGACAAGAACCAGCTTGGCCACGAAGACGCATTGCGGGATTGCATCGTCAGCGTGCTGATGTCGCCGGATTTCCTGTACCGATTTGATCTTCAGTCGGCGGCGGACAGCAAGGCGAAGCCGGCGGCCGGCAAGGCCTACACGGCGGTGCCGCTATCTCAATATAGTCTGGCCAGCCGGTTAAGTTATTTCTTGTGGTCTTCCATGCCTGATAAGGAGCTTCTGGACCACGCTGCCAGGGCAGACCTGTCCCAACCCAAGGTGCTGCTGGAGCAGACGCGTCGCATGCTCAAGGACAAGCGCATGTCGGGGCTGGCGACCGAGTTCACCGGTAACTGGCTGGTCTTCCGCCAGTTCGAGAGCAACAATTCGGTTGACCGTCAGCGCTTTCCCACCTTTGACGATGACCTGCGCGAAGCGATGTTCCAGGAACCGATCCACTACATGGACGACATCATTGCGCGTGACGGCTCGGTGCTGGATCTGCTCTACGGTAATTACACTTTCGTCAACCCGCCGCTGGCGCGCCATTATGGCATGCCCGATGTGTCCGGCCCCAGCAGCCACTGGGTGAAAGTCGATAACGCCACCCAATATGGCCGGGGCGGCATTCTTCCCATGGCGGTGTTCATGACGGCCAACTCGCCAGGCCTGCGCACCAGCCCCGTCAAGCGCGGAAACTGGGTCGTGCAGAAGGTTCTGGGCATTCGCGTGCCGCCTCCGCCGCCGGTAGTGCCCGAGTTGCCCAGCGACGAATCCAAGACAGACGCGCCGATCCGCGAAATGCTCGCCCAGCATCACAAGAATCCGTTCTGCGCGTCGTGCCACGAGCGGTTCGATTCCTTTGGGCTGGTATTTGAAGGTTATGGCCCGGTGGGCGCCAAGCGCGACAAGGACCTGGCCGGCCGCCCGATCGATGCCTCCGCGGTGTTCCCCGGCGGAGTCGAGGCGGTGGGTGTTGCAGGGCTGAAGAATTTCATCCGCTCCAGCCGGCAGGACAATTTCGTCGATAATCTTTGCCGCAAGCTTCTGGCCTTCGCCCTCAATCGTTCGCTGGAGATGTCGGATGACGAGCTGGTGGAGAAGATGAAGGCAAATCTCGCCGCCGATGGCTACCGGTTCAGCGCATTGATCGAGACGATCGTGCAAAGCCCCCAATTCCTGGAACGGCGCGTGACCGTGGAAGGAACGGCGCAGAACACGCCCAAGGCGGACAGCACAAAGTCTCAGACCCCGTCTCCCCTTATCAAGGCAAGCTTCAGAAAGGCGGATTAGCCATGACCAACCCGCGCTCTCCCTTTATCTCTCGCGCCTTTTCCCGCCGCGCTGTGCTGCGCGGCGCCGGCTGTACGATGGCGCTGCCCTGGTTGGAATCGGTCAATGCGATGGCCGACGCGCCTAGCGCGGCGGATTTCCCGAAGCGCTTTGCCGTGATGTTCCTGGGCTGCGGCGTCAATGAGGATCATTGGAGCGCCGAAGGCCAAGGCGCGGACATGAAGCTCAGCAAGACGCTGATGCCGCTGGAGCCGCTGAAGCAGAAGATCAATGTGATCGATGGTCTCTATGTAAAGACCCTGACGAACGAAGGCATCCACCCCGGCCAGACCGGAAGCCTTCTGTCGGGCATGCCCATTACCAAGGGTGCAATTATTCATTCTGGAGTGAGCGTGGACCAGGTCATTGCCAGCCAGATCGGCCAGGATTCGCCCCAGACATCGCTGGTGCTGGCCTGCGAGCAGCCCATGACCGGCTATCACGAGACAAACTTCAGCTTGGCCTACAGCTCTCACCTCTCGTGGCAGACGCCTGACTCCCCGGTTCCGGTGGAAGTCTATCCGGCGTTGGCCTGGGACAGCCTGTTCGACAATCGCGGCAGCCTTCTGAACCTGTCGGTACTGGATCGGGTCAAAGACCAGGCCAAGAACCTCTCTACCAGGATCAGCGCCGTGGATCGGGGAAAACTGGACGAATATCTCACCAGCGTGCGCGAAGTGGAAAAGCGCGTCGAGGTGACGCGCAAGGGGATGAATGACGCCGCCGACAAGGCCGGCAACAAGCCGCTGGCAGCGATGCAGCGGCCCGCCAGCGGCTTGCCTGAAGACCTGCGTGAGCATGCCAAGCTGATGTGCGATATCATCGCCATCGCCTTCCAAACCAACAAGACCAAGGTCGCGTCGCTGATTATCAGCCGCGACCTGTCCGCAATGTACTATCCCTTCCTGAATGTGAAGGATGGCCACCACGCCGCTTCTCATAACAACAATTCTGACGATTACGAGAAGATCTCGCGCTTCCATGTGGAGCAATTTGCCTATCTGGCCACGAAGCTGGATGGCATGAGGGAAGGCGACGGTTCGGTACTGGATCACTCCTGCCTGATGTTCCTTTCCAACATGTGGATCGGTCGCAAGCACGACAATTTCCGCTTGCCCTTGGTGCTGGCAGGTGGTCTGGGCGGCACTCTGCAAACCGGGCGCAGCCTGAGCTATCTGAACGAGGAGGAGGACAAGCGCAAAATGTGCAGTCTGTACCTGTCGCTGATGGACCGATACGGCATCGAGCGGGATGCGTTTGGCGACGCGACCGAGCGGCTGGAGCGCATCTGATCGCCGCGTTGGCCGGCGGGCTGATGCCTGCAGATACTTAATTCTGGTTTCGAAGCGAGCGACGGCTGATCGTCGCGCGGCATTGCAAAAAAGATTGCTGACATTTGTTTCGCTCGCGCGCGTAAGGCGGGGCCGCTTTTTCATGGCTTCATCATTGAAAGTCGTCGCGCGACGGAAATGATTGCGCTAACAATCGCGCCGGCGAATAACCATCATACATATATGGTCCGCGCCGTTGCGCCGCCGCATGCATTTTGCATTTACCGCCCCGGACCGCGATGTTACCGTTTCATTCAGAACAGAAATCACCCAGCTCCGGGGGCGGTCATGGGGGATACCGCGCCAGGCAACGTCCTGCCCGCACATGCTGAATCGAGAAAGGACGTGCTGCGCGTTCTGGATGGTGCGGCCCGTGCCGTGCGCTTCAGCCGCGAGTTGCTTTTTTCCGCGCTCGAAAATGTCGATCAGGGTATCAATGTGATCGACTCGGCACTTTCCTTGGTGGCGTGGAATTCCCGCTTTGTCGAACTGTTTCGCTTTCCGCCGGGCTTTCTGCGGGTGGGCATGCCGGTCGGAGACGTCGTTCGATTTCTGGCGCCGGCCGGCGCCAGCGAAGCGGAGATTCGCGACCTCATTGAACGGCGTGTGGCGCCCATCCGGCACAAACAAGCTTATATCGCCGAGCGGGAAATCCATGACGGGACCGTGATCAAGGTCATCGCGACCCCGCTGTCCAACGGTCGATATGTGATGACCTACAGCGACGTTACCGGCCAGCACATGGCGACGCGGGCGCTGACCCAGGCCAACGAGCAGCTGGAAGAACGCTTGGCCTCGAGCCGGCGCGAACTGGCGGCTGCCATCAACGAACTGGCATCGGCCAAGGAGTTCGCCGAACGCGCGGCCCTTTCGCAGGCGCGATTCCTGGCCGCCGCCAGCCACGACCTGCTGCAACCGCTTCAGGCTGCCCGCCTTTTTATCGCTACGGCCGTGGATTCCTGCAGGGATGATAGCAGCCGCGCTCTAATGGCAAACGCCGAATCCTCCATCGCAACTGCCGACAGGCTGCTGAGGGCGCTGCTTAACCTTTCCCACTATGAAGTGGGCGGTAAGAAGCCGTCCGGCAGTCCGGTGGACGTTGGCGCGCTGCTGGTCGATTTGGAGCGTCAACTGGGCCCGATGGCCGAGGCCAAGAAGTTGACCCTGAGGGTGGTGCCGACCGCGCGCTTTGCTTTATCGGAGCGGGATCTGCTTCGTTCCGTCGTGCAAAACATGGTGGTCAATGCCATTCGCTACACGGCCGCCGGCAGCGTGGTGGTGGGCTGTCGGACCGATCCGATGGGACTTCGCATCGAAGTGTGGGACAGCGGTCCCGGCATTCCGGAGGATGCCATGGGCCGTATCTTCGAGGAATTTTCGCGCCTGGCACCGGAGGATCAAGGCCGTCCCGGCACCGGCCTTGGCCTTTCCATCGCCCAGCGTATCTGCCGCATTTTGGGTCACCACTTGTCGGTGCGGTCCAAGCCCGGTGTGGGCAGCATCTTTGCCGTGACAATGGCCAGCACAATTCCCACCCGGCCCCTTGGCACCGCGCGCGTTGCGGGCGCCCTGCCAGAGGGCTTTCGCATCCTGTGTGTGGATAACGATCCTGGTGTTCTGGAAGGATTGGTGGCGATCTTCAGCCGCTGGGGCGCGCAGGTGTCCGCCGCCAAATCGATGAGCGAGGCCTGTGCTCTCGAAGGGCCATGGGATGCGATCCTCGCCGACTATGAACTGGCCGAGGACGGTAACGGCCTGGACCTGATCGAGGTCCTGTTCGATAGTGCGCCCATTCATGCCTTGCTGGCGGCCGCACCCCACGACGCGGCGATGGAACGGGCTGCCAGGCTGGGCATCGAGGTGATCCGCAAACCGGCCGCACCTACGGTTCTGCGCGCGTTTTTGACCCGCGCCGTACAGGCCATGCCTAGGACATTGCCTCTTCGCTGAAAATCTGGCGCGCCAAAATCAATGCCTCGGTCCGGCTGCTCACGCCCAGTCGCCGATACATGGCGGTCACATAGGCCTTCACTGTATTTTCCGTCACACCCATCTGGAAAGCGATCTGCTTGTTGCGCAGCCCCTGACAAAGTCCCATCAGAATGCGCAACTGGGCGGGCGAAAGCGAAGCTATGCAGCGCGCTCTTTCGCTCTCCGCGGCATTCTGGTTGGCGGGTTCCTGGGGCGGCGTCCAAACCTCGCCCCTCATCACGGCGTGCAGCGCCGCCGCGATGTCATCGCGACTGGAACATTTTGGAATATAGCCGGCCGCCCCCAGCGTCATGGCCCGTTGGATCGTCGTCTCGCCGCTGTTGGTTGAAACGATGACGGTGGGAATATGGGCGAAGTGGCTGCGCATCTGCATCAAACCGGTGAAGCCGTCGCAATCGGGCAGTCGCATATCCAGCGTAACGAACGCAACATCGTCATTGTCATCCAGGACCTGGCGCGCATCAGCCAGGGTTTCCGCCTCCGCAATCCGCATGCTGGGAAATTCGCTCCGGACCACTTGGCGCAGCGCCTGCCGGAACAGAGGATGGTCGTCCACGATCAGCGCCAGATTCATCAGCTTGGCCCCACCTCAAGGCTGAAGGAATGCATTCGCGAGGTCGATTGTGCCGATTTCGCGCCAAGGCGCCAGCATAAATATACGCCAAAGTATATTGTAAGCGCGGATGGACTGTGACTGGCGCGCATCACTGTTGTGCGGCAAAGCCGCCATTATACCAAAGTCTATATAGGTTCCCTTTCCCCCGGGTGCCAGTTTCCGACCCAAGCTGGGCCAAACCAGTACAACATTCTTTAGGGGGACTATCTATGATGCACGGATTGACGACGACACGCGCGCGCCTTGCAGGCGGCGTGGCCATGCTGGCGCTCAGTGCCGGTGCTGCGATGGCACAGGGCCAAGCTCCCGCCGTCGAGCAGGTGATCGTGTCTTCGACCCGTCTGCAGAATGCTGGTTTCGATGCGCCCACGCCCACCACGGTGATGAGCGCCGCGGACCTCGAAAAGCAGGCCCAGCCCAACATCTTCGAGGCGGTGACCCAGCTTCCCGCCCTGGAAGGCTCCTCGGGCGTGACCTACAACACCGGCTCGACCACCACCGGTCTTCAGGGCCTGTCGGGCTTGAACCTGCGCGGCCTGGGCATCATCCGTACCCTGGTCCTGATGGACAGCCAGCGCGTCGTGCCGGCCAACCCGAACGGCGCGGTCGACGTCAGCCAGATGCCGCAGCTGCTGATCCAGCGCGTCGACGTGGTGACGGGTGGCGCTTCGGCCTCGTGGGGCTCTGACGCGGTCGCCGGTGTGGTGAACTTCGTCACGGACAAGCGCTTCGAGGGCTTCAAGTTCAACGCCTCCGCTGGTCTGTCGACCTTCGGTGACGATGCCACTGCTGTGCTTCAGGCCGCCGCGGGCACCAGCCTCATGGGTGGTCGTCTGCACATCGAGGGCGCCGTGGAGTACCACACCGCCGCCGGTGTCCAGCCGCGCATTCCGGTTTCCTACAACCAGTTTGGTCCGGTGATCTATCCGGGCGGCCGCCAGTTCTTCTCGCAGATCGGCACGCCCGGCTATTCGTTGAACAGCAGCGGTGCGGGCCTTTCCGGTGTTCCTGCCGGCTATACCGGCCCACGCTATATCTATGGCGATCTGGCACAGGACATCAACAACTATCCCTATGTAATGGTGAACTCCGGTCCCAAGCAGGGCACCATCTTCGGCGCCAACGGCCAGGCGGCACAGTTCGACTATGCCGGCGGCTGTACGCCGCTGGGCAATGGCGGCTTTGCCTCATCGGGCAAGGTCTCGGGCGCCATCGGCTCGACCTGCCTTGGCACAGCGGCCGATCCGGGCGACCAGACTGCGCGCCAATTCACCCATTCTCTGATCGATCCGATCCAGCGCGGTACTTTCTATGGCCGTGTCTCCTATGATCTGACCGACAACACCGAGGTCTATGCCACGATCAACATCTCGAACGTGCGCACCCAGAACATCCCGGCGCAGGGCAATTCCAACAAAGGCAATATCGGCATCAAGTGCGATAACGCCTTCCTGCCCCAGTCCGGCATGTTCGGCATCGGCCTGAGCTACGCCGACACCATCGCGGCCTGTAACACGGCCTACGCCGCCGCGGCGTTCAACGGCGTGACCGCCACGCAGATCGCCAACGGAACGCAGACGGCAACGGGCGCTCCAATGCAGGGCTTCTCGATCACCACCACCAACGGCAACATGAACCTGGACCAGATCGTCAACATGCAGCGTGACATGCGCCGCTATGTGGTCGGCGGCGACGGCGCCTTCAACGTGTTCGACACCGACTTCACCTGGGACAGCTACTTCCAGCACGGTGAGAACAATACGGCGTTCCATATCCTGAATATGCCGCTGAAGAATCGCTTCAACCTGGCGATGGACGCCATCCAGCTGGCCGACGGCTCGATCGTCTGCCGCGATCCGGCCGCCCGGGCCAATGGCTGCGTGCCGTTCAATCCCTTTGGCACCTCCATGCCCAGCCCCGCCGCCATTGCCTACATCGACAACCAGGCGCATGGCGCCAAGGTCGGCGGCCCCGAAATGCGCCAGTGGATGCGCCAGGAAGCCTTCGGACTCAACTTCAACACCAGCCCAGTCAAGAACTGGGCCGGCGATATCTCGGTGGCTTTCGGCTACGACTATCGTGAAGAAGCTTTCGCACAGTGGGCCGACCCTTATTCGGGCGGTATCACCTCCAGCAGCCCAGCCAACGCGCTCTATCCCTGCACCGATCCGTCGATCGACTGCCAGGCCTCGGGCGGCGCCACCGGTCACGTCAATCCGGGCAACTGGAATGCCGGCAACTATACCGGCGGCGAAGGCAACTATCATGTGAACGAAGTGTTCGCCGAGTTCGGCATTCCGCTGATCAATGACTCGACATGGGGCAAGGCCGATCTCGACTTGGCCGGCCGCTTCGAGCGCTACTCCACCGCCGGCGACATCGTCGCCTGGAAGGTGGGTCTGACCTGGGATACGCCGATCCCCGGCGTGCGCCTGCGCACCCTGCAGTCGCGTGACGTTCGCGCGCCGAACCTGGCCGACCTGTTCCTGCCGCGCCAGACCAAGAATGGTGGGTTCTGCAATCTCTTTGCTGACCCGAACTGCACTTCAAACCAGGTCATGGGTGAGACGAACGCGGGCAATCCGCTCCTGAAGCCGGAAAAGGGCCAGACCACCCAGATCGGCGTGGTCTATCAGCCCGACTTCCTGCCGGGCTTCCAGGCCTCGTTCGACTACTACCGCATCATCGTGAAGGGTATTATCACGTCTTCCGGTCCGGGAACGGTTGAAACCTTGTGCTTCCAGGGCATTTCCGCCTACTGCTCGCAGCAGTTCATCCAGACCAAGAACGGCCAGCCGCAGACCACGGCCGTGGGCAACCAGGGTCTGGTGGGCGATCCCAACCAGGTGCTGTCGATCACGGGCGTTCCCTTCAACTCGGCCGGCCTGCTGACGGATGGTTTCGACATCGAAGCCAGCTATCAGTTCGACCTGCAGGACTGGGACGTGCCCGGCGACTTCGTGGCGCGCATCCTGGCCAACCACACCATGAAGTTCATCTCCGATCCGCTGCAGGCCGGTCAGTTCGCGACCGAAGCAGCAGGTGTATTGGGCGGCGGCTTCAACAGCTCGACCTACAGCCAGAGCACTGGCAACGTGCTGACCTGGAAGGTCACCGGCCAGCAGAGCTGGCAGGGCGACGTGCTGGGCCTGACCCTAACGGAGCGCTGGTTCGCCGATGGTGTGATGCGCGGCAAGTGGCTCGACAAGGGTATCACCAGCCCCGGCAACAAGTGGATCGTATGCTCGAGCGGCTGTCCGACCGACACCAACGAGGTGCATACGACCAACTACCAGTATGTGCCGGCCGTCCTCTACATGGACATCGGCGCCACCTACAATTGGACCGACTCGACCCAGCTCTATGTGAAGGTCAACAACGCGTTCAACACCACCCCGCCGAACACGGGCAACAGCGAAGTCAACAACACGCTGTATGACGTGATTGGCCGCTTCTACCAGATCGGCATCCGCATCAACAATTAATCGGCTGCTGTCCGCGCGAAGGCCCGGCAAGGCCTTTGCGCGGAGCATGTCCGGGCGAATTTTCGAGATCACGCATATCCCCCCAGGGCATGCGTGTTTCCTGGCCCCGCAGGTTTCGGCCCGCGGGGCTTTTTTTCTGCCCTTCGGATTGGCCGGGAACTCTGCTAAGGGATCGTCATGACCCCGGACCAGATGCGGCAAGCCCAGGCGCTGCTGTACAGGAATTGGCAAGCAGGCACCCAGATAGCCGCGCTGCCACCTCACCTGACGCCGGCCGATCGAGCCGAAGCGTATCGTGTCCAGGCCGAAATCGAGGCTTATTCCGGAAGGCCCTTGTTCGGCTGGAAAATTGCAGCCACCAGCATCGCTGGCCAGCGCCATATCGGGGTGGACGGACCGTTGGCGGGGCGCATCCTGGAGGAACGGGTAATACCGGACGGCGGGGTTTGTTCCCTGGGCAACAACCTGATGAAGGTTGCCGAACCGGAATTCGTCTTTCGCATGAAGCAAGACCTGCCTCCGCGCGAAAAGCCTTACAGCGAGGAACAGGTTCTGGCATGTGTGGCCAGCGTGCATCCGGGCATCGAGATTCCTGACTCCCGATTTGGCGTTTATGCGTCGGTGGGAATCGCCCAGCTTGTGGCCGACAACGCCTGCGCCCACCGCTTCGTGCTGGGGCCGGCGGCACCAATCGACTGGTGCGCGCTCGACCTGGCCGCCCACATCGTGCCCGCCTTCCTGAATGGCCGCCATGTGGGCGACGGCTTGGGCGCCAATGTTCTGGGCGATCCTAGAATTGCCCTGACCTGGCTGGCCAATGAACTGTCCCGCCATGGCGTGACACTGAAGCGCGGTGAGGTGGTCACTACTGGCACCTGCATCAAACCCCTGCCGATCGCGCGCGGCGATCACGTGGCAGCGGACTTCGGAGTGCTGGGCCGGGTTTCGCTGTCGATCAGCTGAAAGCTGAAATACGCACGCCCAGCGGTTCCAGACGGTCCTGGTGGGAGCCACGCGCAAACAGGACGCGCCCTTTTTCCCGCGCGATCTTTATGGGTGTGTCGCCCAGGTTGAAGAGGCAGCGCACGCGTTCTTTGCCCAACACGCGCTCGAATCCGAGAAGCGGGGCCTTCAGAGAAAGTGGAACAAAGTCACCCAGCCGCAGGGCAGGCGCATCGCGCCGGAGCGCTATCAGTTGGCGTGCCGCGGCCAGCACGGAATCCGGATCGGCATTCTGGACCGACACGGCGCGCCCGATGTGGTCCTGCGGAACCGGTAACCAGGGTTCGGCCTCCGAGAAGCCGCCATTCGGCTGCCAGTTGTTCCAGGGCATAGGGGTGCGGGCGCCATCGCGGCCCAGTGTCAGCGGCCAATTGGCGATGGCTTCCGGGTCGCGCAATTTTTCGAAGGGGATCTGGGCCTGGGACAAGCCCAGTTCCTCGCCCTGGTAGATAAAGACATTCCCGCGCAAGCTTATCAGCAGGGCGAGGAGAAGACGCGCCCAGTCGTCCTGGCGGGACAGATCACCCCAGCGACTGACCACGCGTGGCGCGTCGTGGTTGGAGAATGCCCAGCTTGGCCAGCCTTCACCCTTTTTGTGCTTCCACTTCCCCACCGTTTTCAGGATAAGTTCCGGCGTGAGCGTTGCCGCCGACAGGAAATCGAATCCATAAGAGGTGTGCAGGCGGTTGCTTCCGGCGGTCAACGCCTTCATTTCCTTCAACGCCCGTTCACCACCTACCTCCGCCACCGTGAACCGGTCGTTGCCGAAATCGCGCACCACCCGCGCCAGGTCCTCTATGAAACCGATAAGCTCGGGCTGCGACTGGTTGTGGATATGATGCTGGAAGTCGAATGGGCGCCGGCGAGCCCGCCGGGACCCGGTGACTGGCGGATTGTCGGTCAGCAGTGGATCGTGCATGGCGAAATTGATGGCATCCAGCCGGAAGCCATCCACTCCGCGATCGAGCCAGAAGCGGGCAGTGTCGAACAGTGCCTCCCTTACGGCGGGATTGTGCACATTCAGGTTGGGTTGCGAGGGAAGGAAATTATGAAAGTAATATTGCCCGCGGCGCCCATCCCATGACCAGCTTGGCCCATAGAAGACCGAAAGCCAGTTGTTGGGCGGCGAGCCATCGTCTTTGGGGTCAGCCCATACATACCAGTCGCACTTTGCGCCATCGCGCGCCTCGCGGCTTTCAAGAAACCAGCTGTGCCTATCCGATGTGTGGGCATAGACCTGGTCGATGACCACCTTCAGGCTCAGCGCATGCGCCCGCTCCAGCAGCGCATCGAAGTCTTCCATCGTGCCGAAAATGGGATCGACTGCCCGGTAATCGGCCACGTCATAGCCAAAATCCTTCATCGGCGAAGCGAAGAACGGCGACAGCCAGATGGCATCTACACCCAGGGATGCAACATATTCCAGCCGGTCTATGATACCGGCCAGGTCCCCAACGCCGTCATTGTTGCTGTCGGCGAAGCTGCGCGGGTAGATCTGATAGATGACGGCGCCGTGCCACCAGGGGGTGGGAAGGGGCTTCAATGCCATATGTGCCTGATACGTTCGTGTCTGGCCGATCCGGCGAGTTCAAAAGCCTCATAGCCCCCCCGGTGGCGTTGGATTAAGCTTGCCAAACCGAGCCGGCCTTTGCAAACCCATTACCTGAAAACTGTCACAGGCGCGTCATGACTCCTCCCGCCGACCCCCCACCCCTGCGGCCATTCGCAGAGCGCCTGATCGACAACCTTCTGCACCGGCTTGGAAAAGATGAACGGGCCGCCAAACCGTATGACTGGCTGGCCGCCACCATACTGACGGCGCGCGATCAGGTGATCGACAAATGGATGACCTCTACCCGTGCCATGCAGGCGACAGGCGCCAAGCGTGTCTATTATCTTAGCTTGGAATTTCTGATCGGGCGGCTTCTGCGTGACGCGCTGTCAAACCTGAGCCTGTCGGCAGAGGCGCGCGCGGCGCTGGCGGAGTATGGCGTCGATCTGGACGAGATCGAGGAACTGGAGTCGGATGCGGCTCTGGGCAATGGCGGCCTCGGGCGGTTGGCGGCGTGCTTCATGGAAAGCCTGGCTTCGCTTGATCTGCCGGCTACCGGCTATGGAATCCGCTATATCAACGGCATGTTCCGTCAACGCATCAAGGACGGCTGGCAGCTGGAATATCCCGAAACCTGGCTGGCACACGGCAATCCCTGGGAGTTCGAACGGCGCGAAACCGCTTACCTGGTCGGTTTCGGTGGTGAGGTGATTGGCAGCGAGACCGGCGCCTCCCATTGGCAACCGGCCGAGGCCGTACGGGCCGAAGCGATAGACACGCCCGTGGTTGGCTGGCGCGGACGGCGGGTCAACACACTCAGGCTCTGGAATGCCCGGGCGTTAGACCCCATTCGGCTGGATGCATTCAACGCAGGCGACCATATCGGGGCGTTGGCGGGTGAAGCCCGGGCCGAGACGCTGGTGCGGGTGCTTTATCCCGCCGACTCCACGCCCGCCGGCCAGGAACTGCGCCTCAGGCAGGAATATTTTTTCTCCAGTGCCTCGATCCAGGACATCCTGCGGCGCCATATGCAGTATTTCGGCGACATCCGCACCCTGCCGCAGAAGGCCGCCATCCAACTCAATGATACCCATCCGGCCGTGGCAGTGGCCGAGATGATGCGGCTGCTGATCGATTATCATCGGCTGGCCTTCGCGGAGAGTTGGGACATTACCCGCGCCACCTTCGGGTATACCAATCATACCCTGCTGCCCGAGGCGCTGGAGAGCTGGCCCCTTCCCCTGTTTGAACGACTGCTGCCTCGGCACACGCAGCTTGTCTATGCCATCAACGGTGAATTGCTGCGTACCGCGCGCAAGGCGGGCATGGACAATGGAGCCGTGGCGGCCATCTCGCTGATCGACGAAGGCGGCGAACGGCGGGTTCGGATGGCCAATCTGGCCTTTGCGGGATCGCACAGTGTCAATGGGGTTGCCGCGCTGCACACCCAGTTGATGAAGGACACGGTATTTGCCGACCTGCACAGACTGTTTCCCAACCGCATCAACAACAAGACCAATGGTATTACCCCGCGCCGCTGGCTGAATGAATGCAATCCCGGTCTGACGGGGCTGATACGCGAGGCAATCGGCGAGGGCTTTCTTGATGATGCCGAAAAACTGGCCGACCTGGCGAAATTCGCCGGCGATGCAGCTTTCCAGGAGAAGTTCGCCGCGGTCAAGCATGCCAACAAGGTGGCGCTGGCAGCTTACATGAAGGAGCAACTGGGTCTGGTGGTGGATCCCAGTGCGATGTTCGATATCCAGGTCAAGCGGATACACGAGTACAAACGCCAGCTCCTGAATATTGTCGAGACGGTGGCGCTGTACGACCAGATTCGCAGCCATCCCGACCGGGATTGGACGCCCCGCGTCAAGCTGTTCGGCGGCAAGGCTGCGCCCAGCTATCATAATGCCAAGATGATCATAAAACTGGCCAATGACGTTGCGCGGCGCGTCAATTCGGACCCGTCCGTGGCCGGACTGCTGAAGGTTGCCTTCCTTCCCAATTACAATGTCTCGCTGGCCGAAAAGGTCATGCCCGCCGCCGACCTGTCTGAGCAGATTTCCACTGCGGGCATGGAGGCGTCCGGCACCGGCAATATGAAGTTCGCACTCAACGGCGCGCTGACCATCGGCACGCTCGACGGCGCAAATATCGAGATCATGGAGCATGTGGGCCGCGAAAATATGATAATCTTCGGTCTGACTGCCGAAGATGTCGCCCGTCACCGCGCTGATGGCTACAGTCCGCGCGCCATCATCGAAGGCTCGCGCGAATTGTCACAAGCCCTGGCGGCGATTGCATCGGGCGTCTTCTCGCCCGATGATCCGAACCGGTACGCAGGGCTGATTGGCGGTATCTTCGACCATGACTGGTTCATGGTGGCTGCCGATTTCGACGCCTATGCCGGCGCCCAGCGCGAAGTCGATCAGCGCTGGAACGACAAGCCGGCCTGGCGCGCAGCGGCGATCAATAACGTCGCCCACGTCGGATGGTTCTCCTCAGACCGCGCCATCCGCGAATACGCCAAGGACATCTGGAGCCTGATATGAAGCCTCCACGGCAGGCCGTAGAGGATCTGCTCCACGGCCGCCATGCCGATCCTTTTTCCCTGTTGGGCACGCATGCCGGACCCCAAGGCACATTTGCCCGGGTGCT
>DASTRG010000049.1:0-3991 GCA_035761325.1 Rhizomicrobium sp. | reverse complement strand
GGCGCCGACGCGCGCGGCGCTGCGGATGAAGATGGGGATGTTGTTCCACGCCCCGCCCCGGATCACATGGCTGATACAGCCCGGCTCGACCCAGGGCCGGCCGTCCGTCGGCGCGCCGGCGTAACTGGGGTGCCAGCAATCGGCCGTCCATTCCCAGGCATTGCCCAGCATGCCCTCCAGGCCGAAGGGATTGGCGGGGAAACTGCCCACTGGCGCCAGCAGCCGGTTGTCCCATCGGGAGCCGCAGCCATTGCAGTTCGCGTTGCCCTTGCCGATGTCATCGCCCCACCAGCGCGCGGTCCTGGTGCCGGCACGGGCGGCATATTCCCACTCCGCCTCGCTGGGCAGGCGATAGGGCCCGTCCTTGCGAGACGCCAGTTCGGGATGGGCGGCGCGGGCCCGGGTGTTGATCCAGGCGATATAGGCCTGCGCATCCTTCACATCCAGGCAGACCGCCGGCCAGTTGGGCGGCTCCTGGTCGGAAGGGGCGGTGGCGATGCCCCGGCCAAGCTGGTGCCAGGAAAGCCCCAGCAGTTCGTTGCAGGGCTGCGGCTGATAGCGGGTGGCACGCAGGAAATCCAGGAACGACTCGCTTGTCACCGGCGTTTGGGCCAGCGCAAAGGCTTTGACCGTCACCAGATGCTGCGGCCCTTCGGAGTCGAAGCGTCCCGGCTCGCCGGCGGGACTGCCCATCAGGAAGCGGCCGGCGGGAATGCCCACCATGTCGGGGCACTCCGGGCATTCCTTGAAATGACGATCCGGGGGCGCGGCGGCGCCCGCCACCAGCGCCAGCACAAGCGGAAACAGAAGGCGCATGGGGTGCGGCATCGGGCAATCACCACGGAACGGCAGACCCCGACCATGCGTTGCCCTTTCATGATCCGCAAGCTGGCATCGGGCAAATACCGCCTCTATTCGCGCAAGAAGGACCCGAGGACCGGCAAGCGCCGCAACCTGGGCACCTTCGACACCCGCAAGGCCGCGCAGAAGCACGAGCGCGAAGTCCAGTATTTCAAGCGTCACTGAGGCTGCGGGATTGCCGGCCCCCGGAAAATCCGGCCTGATCGCGCGGCAATCAGGGATGGACAAATCATGACCGCTTCGCAGGTGGTGGAATTCTGGCGCGCGGCCGGGCCGGCGCGCTGGTTCACCCATGACGCCGCTTTCGACCGCGCCATCGCCGAGCAGTTCGGCGACGCCCATCTGGCGGCGGCGCGCGGCGCGCTGGCCGGTTGGGAAGCGGACGGCGTTGGCGCGCTGGCCCTTTTGATCCTGACCGACCAGTTCCCGCGCAACATCTATCGCGGCAGCGCCCATGCCTTCGCCACCGACGCCATGGCCCGCGCGGTTTGCGAACGCGCGCTCGCCAGGGGCCTGGACCGGCCATTCGCGCCGGAGCTGCGCCAGTTCTTCTACCTGCCCTTCCAGCATGAAGAGAATGCCGCCGCCCAGGCGCGCGCCGTCGCGCTGTATGAAAAGCTGGTCGCCGACGGCGGCGACCCCAAGGGGCTGGACTATGCCCGCCTGCATGCCGACCTGATCGCCCGCTTCGGCCGCTTTCCCCACCGCAATGCCGTGTTGGGACGCATCTCCACGCCGGAGGAGATCGCCTATCTCGCCGGCGGCGGTTTCGCGGGCTGAGCGCGTCCACATGAAACCGCCAAACCCGGAACCGTCACACCCGGCGCCCGCCCTTCCCCGGCGCGCGCCGCACATGTAATAGCGAACAGATGGATGCCATCGACACACTGATCAAAAGCCAGGCTCTGCCGGCGGCCTACCGCACGACGGTGGACACCATCCATCGTCCGGTGGCGGACGAGATCGCGCGCCGCCGCCGCGCCCTGGGCCGGACCCTCGTGGCGGGCCTGTGCGGCAGTCAGGGCTCGGGCAAGTCGACCATGGCCGCCTTCCTCAAGGTGCTGCTGGAGGGCCAGGGGCTGACCGCGGCCGTGCTGTCGCTGGATGACCTCTACCTGACCCTGCCCGAACGCGAACGCCTCGCCGCCGAGGTGCACCCGCTCTTGCGCACCCGCGGCGTGCCCGGCACCCACGACACCGCCCTGGGCATGTCCCTGCTCGACAGGCTTGGCCATGGTTCGGGCCAGGTGCCGCTCCCCCGTTTCGACAAGGCCGAGGATACCCGCGCCGCCGCGCAGACCTGGCCGCACGTCAAGGCGCCCGTGGACGTGGTGCTGTTCGAGGGCTGGTGCGTGGGCGCGGTGGCGCAGCCCGATGAGGAACTGGCCAGGCCGGTCAATGCGCTGGAGCGCAATGAGGATGCCGACGGCACCTGGCGGCGCTATGTGAACATGCGGCTGAAGACCGACTATGCCGCGCTGTTCGGGCGCATCGACATACTGGCGCTTCTCGAGGCGCCCAGCTTCGAGGTGGTGTTTGGCTGGCGATCCCTGCAGGAGCGCAAACTGGCCGACACGCTCGCGCGCAAGGGCATAACCGGCCGCAAGGTAATGGGCCCCGACGAGATCGCGCGGTTCCTGATGTTCTATCAGCGGCTGACCGAATTCATTTTGCGCGAGATGCCCGCCCGCGCCGGCATCCTGATGCCCATGGATGCCGATCACCATATCCGGGAAGTGACCTTCCGCGCCTGACCCGCCGCCGGCGCTAGAACGCGATCAGGGACCCGCTGCCGCGGCCCTCGGCCACTTTCATGTCCAGCACCAGCGGGTGATGGTCGGATGGCCCCTTGTCCAGCACTTCCGATGCCGCGCACGCAATGCCGCGCGCGATGCAGCGGTCCAGGCGCAGCGCGACGATGTTGCCCGCGCGATGGGTGCGCTTGCGCGGCCCGATATCGGTGAAGCCATGAAAGCCCACAGGCCCAACGGCATTGAAATCGCCGATGATCGCGGCCGGTCCTTCCATCTGCTCCATGATGTGGCGCAGCTGGTAGCGGTTGAGAAACTGGCCGTGCGACAGGTGCACATTGGCGATGGTGATGTCGTGGAAATTGATGATCTGGGCCAGCCGGGGCGGCACCCGCCCCGGCAGGATCGACGCCGGCAGGCGGATGCTGGTCGAAGTGGGAAACGGATGGGGGCTCCAGCAGGCCAGGCCGTAGATACGCTGCTGCATGGGATGGCGGTAGAAATAGCCGCCCACCAGCGAAGGCAGTGCCATGATCTCTTCGGTCGCTTCCTGCAGCAACAGAAGATCGGGGCGGTGGCTGTGGACCAGTTTGGCGACATCCTCCACGCCGGCGCCGACCCGGCGCAGGAGATTCCAGCTGACGACCCGGATCTTGCCGGGCACGAGAGGTTGGGCCATGGCGGAGGTGGAAGTGATGATCGTCATTTGCTTCAGGTTGCGCTCTGCTAGTGTAAACTGATGAACACCCAACCGGTTTCCGGCCCGGTTCCTACCATAATGATAGATCGGTATGCGGCAAATGTTTGCGCTTTCTTCCGACCCTACCCTGATGGAGGTTTTGGGCCTGCTGCTCCACCTTGCCCTGGCGGGCAGCGTGACGGTGGACGTGCTGCTCAAAAAGAGCGATGTGCGGGCGGCACTGGGCTGGATCGCGCTGGCCTGGTTCTCGCCGATCCTGGGGGCCCTGCTCTACTACCTTTTCGGCATAAACCGGGTGACAAGGCGGGCGCTGCGCCTGCGCCGGCGCAATGCCGGCCGGGCGGCCCGGGTGGGCCCGACCCTGGGCTCCCCGGACGGCCCTTTCGCCCTCCTGGAAAAAGTCAGTGCCGAAGTGACGAAGCAACCGCTGACCGGCGGCAATGACCTGGTCGTGCTGGAAGGCGGCGACCAGGCCTATCCACAGATGCTCGATGCGATCGCCGGCGCCCGTCATGCCGTCGCGCTGGCGTCCTATATTTTCCGCAACGATGCCGCCGGACGGCAGTTCTGCGACGCGCTGATCGCCGCCCACAGGCGCGGCGTCCGGGTGCGCGTGCTGCTGGATGGGGTGGGCGCCGGCTACATCTATTGTCCGCCGCTGCACCGGCTGCGCCGGGGC
>DASTRG010000048.1:0-32986 GCA_035761325.1 Rhizomicrobium sp. | reverse complement strand
GGACAAGTCCGAATGGGGCATGACGCCGTCAACGATCAACGCCTACTACAACCCGTCCTTCAACGAAATCGTGTTTCCGGCCGCGATCCTGCAGGCGCCGTTCTTCGATCCCAATGCAGACGACGCCGTCAATTACGGCGGCATCGGCATGGTGATCGGCCACGAGATCAGCCATGGCTTCGACGACCAGGGCAGCAAGTATGACGGCCATGGCGTGTTCCAGGACTGGTGGACCAAGGAGGACCGCGCCGCCTTCGACGCGCGCACCAAGGCGCTGGTGGCCCAGTATGACGCTTTCGAGCCCTTGCCCGGCCTGCACGTCATCGGCGCCAATACGCTGGGCGAGAACATTGCCGACAATGCCGGCGTGGCCATCGCGCTGAAGGCTTATCACATCTCGCTGGGCGGCAAGCCGGCGCCGGTGCTCGACGGTTTTACCGGCGACCAGCGCTTCTTCCTCTCGGTCGGCCAGATATGGCGCACCAAGATGCGCGAAAGCGCCATCCGCACCCAGACCCTGTCGAACGAGCATACGGTGGCGGAATTCCGCGTCATCGGCCCGACACGCAACCAGAATGAATGGTATGATGCCTTTGGCGTGAAGGCCGGACAGAAATATTATCTGGCTCCTGATCAACGCGTGCATCTGTGGTAGGCTTTCCCGCGCGGGCATGAATGCCGGTGGCCCGTGGCGCGGCGCCGGCGCGCCGAAACGGGAACCGGCATCATCCAGGCAAGGGGGCGGGGAGAATTTGTCATGGTCCCGGACCCCACGACGCCGGCATTCATAAACCGCATCGCCACGGCGGTGCCGCCCCATGAGGTGCATGGCCAGTTCCTGGATTTTGCCAGGCTGATGCTGTGCGGCGACAACCGCCGGCTGGCGCTATTCAACCGCATGGCCGCGCGCAGCGGCATCGCGCGCCGCTATTCGGTTCTCGATGCGGCGGATCGGGGCGGAGACGACGCCATGAAGGCCCATGATTTCTACCGGCTGGGCGCGTTTCCCGACACCGCCGCGCGCATGCGCCTTTACGAGGCGTTCGCGCCGGCGCTGGCCGCCCGGGCGGTGGCCGCGCTGCTGAAGGACGAAGACCCCGCCACTATTACCCACCTCGTCGTCACCAGCTGCACCGGTTTCGCCGCCCCGGGCATCGACCTGGAGCTGATCGGCCGCTGCGGCCTTCGCCCGCAGGTGGAGCGTACCATGGTGGGTTTCATGGGGTGCCATGCCGCGATCAACGCGCTCAAGCTGGCGCGCCATATCGTCCGCTCCGAGCCGCAGGCCCGGGTGGTGACGGTGAATCTCGAACTCTGCACCCTGCACCTGCACCAGACCGCCGACCTGGAAGAAATCCTCTCGTTTCTTCTGTTTGCCGACGGCTGCGCCGCGGCGCTGGTGACGCAGCAGCCGCAGGGCATCCTGATCGACGGCTTTCACGCCGCCCTTGTTCCCGACAGCGCCGGCCTCATTCGCTGGAATATCCGCGCACAGGGCTTCGACATGGTGTTGTCGGGCGGCGTTCCCGGCGCGGTCCGCACCGCGCTGACGGGTGCGCGCTCTGCCATCCTGGGCGGTGCGGAGCCTGACGCCATCAGCCTGTGGGCGGTACATCCGGGCGGTCGAACCGTGCTGGACGCGGTGGAGCAGGCCTTCGAGCTTCCGGCCCCGGCGCTGGAGGTCTCGCGAGGGGTGCTGCACGATTTCGGCAACATGTCGTCCGGCACGGTGATGTTCGTGCTGGACCGGCTGATGCGCGCCGCGCCTGCGGGTGCGCCGGGGTGCGCCATGTCGTTCGGTCCCGGACTGGTCGCCGAAACCATGACCTTCCGCATGGCGGCATAGTTGCGCTGCCTGACTCCGGAATTGCTCGATATGCTGGCGCCGGACGACCCGCGCGCCCTTGCGTCCCGGCGCGACCTGGTGCTGATCAATGTCCTCATGCGCCAGCGTGGCGTGATGACGGCCGCTTTGCGCAAATTGCCGCCGCCGCGCCGGCTCGCCGATCTGGGCTCGGGCGATGGGCGCTTTCTGCTGTCGCTGGCCCGGCCTCTTGCGCCGCATTGGCCTATGGTCGAGGTGACGATCGTCGACCGCCGGCCCTCGGTGGCGGCTGTGACGCGCGAAAGCCTGCAAGCCCTGGGCTGGCGCTGCCGGATCGTCGCCGGCGACGCGCTCGATGTGCTCCAGGAGCTGGATGCGGATATCTTCACCGCCAATCTTTTCCTGCATCATTTCACGGATGCGGCGCTGGCGCGGCTGCTGGCGCTGGCGGCGAGGAACACGCGCGCCCTGGTCGCGTGCGAGCCGCGGCGCGGCCTTTCGGCCCTGGCGGCCGCGCGGCTGCTGTTTCTGCTGGGCTGCAATGACGTCACCCGCCACGATGCGGTGGCAAGCGTGCGCGCCGGCTTCAGCGATGGGGAATTATCGCGGCTCTGGCCGGACCCGGGCAACTGGCATTTGCGCGAATATCGCGGCCTGCCGTTCAGTCACGTGTTTACGGCCCGCCATGTTTGACGCGCTGGTCATCGGCGCAGGCCCGGCCGGCGCCACCGCCGCGCGCCTGCTAGCCGCCGGAGGCTGGCGGGTGGCGCTGGTGGAAACAAGCCAATTTCCCCGCCGCAAGGTCTGCGGCGAGTTCATTTCCGCCGCCAGTCTGCCGGTGCTGGAAAGCTGCGGCGTGGCGGAGAGTTTTCTCGCCATGGCGGGGCCGCCGGTACGCCAGGTCGGTGTCTATGCCGGCGAGGTGATGCTGTCTTCGCCGCACCGGGCGCCGATCGGCCGCGCGCTGGGGCGCGAACATCTCGACATCCTCATGCGCGACGCGGCGGTGGCGGCGGGCGCCCAGCTGCGCCAGCCCTGCGAGCTCGTGTCGGTGGTTCGCGAGCACCGATCCCTGGCGTGCGCGTTGCAGGCCGGCGGAAGGATCGCCATGGAGCATGCACGCATCGTGATCGCGGCCTGCGGCTCCTGGTCGGCGAAGGGCGCCTTCCGGCCGCCGCGCCTTCATGCGCCATCGGATCTGCTGGCCTTCAAGGCGCACTTCGGCAATGCGCGTCTTCCGGCCGGCCTGATGCCGTTGCTGGCTTTTCCGGGCGGCTATGGCGGGCTGGTGGAAAGTGATGGCGGGCGGCTGTCGCTGTCCTGCTGCATCCGGCGCGAAGCGCTGGAGGCGGCGCGCGCCCGTTATGGCGGCAAGGCGGCCGACGCGGTGATCGCACATATCCGCGAGACGACACGCGGCGCCGACGCGGCGCTGGATGGTGCGGCGCCCCAGGGCGTCATGCTGGCGGCAGGCCCTGTCCGCCCCGGCATCCGCCGGCGCTACGGTCAGGGAATCTTTTTCGCCGGCAACAGCGCGGGCGAGGCTCATCCCGTCATCGCCGAAGGCATCAGCATGGCCATCCAGGGCTCCGCGCTTCTGGCATCAACACTGCTCGCGGCGGGCCCCGATGGCGACATGGAACAGGCAGGGCGGCGCTATGCGCGCGCCTGGCGGCTGCGGTTTTCGCCGCGCATCCATGCCGCCGCGCTTTTCGCCGCGGCGGCCATGCATGGTCCATCGCGCGCCGCGAGCCTTGCCATGCTGAGGCGCTTTCCCGGCCTGATCGCATGGGGCGCGGGAATCAGCGGCAAGCCGATGCGGCGCCGGCCCGTTCCCTAATGCCTGGCGAGCGCCAGCACCCCGTCCGCCACGAACTGGACCGCCATCGCCGCCAGCAGCACGCCCAGAAGGCGCCCTGCGATGATCAGTCCGCGCGGACCCAAAAGACGCTTCAGTGTGCCGGACATCAGAAATACCAGGAAGCAGATTGCCAGCAGGACCGCGATGATGGCGATCAGAAGGCTCATCGCCAGCCAGTCGCCTTCTGTGCGGCCCGCCAGCAGCACGCAGGCTGTGATGGCGCCGGGCCCCGCCATCAGCGGGACGGCCAGGGGAAAGGCGGCGACATTGGCGCGGCCCTGGAGGTCGGTGTCGCCGGATTTGCGCTCCGTCCGCTTCTCGAACACCATCTCGAAGGCGATGACGAACAGCAGCAGCCCGCCGGCGATGCGAAAAGCCTCGAGCCCGATGCCCAACGCCCTCAGGAGCCAGTCGCCGAACAGCGCCGACCCCGCCAGCACACCGAACGCAATGACGCTGGCATCGCGGCCGACCTTGCGCCGGACCGGCTCCGGCATGTCCTGGGTCACGCCCAGGAAGATCGGGCCCAGTCCGATGGGATCCAGTACCACGAACAGGGTGATGAAGGCGGAAACCAGATTGTGCAACGGTGCCTCGTGGCGAACGGCACCAAGATATTAGAACATCGACGGGCCAAGGCCATCTTCCCCCGTGCCGGGTTTTTTGGTCTAGTGACCGAAAATAAGGGGGATCGTCATGAGGCTCCGGCATGCCCTTCTGGCGGGCAGTTTCCTGGTGATGGGGCTGTTTGCGGTACCGGCGGCTGCGCCGGCCCAGACGCCCGGCGCTCCGGGGACGATAAACGATCCGGGCCCGTCGACACCGGGTGACTGGACGGTGTATGGCGGCACCTACAATTCCCAGCGCTATTCGCCGCTCGCCCAGATCAATACGCGCAATGTCCGCCGCCTGCAGGTGAAGTGGGTCTATCACGTCCCCGGCAGCCACGAGCTGGAGATGACGCCCGTGGTCAAGGACGGCATCATGTACATCGCCCAGTTCAACCGGGTCGATGCCATCGATGCGAAGACCGGCAACGTGATCTGGCGCTACCAGCGTCCGCCGGCCTCCACCGCGGCCTATCGCGGCACTTCGGTGTGGGACAACAAGGTTTTCGTCGCCACCACCGACGCGCATCTGGTGGCGCTGGACGCGAGAAACGGCGCGGTGGTGTGGGACGTGCCGACGGCGTCGGGCCGGCGGCTGTCAGGGGCGCCGCCCTATGTCGTCAAGGGCAAGGTGGTCGTGGGCATCCTGGACCAGCCCGACGGCTTCATCGAGGCGTATGACGCCAGGACCGGCAAACATGCCTGGACCTGGCACGCCATCCCCAGACCCGGCGATCCCGAATACAAGACCTGGTCGGGCAATACCAAGGAAGGCGGCGGCGCGGTCTGGATCAGCGGCTCCTACGATCCCGAACAGAATGTGATCATCTATGGTACCGGCCAGCCCAATCCACCCTATTCGAACGAAGTGCGCGAGGGCGACAATCTCTACAGCGACACCATCATCGCGCTCGATGTCGATACCGGAAAGCCGAAATGGCATTTCCAGACCACGCCGCACGACCAGCACGACTGGGACGCGGCCAGCGGCAGCAAAGTGTTGTTCGATGCCGACTATCAGGGCCGGACGCGCAAATTGCTGGCACAGGCCGACCGCAACGGCTTCTTTTATCTGATCGATCGCACCAACGGAAAATTCGTGCGCGGCAACCCCTTCATCGACGACATGAACTGGGCCACCGGCCTGTCGGCGGAGGGCCGGCCGATCCTGAAGGGCGATGGCGCCAAGCCATCCGTAAAGGGCACGCTGACCTGTCCGTCCACGGCGGGCGCCACCAACTGGCCGTCCGCAACCTACAGCCCTCAGACACACTGGCTTTATTTTCATGCGGTGGAAGGTTGCGGCGTCAATTTCCGCGCCAGTTCCACGCCGGGGGCCGGCACCAGCTATATCGAGAGCCCCGAAGACGCACACAGATGGGTCAGCCATGTCCGTGCCATGGACCCGCTCACCGGCAAGCGCATATGGGACGTGACCGAGGTGCGCTCCAACCATTATGGGCCCGGCTTGATGAACACGGCGGGCGGCCTCCTTTTCGCGCCCGAGCAGTATGGCCAGGTCGCGATGCGTGACCTGCGCACGGGCGAGGCGCTGTGGCACTTCAACACGGGGGATTTCATCACCGCCAGCCCGATTACCTACATGGCGGACGGCAGGCAATATTTCGCCATCGCCTCGGGGACCAACATCTTCGCTTTCGGATTGCCCGACGATGAAGCGGTCGACGCCGCGAAAGGCGGTGCCCGGTGAAGCGCATCGTCATTCTTCTCATGCTGGCGGCGACGCCGGCCCTGGCGCAGCCGAAAGCCGCCTCCAATCCCTTCATGGGCAACCAGCAGGCGGTGGCGCAAGGCAAGGCCACCTACGACCGTACCTGCACCGCCTGCCACGGGCCCGATGGCACGGCCGGCGAGCGCGCGCCCGCCATCGTGCTTTCCGGTGCCGGCACCGCGCTGCGCGGCCAGCGCAGCATCGAGCAGATCGTCGCCATCGTGCGAAACGGCATCCCCGGCACCGGCATGCCGGCCTGGGGCACGCGTCTGTCCAATGACGACATTCTCAAGTTGGGCGCCTATATCGGCGCGCTGCGCGGCACCGCGATCGACAATCCGCTGCCGGGCGATCCGGCGCATGGCGAGCAGGTGTTCTGGGGCAAGGGCCAGTGCGGCGCCTGCCACATGATCTACGGGCGGGGCGGGGTGACGGGGCCCGACCTGTCGAACATCGCCGCGGTCCGCAAGTCGGCCGCCATCGTCAACGCCCTGACCAAGGCCGATCATCGCGTATTCGGCGACGGCGGCGTGCACCTGCCGGCGCTTCCGCCGATGGATTACGAGTCGGTGCAGGTGGTGACAAAGGACGGGCGCACCATCGACGGGGTGATGCGCAACCAGGATCACTGGTCGGTCCAGTTCATCGGCCTGGACGGGAAGTTCTATTCCATGGACCGTGACCGCCTGGCCAGCGTCACCTTCAAGCCGGGCTCGATCATGCCCACCGACTATGACAAGCGCCTGTCGCCCGACGAATTCCGCGACCTGGTCGCCTTCCTGACCCGCCAGGGCCGAAAACAGGCGGCGGACGTGGAATGATGCGGCGGGTGCTCCTGGCGGTGCTGCTGCTGTTGCCGCTTCCGGCAAAGGCAGCGGACTATTTTTTCTATTCCGGCACCTACACCGATGGATCGTCCAAGGGCATCTATGCCTGGCGCTTCAACGATGCCGACGGCCGCATGACGCCGCTGGGGCTGGTCGCTGAGACGCCCGAGCCGGCGCACCTCTGGATCACGCCCAATGGCAAATACCTCTATACCGTCAACTGGCTTCAGGACGGCGCGGTCAGCGCCTACGCCATCGACCGCCATACCGGCGCGCTCGCCTTCCTGAACAAGGTCTCGGCCCATGGCGCCAGCCCCAACCAGGTGGTGGTGGACCCGTCGGGCCGCGTGGCGGCGACGGTGAACTACAATTCCGGCACCCTTGCGGTCTATCGCATCCTGCCGGACGGCAGGCTGTCCGACGCCTTCTATACCGAAAAGCATGCGGGCAAGCCCCTGTCCGACAGGCAGCCAGGCCCCAAGCAGCACGGTGTGGAATTCAGCCGCGACGGCAGGTTCATGTTCGTCACCGACCTGGGGCTGGACCGCGTCTACAGTTACCGCTTTGATGCCGCCAGGCCATCGGTCGTGCCGTTCGACCCGCCCTATGTCCTGACTCATGCCGGTGCGGGCCCCCGCCGCCTGCAGCTGTCGCCCAACGGCAAGTTTCTCTATGTCTGCCATGAGACCGATTCCGAGGTCGAGGTGTTTGCCGTCGATGGCGGCCATCTGAAATCCATCCAGACCCTGTCCACGGTGCCGCCCGGTTTCACCGGCCGCAATTCCACCGCCGAGATCCTGGTGTCGGGTGACGGACGCTTCGTCTACGTCACCAATCGCGGCCATGACAGCATCGCCGTCTTCGCCGCTGATCTTGCCACCGGGCATCTGACGCGCACCGCCAATGTGCCGTCGGGCGGCAAGATGCCCCGCAACATCCGTTTCTCGCCCGATGGCAATTATCTGCTGTCGGCCAACCAGGGCGGCAACAACATCACCGAATTCCGCGTCGACAAGAAGACCGGCGGCCTGAGGCCGACCGGTCTGGTGCTTGCCATCGACCAGCCCGGCGGGATGTATTTTACAAAGGCGCAGTAGACACTTCCTGTCCACGCCGAGACCGGCCATGCTGCCGCCGATGGCGATGCGAGCGGCGGGGCATGGTGGACAGGGATTGTTGGATATGGGGGAGGGGGGCGAAAAATCAGCCCCGTTTCAGCCGCGGCACGGCTGAAAATCGCCCATCGCCGCCGGCGGATATCCTCTGCTGGATATCAGTTCGGCACTTTCAGGAATTCGTCCGGCTTCAGCGCCCGCGGCGTGAATCGCGCCTCGGCCACCGCGCCCTTGAACCAGTTCACATGGTTCATGCGCACGCCCACCATCACGTGGCCGGGCCCCTGCGGGGTATAGGCGACATCGCCTTCGCCCTGCAGCACGCCGTTGACATAGGAGCGATAGGTCTTGCCGTCATAGGTCTGGGCCACCGCATACCAGGGCCCGATGGGATGCAGCTTGTCGGGAAAAGCCAGCGCCTTGCTGCCGGACTTGGAATTGACGAAGGCATCCAGGTACCACTGGTCCTTGACCACGCGGATCTCGAACATGAAACGTGGATTGGGATCGGAGGTGCCGCTCGGGTTGGCGTCCAGTCCGGTCTTGGGATCGGTCTCGGCGATGTGCATCCAGCGCTGCTGGAAGTCGCCGCCGTCGGGACGGAAGATCGCCTCGATGGTGAAGGTCCTGGCGCCCACCAGCGGCCGGTCGGGGAAGAACAGGGCGTCATCCTTGCCGTTGAAATGCACGGCCTTGCCGACCGGGCTGTCGATGATGGTGGGATGGCCTTCGACCTTGGGCGCGATCCCGCCGATGGACTTCAGGTTGTCGAATTTCCATACCGAGAGTGGCGCGGCGTCGGCCGGCATGGCCACCGCCATCGCCGCCACAAGTGCCGCAACGGCAATGCTGCATCTGCTCATAGAAGGCTCCCCACCACTGTTTGCGTTCGGCGCCGGTACGTTGACGCGTCTTGCGCCCCGCTGCAATCTCTGCCGCGCAAAACGGGATGGGGAATGGCATGAAAGCGGCGGGCGCCCTGGTGGCGATGGGTATGGTTCTGGCAGTGACATCGGCCACCACGCCTGCGAGCGCGCAGGCAGGCGGCGAAAAGGGGCCCGAGCGGATCGTCTGGGCGGCGCAGAAAGTGCCGGAGTCGCCCTATACCGGCCCCAACAAGCCGGTCGTCCATGTCGCCGATGTGCTGAAGGCGCATCAGGGCCAGCAGAGCTGGGACCAGCAGGTGCTGCTGACCCGCGACTTCGACGGCCACTATGTCAGCCTGGCGCCGGGCGAAAAGACCAAGTGCATGTTCTATGCCGACGACCGGGTCTTCGGCTGGGTCTATAGCGGCCAGGTGAAAATCACCATCGATGGCCAGCAGCCCTTTACCGCCACCAAGGGTTATCTGTTCGACGTGGCGCCGCGCCTGTCCTATTGCATGGAGAATACCGGCACCACGCCCGCCGTCTTCTATCGCTCCACGCCGGCGGGCCAGATGCCCAGTTATCCGGAAAGCGAGACGCCCACGCCGGTGAAAGGCTGGCGTTATATCAAGGCGCGCATCACCTCCACCGGAGGCTATGACGCGCCCAATCAGCCTTCTCTGGATTTCAACGCCTATGCCGCCGGCGGCGGCAAGAGCCGCGACTTCGCCTGGGACGGTCATACCTCGGCCCACATCATCCGTTCGGGCAACCTGGCCAAGCTGCCGCCGGACACCAGTTGGGGCCATTTCCACGAGAACATGGTCGAGGCCTGGGTGGTGATCGAAGGCAAGCTGGACGTGCTGATCTCCGGGATCGGCCTCGTACATGGCGAAACCGGCGATGTGATCCAGGCCAACAACGAGCGCTGGCACCGCGCCACCTGCGCCCCCAACACCGGCCCCTGCACCCGCCTGGCGATGACGCCGCGCAATCGCGAGGGCCAGGTCCACTATTTCCAGGTCAACCAGCCGGCCGGCAATTGATAGCGGAGCTTTGACATGATGGATCGCCGCCAAATCCTGATGAATCTGGCCGCGACGGGCTCCTGTTTCGCCCTGCCGTTCCAGGCGCGCGCGGCCTCGCTGGCGCGCAAGGTCAAGATCACCGACGTCAAGGTGATGATCATCCGCGGCACCTGGGACTGGAACCTGATCAAGATCGAGACCGATGCCGGCGTCTACGGCATCGGCGAGGGCTATTGGGGCCCGGGCCTGAAGGACATGGTGCTCAACCGTTTCCGCGAGCAGCTTGTCGGCGAGGACCCGCTGAACGTGGTCAAGCTGGCGACCAAGGTGCTGTTCCTCAATGGTGGCTATGGCGCCATCGGCGGCGTCACCGTGCATGCCTCCTCAGGCATCGAGATCGCGCTATGGGACCTGGCCGGCCGCCTGCTCGGCGTGCCGGTGTGCGACCTCCTGGGCGGGCGTTTCCGCGACAAGGTACGGTTCTATCGCACGCTGCAGGCGCCCGAGCGCCATCCCGAGGATCCCAAAAGCTGGGGCGAGCAGGCCGCGGAAGCCAAGGCGAACAATCCCTACGGCTTCACCGCCTTCAAGTATCAGGGCGATGCGGTGCCGCGGACCGCCGACCCCACCTTCTCGGAGCCCGGCCACGATCCCTACACCAACCAGCTCACCAACAAGGACATCGCCCGGCTGGTGGACCGCATGGACCGGGTGCGCGCGGCCATCGGGCCGGACACCGACATGGCGATCGAGTGTCACTGGAAATACACCGTCAACGAGGTGATCCAGTATTGCGACGCGGTCGAGCATGTGAAGCCGATGTGGGTGGAAGACCCCACTCCGGCCGAGAACTGGGAGACCATGGTGCGGGTGGCGCACGGCACCAAGACGCCGATCTGCACCGGCGAGAATCTTTATCTGCTGGCCGGATTCAAGGACATCATCATTCATCAGGGTTGCGCGGGCGTGCATCTGGATATTCCCAAGATGGGCGGCCTGTGGGAGGCCAAGCGCGTCTCCGACCTGGCCGACCTTTATGGCATCTGGACCGCCGCCCACAATCCGGCCAGCCCGGTGGGCACGGCGGCTTCGGCGCATGCGGCCGCGTCGATGCGGAATTTTCGCATCCACGAGCTGGCCAAATGGGTCGACTGGTGGCCGACGCTGGTGACGCATGAGGGTCCCTACTGGAAGGACGGCTATTTCCACATTGAGGACAAGCCCGGCCTGGGCTTCGACATCGATCCCGACGTCGCCAAGGCGCATCTGGCGCCGGGTGAACAATGGTGGGGCTAGAGTGCGTGTGTGAACATCGCTGAAGGCTCCGGCGGCCGGTTGCTGCGAATCTTCGGCCTGGGCTTCGGCCTGGCGGTAGTGATCGGTGGGGTGGTCGGCTCCGGCATCATGCGCAACCCCGGGGTGGTCGCCTCCGGATTCCCTGATGCAAGGTGGCTGCTGTTGGCCTGGGCGCTGGGCGGCCTCTATGTGATGCTGGATGCCATGCCTACCGTGGAGCTGGGTGCCGCCATTCCGCTCGACGGCGGTCCGTTTTCACTGGCGACGCGCGCGGTGGGACCGGCCACCGGTTTCCTGGTGGGCTGGGCCGACTGGCTCCAGAATGTCATCTCGACCGGCTTCATCGCTGTCGCATTCGGGGAATATGTTCACCGGCTGGGATTTGCCACGGCGCTTGGCGCGGGCGCTGTCGCGATCGGCCTGGTGGTGGCCTGCGGCGCGATCAACTGGATTGGCGCGCGCAGCGGTGGCGCCTCGCAGCATGTCGGCACAGCGCTCAAGGGCCTGGGGCTGGTGCTGCTGGTGGCCGCATTGTTGCTGGTTCCCCACAATGGTCCGCCGCCCGCGCCGCCGCCGCCTGCCTTTTCCTGGGTCGCGGCGCTGGTGGCAATGCGCGCCATTTATGGCGCGTATGGCGGTTGGCAGGCGGCGGTCTATTTTTCAGAAGAGGTCGAGGCTCCCGAGCGCAACGTCGCGCGCGCCACATTTTGGGGGATCGCGCTGGTCACCGGACTCTATCTGCTGGTCAATGCCGCGATTCTGAGCGTGCTGCCCATGGGACTACTGGCGACCTCCAAGCTGGCCGCGGCGGACGCCGCCGCCATCGTGCTGGGAGGGCGCGGCGGCATCATCGTCACCATTCTGGCCATCATCTGCGTGGCCACCCTGGTGAACACCCAGATCATGGAATGCGTGCGCTGCACTTTCGCCATGGCGCGCAAGGGCGTTTTGCCTCCAGGTCTGGCGGCGGTATCGCGCTCCGGCGCGCCCCGGCCCGCGCTGGCGCTTTCAATCGTCGCCATGGCGGCGATCATTGCTCTGGCCGGCCTGATCGAAGGCCCGCTCTATGAGGTGCTGCTCGATCTTTATGCGCCCTTCATCATGCTGGTGTTCCTGACCCTGTCATTGGCCGCGATCCGCCTGCGCCGCAGGGAACCGGACCTGCCGCGACCCTGGAAGATGCCGCTTTATCCGCTGCCGGCTCTGCTGAGCGTCCTGCTCAACTGTCTGCTGCTTGTGGCGTTCCTGGTGTCGGACGGGAGGGCGGCGATCTTGTCGACCCTTTTCCTGCTTGCCGGTGTACCTCTCTACCACTTTGGCCGGGGATGCTGGCGGCCGTCCTGAATTGCTGCTTTGCACCTATCCCGATCCGCGTTGACCTTGGCCGCGGCGCACCTCACAGTCGCGGCATAAATGGGGGAGGGGTCATGAACATTCGTGCCGGCGCGTTCGCGCTCGTCATTCTTTCCGGTCTATCCGCGGCTGCGGTTGCACAGGATCGCGCGGCCTTGCCGCCGGTCCCCGCGCCTCAGTTTGTGCCAAAGCCTGGACCGGTAACCAATGGCGCCTACCAGCCCCAGGCGCTGCTGCCGGGTGGTATTGTCATGCCGCTGTTCCCGCCAGGATCGTCGTTCCTGCACAAGGATCGCTTGCATGAGGCGGAGGAATACACACCCGACCCCGACGTGCCCGGCCGCGTCTCGCGCATTGTCAACATCCACAATCCGTCAATCGAAGTGCACCTGGTCCCGCAGGCGGCAAACACGGGCGCGGCGATCATTCTGATCCCCGGCGGCGGCCACAATACGCTGGTGGTTGGGCTCGAAGGGGCTGATCCGGTGCCCTATTTCTTCAACTACGGCATCAACGCCATCATTCTGCGCTCGCGCCTGCGTCGCGATGGCTATGATCCCAGGACCGACGAGGTTTATGACGCCCAGCAGGCCATCCGTCTGGTGCGCGCCCACGCCCGTGATTGGCGCATTGATCCGCACAAGATCGGGGTCATGGGTTTTTCGGCCGGTGCCGAGCTGGCGATGGCAACGGCGATTCAGTATCCGGAGTTCGACTCCAGGAACGATGCGCCCGCTGACCCGCTGGCCGGCATCTCGTCGCGGCCGGATTTTGTCGGAGTGATCTACCCCGGTCCCTCGCTCTTCACCAAGGGCGGCACGCCGTCCATCCCAAAGGATGCGCCACCGTCCTTCATCACCTGTGCCGGCTGGGGCGACAAGGTGCACGCGGTCTGGGCCACCGAGTATTTCACGGCCATGCTGCAGGCCGGGATTCCGAACGTCGAGATGCATATTTATGCCCGCGGCCATCACGGCATGGGCCTGAGTTGGCGTGACGGCACCGCGATGGGCACCTGGCCGGTGCGTTTCACCGACTGGTTCCGGGACCTGGGCTTTCTGGGCAAGCCTGGGCAGGAAACCCTGGCGGCGAAGGACGTCGCGGCCTTCGTTGCCGCCCCGCCTCCAGCACGGCCGTAAGCCTCCCTTTTTGCCTTGCATCCCGGCGTCCGAACGCCGGTAATAGGCGGCAGAGATGAGAGGCGCCGCCCTCCGGTGAAGGCGCGAACGGGGGTGAAGGCGCGAAGGGGAATATAATGCCATCGCAACTGAGCGCTGAAGACCGCGGCCGCCTTGAGGATGTGGCCTTCCTGACCTGCATGACGCTGGTGCTGCTGGGCAACTATGCCCAGACCGGTCACTTCGGCGGTCCGCTGGCCTATACGCCCTTCAATGTCGCCGCGCACCTGGCGGGGCCCAAGCTGGGTGGCATGCGCTATGACTATCGCCGCCCCAAGCATCCGTTCGGCGACAAATTCATGATGGCCGCAGGCCACAGCGTGCCCACCTGTTATGCGTTGTGGATCATCCTGGGCCAGGCGCTTGCGCGCCGCGAACAGAACACCGGCGATGCGCGCTATCACGTCGATCCGCATGTGGCGATGTTGCCGATCGATGCGCTGGGCTTTCGGCGCGGCGCCGGCGCGCTGAAGAGCCTCCTGGCCGACAACGGTCTGGCTGATCATCCCCTGTTCGCCCAGGCGAAGCTGCGCGGCATCAAGGCACTGTCGGGCCATGCCGAAAGCATTGACGTTACCAATGACGTCAATGGCGGCCCCTCCGGCGTGGGCGTAGCAACTGCCGCGGGCAAGGCGGCATTTTGGGACATGGTGGGTGCTTCCATCGAAGCGCCAAAGATCATCGCGCTGGAAGGCGAGTTCGCGATGACCGAAGGCCACGCGCAGGAACTGAAAACCCAGGCGGTGGCGCTGGCCGTGGGCAAGCGCCTGCGCGTGATCCTGTCCGACAATAATGCCGGCATCGATGATGTGCTGCTGGGTGGCGTGGTCCCCGCCGCGCTCGCGGCCGGCTACCGGCTTGCCGACCAGTGGCGCTCTTACGGCTGGAATGTGCTGGAGGTGGAGAACGGCAACGATTTCGACCAGGTCGTCGATGTGCTGGCCCGTATGGAAAACAGTGATCCCGCCGACCGCCGCCCAATGGTGGTAATCGCCAAAACCACCAAGGGCTGGTGGCCTGCCGCGGCGGACGGCATGTTGGGCGGCCTCAAGCAGATCGTCAGCTATCCCAGTCACCCCTATGGCCACAAGATGAATTCGCCTTACTTCATCGCCTTGGCGGAAAGCTTCGAGAAGAAATACGGCATCACCTTTGACGGTATCCGCGACGGCGTGCCCGCCAGCGAGCGCGACCGCTTGGTCCAATTCAAGACCAATATCGACAAGGTGATGTCGGTTTTGGATCAGAACGGGCTGGGCGACTGGATCGCCGACCGCCTGGTCGCAATCGGCGACTGTGTCACCGATGGCCAGAAGCTGACCATCGACAACCGCACCGACCCCTTCCTGGATGACCGGCTGGCCGTCGCCAACCTGCCGCGCGAAACGATGAAGGTAACCGCCACCAATCCATGCGGAGGCGCTACCAAGGAAGTCTCGATCACCCTGTTCCGCGAAGCCGGCGAAATGGCGGGCGCACGCCGTGCCATTTCCGAGATCATCAAGTGGATGAACTATGTCACTGGTAACCGGTTCATCACCCTGGCGGCCGACCTGTCGGAATCCATCAATGTCGAGCATGGCAGTCTGTGGGGCCATTACGATCCGCTGACCAATCCGTCGGGCACGCGCGTCAAGGCGGCGATTCAGGAGGCCGGCAATGTGGGAACCGCCATCGGCCTGGTCAGCCAGTCCGCCAGCATCGATCCGCATAAGTTCGCGGGCCTGTGGGCGCTGTCGGGCACCTATGGCGCCTTCACGCCGCTGATGTACACACCCGCGCGGGTGTGGAGCCAGCAGAACCAGGACAGCCGCTTCCGCATGGGCGTACTGCATATCCTGGCGGGCCATTCGGGGCCGGAAACGGCGGCTGACGGGCGCACCCATTTCGGCATCTTCGCCACCCAGGTGTGGAAACTGTTTCCGCGTGGACAGACCATCAGCCTGAACTTCTGGGACTATAACGATGTGGCGCCCGGCTATTTTGCCGCCGCCGCCATCGCCGCCCGCGATCCCAGGGTGGGAATCATCATCATCGAGGTGGCGCGCCCCGACAGTCCCGTGGCCGACCGCAGCAATTTCGCCGACAAGGATCCAAATGCCGCCGCCAAGGGATTCTATCTGATCCGCGACTTCGGGCCCGGCGCACGGCACGGCACGGTGATCGCCCAGGGCGCATCCTCGACCGTCAACCTGGTTTCGATAATTCCCAGGCTCGAGGAGTCGGACATCAACGTGCGCATAGTCTCGGCGGTAAGTGAGGACCTGTTTGACCGCCAGCCCGATCGTTATCGCAATGCTGTGCTGCCGGCGGAGGCGTTGCTGGACGCGATGGTGGTTTCCACCGGCACGCGGCGGATGTGGCCGGTGAAGAATCTGGGACCGCTGACCGACGAATATTCGCTGACCTCCGATTGGGACAATCAGTGGCTCACGGGCGGGCTGGAGAAGGACGTCATTGCCGAGGCCCATCTGAATCCCGACTCGATTTTCGCCGCCATCCGCCGCTTCGCAGCCGAACGGGAAAAGCGCCTGGCGCGGCAGGCGACGCTCCCGTCCTGAGTCAAGCGTGCGAGAGTTCCATTAAAGTCCTGAAAGAAATGGAATTTCCGCGTCTTCGGGCGCCGCGCAGCGGGGTAGCAGGACAGGATAAGGGTGGACTTGGCATATTCCCTGGGGCCAACTTAGACCGGTCTGGAAAACCCGGAAAAAGGGACCGATGGGAATGACCATGCCCGATCGCCGCGATCTGCTGGCCGGTGCCGCCCTGTTCTTCGGATCCAGCCTCGCGCCGCCGCTGGCAAAGGCCCTGTCCCAGGCGGACAATCCAGCCGGGTTCACCGCGTCTCATGCCGTGTTCAACGATGGGCAGCGCGCCTTGGTCACGGCGATCTGCGACCGCATCGTTCCCACTACCGATACTCCTGGCGCTGTCGCCGCTGGTGTTCCCGCCTTTATCGAAATGATGCTGGCCGACTGGTACAGCCCGGGTGACCGCGTGGATTTCCTGGCCGGTGTGGCGGCGCTGGACGGGTTTGCGATGCGTGGGTACGGCAAGGCGTTCGCCGCGCTCGCGGCGCAGCAGCAGGATTCGGTGCTGACCACGGCCATGCATGGGATGATGCAGGGCCTTGCGTCGGGCTTCTTCGATCACTGCCGCCAGATGGTGCTGCTGGGCTATTACAGTTCCGAGATCGGCTGCAGGCAGGAGCGTGTCTATCTGCCGGTACCGGGCCGTTATGACGGCGCCTACCTGTATTCCCAGGTTGGCCGCGTCTTTTCTTCCTGAGCGGGTACGCCATGGCGAATTACGATTTCGACGCGATTGTCATCGGCTCCGGGATCAGTGGCGGCTGGGCTGCCAAGGAGCTGTGCGAAAAGGGCCTGAAGGTGCTGATGCTCGACCGCGGCCGCATGGTCGAGCACAAGAAGGACTATATCACCGAATTCAAGGGGCCCTGGCAGCTGCCCTATCGTGGTACCCTGCCGCCGGCGGAAGTGGCGCGCGATTATTTTCTGGCAAAGTGGGGCGGCGCCGCCAATACCGATCGAAACCACTTCTACAACAACGACCGGCTGAACCCGTTCGACTATGAGGGTTCGACTCCGTTCCGTTGGGTGCGGCCAAACCAGGTGGGTGGCAAATCGCTGATCTGGGGCCGTGTTTCGCTGCGCTGGAGCCAGATCGACTTCGACGCCAACCGGAAGGACGGCTATGGCGTGCCCTGGCCCATCAGCTATGACGAACTGGCGCCCTGGTATTCCTATGTCGAAAAGTTCGCGGGCATCGCAGGCGGCCGCGAAGGGCTGGCGCAGCTTCCCGACGGTGAATTCCAGCCGCCCCATGCGATGAACGTGGCCGAGATATGGGTGAAGGAGCGGCTGGAAAAGGCCATGCCGGACCGCAAACTGATCCATACGCGCTGCGCCAACATGACCGAAGACAAGCCCGAGCAGGGGCGCTTCCGTTGTCAGCGGCGTAATCAGTGCGCCCGTGGCTGCTCCTTTGGCGCCTATTTCTCCACCCAGTCCTCGACCCTTCCGGCGGCGCGCAAGACCGGCAATCTCACCCTGCTCTCGGACAAGGTGGTGACGTCGCTCGACTATGACCCCAAGACCAGGCGCGTTACCGGCGTGCGCACGGTCGATGCCAATACGGGTGAGGCCAAAATCTTTACTTCGCGCATTGTATTTCTCTGCGCCTCGGCGATGGCGTCCGTGCAGATTCTGCTCAATTCGCGCCTGCCCGGATCGGACCGCAGCTTCGCCAATTCCAGCGGCACCCTGGGCTGCTACATCATGGATCATGCGATGCGCACATTCTTCTGGGGAACGGTGCCGGAAGGCCAGCTGGACCAGTATGTCGAATATGGCCGCCGCCCTGCCGGTGTCTATATCCCCAAATTCCGCAATCTGAACGGCCAGGATGCCGATGCCGATTTCGTGCGCGGCTATGGCATGCAGGGCGGGGCCTCGCGGGCCGTGGCCGCGCCCGATGGCTTCGGTGCCTCAATGAAAGAGGGCTTGCGCAAATACGGTCCCTGGACCATCCAGTTCAACGTCTTTGCCGAATGTCTGCCCTACAAGAACAACACGCTGTCGCTGCACCCTACCAAGTCGGATCGTTTCGGCATGCCGTTGATCGTGTTTGACGTAGCCTTTCGCCACAACGAGGAGCGCATGATGGTGGACGCCGCGCGCCAGGGCGAGATAATGATGCGCGCCGCCGGCCTTGTCGATGTAGGCAGCAGGCAGGACGAGCATGTGCCCGGTGATGCCATCCATGAGATGGGCGGTGCCTGCATGGGCGACGATCCGAAGGCTTCGGTCGTCAATCGCTGGAGCCAGGCGCACGATGCCGACAATCTGTTCGTCACCGATGGCTCGCAAATGTCCTCCACCAACTGCGTGAACCCGTCGCTGACGTTTATGGCGCTGACGGCGCGGGCCGCCGACCATGCTGTCAAGCTGGCCCGGGAGCACGTCATCTGAATACCGGCCTTCCATCATGTCATTGAGGCGCAGGGACGTCATGGTCGGCGCGACGGCGGTCGCACTCTCCACGCCTGCAGCCGGTGCACCGGCGGCCGACGCGGTGCTTCAGCGGACTTTCGACGATATTGCGAACGCCATCCTCGCGGACGAGCCCGAAACGGCGACCTTCCTGGGCTTGGACAAGGCAGCGCGAGCGGGTCTGAAGGCAAGATTGTCCGACCAGTCCTGGGCTCATGTAGGGGCTGATCCGCAGCGCTGCCGGAACTGGCTTGCACGGCTGAAGGCGGTGCCCGCCGCCCGGCTTTCGCCGGACGCCGCGCTCAACAGGCAGGTCGTGACGGCCGCGCTGGAGCTGGGTGCCGGAGGTGGCCGTTTCCAATTCGGCCAGAACACGCTGCAGGCCAGCCAAACCGAAAGCGTTACGCCTTACGTCGTCAACCAGATGATGGGCTGCTTCGTCACTATCCCGGAGATGCTGGACAGCCAGCACAGCATCGAAACAAAAGCCGACGCCGAAGCTTATGTTTCGCGCATGGAGGCGTTTGCTGCATCGCTGGACGGCGAGACAGCGCGCGTCGACCGCGACGCCGGCCACGGCGTGGTGGCGCCGGACTTCATTCTGTCCAATGCCGTGGGGCAGATGGAGAGCTTCCTGAAGCTACCGCCCGCGCGCCAGCGGCTGGTATCGTCTCTGGCGCGCCGCGCCAGGGCCAGGGGCATTGCCGGCGACTGGGCCGGGCACGCGACCAGGATCACGCAGGAGAAGGTTTATCCCGCCGTTGCACGTCAGCTTGCGGCGCTGAAGCGTGCGCAGGCCAAATCGACGGCGCACGCGGGCGTATGGAAGCTGCCCGACGGCGAGGCCTATTACGCCTGGGCGCTGGAGGTGGGGACCACCACCACCATGGCCGCAGACGAAGTCCACCAGATGGGCCTGGAACAGAATGCCCAGATCGAGGCGCGCATGGACGGCCTGCTCAGGAAGCAGGGGCTGTCCAAGGGCAGCGTCGGCGCACGCATGGACGCGCTGTCGCGCGACAGGCGTTTCCTCTACCCGGAAACCGACGTCGGACGGGCCCAGATCATCGCCCACCTGAACGACCTGATCGCACAGACCCGCAAGCGCATGCCGGAACTGTCGGCGCTGAAGTTGAAAGCGCCGGTTATGGTCAAGCGGGTGCCGCCTGATATCCAGGATGGCGCGGCGCTGGGCTACATGAATCCCGGGGCGCTCGACGGCTCGCGGCCCTCGATCTACTACATCAACCTCAAGTCCAACGCGAATTGGCCGCGCTACTCCCTGCCGACACTGACTCATCACGAAACCATTCCCGGCCACGCCTGGCAGGGCGCCTATATCACCGAAACGGGCAAGCTGCCGCTGATCCGCCAGATCCTGTCCGGCTTCAACGCCTATGTGGAAGGCTGGGCCCTCTATGCCGAGCAGCTCACCGACGAGATCGGCATGTACCGGGATGATCCTTTCGGTCAGCTGGGCTATCTGGCGGCGCAGAAGATGCGCGCGGGGCGGCTGGTGGTGGATACCGGCATCCATTCCAGGCGCTGGACGCGCCGGCGTGCCGTCGCCTGGTTCCATGAATGCACGGGCGATCCGATCGGCTCGGTGATCAGTGAGGTGGATCGCTATTGCGTTTCCCCCGGCCAGGCCTGCGGCTACAAGGTGGGACACAGCGAACTGTTGCGCCTGCGCGCGCGCATGAAGGCCATGGTCGGGCCGAAGTTCGACCTGCGTGACTACAACGATACGGTGGTGAAGACGGGAGCGGTGCCGCTCACGGTGCTGGCGCGTGTGATCGACGAACATGCCGCCGTGCTGAAAGGCTGATCAGCCAAGCCTTTCGCGCATCCGGCAAAGCTGGCCGATCTGTTCCTGCGTCCATCCCGCGCTTTCGCGGTTCAGCGCGGAAACGAAGAAGTACAGCATGATTGCGGCGATGCCGTGCAGTATGCCACCGGCCAAGCGGCCGCTGCCTGCCACCATCACGGCATTGTCATGCAGCACCATCAGCGCAGGGGTGCACCACAGCCACCACAGGAAGCGCCGCAGCTGCTGATGGCGCGCCAGGTCTCGCTGGTAACCGGCGCGCAGCGCCAGGAAATCATCGGCCGAACTGGCGACGGGCGGATTGAGCACCAGGAACAGCGCGGCGGCCGCATAGAAAAGGGCAAGCATCTGGCCCAGAAGCCCAAGTTCGGGCACGCGCCAGGCCCAAAGCGCCGCCCCGCCCAGAACCGCTGCTTCCAGCCATTGGCTGCCGCGCAGGTCTGCCAGGAATTGCATCCGGTGCCGCGCCAGTTCCGCGGCGGTCCATTCGCGATTGGCCAGGGTGGGGCGCCGGTCCGAACTCACGATCAGGCCGGCGCGCAGCAGGCACAGAAAGGGCACCAGGCACGGAGCGACAAAGAACAACCCGATGCCCAGCCACACACCGTCCACCGTCAGGGGCGAGTGGCTGTGATAGGAGCTCCACGCGACCTGCAGGAACACCACCAGCGCGAAGGCCACCAGGACCGCCCCGCGCATGGCCCGGCGCGGAGTGGGGCGGCTGACAGGCTGGTAGGCGTCCGCCACCATCAGCACCGGCAGCAACAGTGCGGCGGCCACCGGCCCGAAGCAGGCATACAGCAACATTGCCTGAAGCAGCAGAACCGGCAGGTTGAAATAGCGCCGCATCTGGCTGAACACCACGTAAGGCACGGTACGCACCGCTTCGCCCGCATATTGCGATGGAGTGCGATAGGTTTCCCACAGATCACCCACCACCGCCTCGCGCGCCGCCGGCGGAATCAGCAGGCGCACGACGCGATCCAGCATTTCGGGCGGTGTATTCAGCGCGGCGCCTTCCATCCCAATCCCCCAAGGTTTTCCGCGATGGTGTCGATCAGCCGGCGGGCGGTGCGCGCCGATTCCTTCAGGGCCTGAAGCCCCGTCTTTTCCAGGCGGTAATGGCGGCGCGAGCGGCCGCCACGCTCGGGCGTGGGGTCGGACATCCAGGAAGCGATCAGCCCCTTGTCCTCCATCCGGTCCAGGGTGGCGTAGACGGCACCGCGCGTAATCTTGCGCGGGCGGGTCAGTTCTTCGACCTTGGCGTGAATGGTGACGCCATAGGCATTTTCGTCCAGTGCCAGGATGGCCGTCAGCACGATCTGCTCGAACTGGCCAAGGTTTTCGGTCATCTGTCCTGCACCATCGCTCCGGCGCCGGTGTCCGCCGGGCAGGGCCGCCCGGCAAGTCTGTCCACAGCGACTTTTCCAGCGCGATCCATGAAGGGTTCCGTGGGATAACAGGAGGTTGTCGCCTTCAAAGTCGTACCTCCCCCGGGTTATCCAGCCAACGCCTGTCAACGATTCCCGTCACCCGGCCGGCAGGCATGAAACCGGCCGGGTCCGCGGCAGAAATTTTCTCTACATTGTAGTTATAATGACCGTCTTCCGTCAAGCGCCTGCCTGCGGCCATTATGACTACAATGTAGATGAAATGGCGGGACGCACATGGCCAGGCCTGAACGGCGAGACGTGATGACGGTGTTGCGGGTACTGGCTTGCGTGGCGATGTTCCTGCTGCTTTTTCCGCATGACCTGACCCAGCCCCGGGTCATGGGCGCTCTTGCCACCACGCTGTGCCTTCTGGCGGTGGTGGAACTGAGCATTCGCGATATTTCCCCCAACGGCCTCCTGATCGCCGTTTCCGTCATTCTCACGCTGTCCGCCTCGGCGTGGATCGGCTGGCATTTCCTTTTCCCGCCACCGCCCGAGCCGACGGGCCCGCTGATCGCGGCGGGCGAGCCGACCCCCGCCGGTGCCTGCCCGGCACAACCGGACGATCTGGTGATTGCATTCGGTACCGACCGGGTCATGGCCGCCGGTGCCGGCCCACACCGGCCCTTCATGGCGCACTTCTGTCCCGGCCCGATCCTGACACGGACGCCCGAGGGCCTGATGGTCGATGCGTTCGGCTATGACTGGTTCAACGACCTGGTCTACATGATCCGCGACAACAGGCTGGACTATCTGATGGTCGCGGGGCTGACCTTGCACAGGCCCGACCGCAGCACCGTGGAGTTGCTGGACCGTTATGGCGATCCGGTTGTCTATGTGCGCTATCTCAATCCGAATGCCGTGCGTATTCGCGGCCGCGGGCTGTGCAACGAGGAAACGCAGGTCGTGATCCACGACCGGGTAATCCTGGTGGGTGGCGTAAGGATCAGCGGGGTAATGTTCGGCCAGCATCCCACCGCCGGCGGCAAATGCGCGCGGCTGACGCCCGGCCAGGACCACGGCATCCGGATCGGCGACTAAAGCGGCAGTTCGAAGCGGCTGTGCGTTTCTGTCAGCGGATAGCGCTTGCCCTTCCAGATGAAGTCGCCCGGCAGCGCGGCGGGACGATCGACAACCGCTTCCAGCATCCCGTCCCTGACGGTATAGCGCACCGACACCTGGCCCCTGGGTGTGGCGGCTGCCGCATCCAGTGATGTCAGCGCGCCCAGTACCGGCGCGACCCGCAGCCTGGCATAGCCGGGCGCGTCCGGGCCGATGCCGGCGATGATGTTCAGCATGTCGGCGGTGGGATGGGCACTCCAGGCGTGGGTGTCAGAGCGGGTATTGCCGCGCGATTCCGGCCATGTGGTATAGTGAAGCGTCAGCAGGTCGCGCCAGGTCTTCAGCAGCGCGGGATAACGGTCGCGCAAACCCGCATGCTCGAAGGCGCGCGCCAGATACCAGGCGAAATAGTAGGTGGTGGTGAACATGCCCGGCGGCGCGTCGATGCCCCGGCCGGGTACGGTGATGCGGTTCAGGATGGCGGGCGCCTCGTCCGGCGTGGCGACGTCGTACAATACCGCCAGCAGGTTCATGTGCTGGCTGAACTGGCTGAAATCGGCATTGTCCGCGTAGAGATCCTTGCCGGCGTCCCGGCAGTGGGCGCGGATGGCGGCACGGGCGCCATCCGCCCGCGCGCTGTCGGCGGCCGCCTGCGCCTTGCTGCCGTATGCGTTTTCCAGTTCGGCGCCCTGGCGCAACGCCCCCAGCCACAGCACCGTGGTCAGGCAGCTTCCGCCGTCCTTGCCGTAGGACGGGAACAGTTCACGGTCGTTGGGGCTGTTCACCCAGTCGATGAAATTCCATTGCGGGTTTTTGCCCAGAAGGCCGTCGGGACGCAGCCACGGCACGAACCAGTCCAGCACCGTACGCATGCGCGGGATGTGGCGCCGGATCACGGCGGCATCAGGCTGCTGCCAGTACCAGTCGTGCAGCATGCCGACCCAGGCAAGCGAGAAGGTGGCGATCACGTTGGTACTGCGGCTGGGATAGGCGCCCTGCTCCAGTCCTCCGTCCGATTCGGATTCGGCGAAGGCGTCGATCGCCTGTTCCGCCAGGCGCGGGTCGCCGCCCACGGCATAAGAGATCAGCATCTGCAGCCGGGTGTCGCCGGTATACTGCAACTGCTCCCAATAGGAACTGTCCATATAGGTTTCGTGTGCATCCACCAGTGCGGTGCGCCAGCCGACTTCGAATATCCGGTCCAGCGCCGGGTCGCTGCTGTGGAAATGGCCGATCTTCCGGAACGGATAGCCGGTCTCGAAGACATGCAGGCCCTCCAGCGTCAGGGGTGCCTGCGCCGTCTGGACATCCAGTTCCGCATAGCGCCAGGTGCGCCACCACAGCGGCGCAAAGGTCCGCGATCCGCCATCGGGCAGGAACGTGTCGTAAATCCCCAGCGCCTTGCGTTCGCCCACCAGGTCGCGGTCGCCCTTGTGCCCCGCGCCGTCATAGAGGGCTTCCGCATATGTCAGCTTGATGGTGGCGCCTGCGCCGCCCGAGACGGCGAGTTCGGGATAGGCACTGATCATCGCCTCGCGCTGCATCAGGATGCGAACATGGCTGCCGGCGGGAACGACGACGGCCTTGGCCGGAAATGCCGCGGCGCCGGGCAGGTCGCTGCGCACCACATGGCCCGGATCGGCCAGGACGTGGCTCTGGAGCGGCAGCCGGTCGGCCACCAGGGTGCGCCGGGCGGCGTCCGGCGCAGGAACGGCATCGACCCAGCCGCCGCCGGATTCCTCCGGCCCTTTCCAATCCCAATCGATTTTCGCGGCGTCGATCACTTCCGGCGCGCCGGCGACGTAGTAGCGGCCGGCCGGTACCTGTGTCCGGCCGTTCCCGGGCGTGCGGCCCGCCTCCAGCTGTGTCCGCCAGCCGGGTTGCGCCGTATCAACCCCGCCTCCGGTCAGGCGCAATCCCATCGCCGCGCTCTGCCAGGCGATGGGCGCGGTCTGCGGGCCCAGGGTGTGCGCCGCCGGCAGGCTATCGATGTTGGTGCGTGCCCTGATCCAATCCCACACCACGACGGCCAGCACGTTGCGCCCCGGCTTCAGAAACGGCGCCAGGTCGATGGTTTCATACCGCCAGTTCGCGAGCGTGCCTTCCGATGGGCCCGCCGCAGCGCGGCGGCCGTTGACGAACAGGACGTAGCGATTGTCGGCGGTGATTGTGACGGGCAGGGCCGCGGGCTGCGTATCCAGCATCAGGACGCGGCGGAAATGCAGGACCACGGGGCCGGACCGTGCCGCCGCGCCGGGATGGGTGATCCAGCCGTCGGCCTGCGCCCGCGCGGGCGCGCCTGTCAGCAGGACGCCCAGGAGCATGCCCGACACCAGGGCGGCCCGCGCCAGCCCGAAAATCCTGATCCCCATCCCCTTGCTCCGTTCACTCGACGGACGGTGCCGGACACCGATCATGGGCCGCGCGCGCGCCCCTGGCAATGCGTGCGCGGCTCAATCCTGGAATGTGTGCTGGATGTTGAGCCCCACCATCATGCCGGCGTTGAGCGCGCGCTGCTCCACATAATCAATGCCGGAGTCGCCGCGCAGGCCGTCATAGATGGTGCGGTCGCGGTAGGTGGGGACCTGGGTCATCCGCTCGCCGAACAGGCGTACCGTCCATTGCGGCCGGGGGCGGTATTCGACAAAAGCCGAAAGGCGGGCCGGATAGCTGTCACGCTCGAACTCGTTGGCCTTGTAGGAGCGGTAGACCGACGGCGAGGCGAGGGTCATGCCCATGCGCAGGCGATGGCGGGGCATGTCCTTGGTCAGCGACACCCAGCCATCGAAGGGATGGTCACCCGAAAAGGGGCGCGGCTGGCCGGTGGCGGGGTCGTCGACCTCCGAATGGCTCAGGTTGCCGGCCGCCTGCACAGTGAAGCCCGCCAGGCAAAGCGGATCCAGCGGCATGGTCAGGTTCGCCAGCAGCCGCTCGCGCTGGCCGTTGCCGATATTGCCGTTGGCGTCATAGACGGTGCCGTCGTCGTTGAAGACCGGGATGTGGTCTATCAGCGCCGCCACTTCGTCGCGCTGGGCGGTGACGGTCAGGGAACCGCGTGTCCAGAAGCGGCGCTCCCAGGTCAGTTCGATGCGTGTGGTGCGGTCGGGCTGCAGGTTGCGATTGCCGGCTTCGACATTGTTGTTGAGCAGGTTTGCCGAGCTGACGAAATCATCGAAATTCAGCTGGCCCACGCGGCGCTCGATCGAAAAACGGAATTCTTCGCCGGGCAGGGGGCGCCAGCTCGTCTGCAGCCGCGGCTTGGCGTAGGACAGCGGCCGGGACAGGTTGGTGTCGCCGCTCTGGCTGAGGACCGACGCCTCGTAACGCATTTCCAGCTCGGCCGTGAGCGTGGGCGTGGCGTGCCAGGTTCCGGTGACAAAGCCCTCGCCGCGCCTTTCCGCGACCCGCACATTGGCCGCGGGCAGGGCGACCGGCACGCCGTCGGTAAACAGCGAATTGCGGCTGTTGAGGATGTTGAGCGCCCCCTCGACGCCGGTATTCAGGACGATGTCCCCGGCCTGGCGGCGATAATCCACGCGCAGGATGGATTCCCGCCTGCCGGCGCGGTCCGCGGTCATGCTCACCGAGCCCGGCGAATAGGACCTGTTGCGTGAGATATCCTCGGTCGTGCGATGGCTGGCCAGGACCAGAAGCTGCTCATCGTCGCTGAGAGGCATCTCGTAACGGGCCTGCATTTCGGCGCTGCGGTCGCGGTTGCGGTCCTGGGCGGGCTGGATCAGCGGTGCGGGGTAGGTGATCGTCTCGACGATGTCGGCATGCCAGTAATTCTGCTTGACCAGGCCGTTCAGGGTCAGTTCGCCCAGCGGCAGGCTCTGGCGGAATTCGGCGCTCACCTGGCCGCCTTCGCCCAGGCGCGGATAGGCGTATCGCGCCAGCTTCAGGGGCACGCCATCGGCGCCGATCTGGTTGCGCCGGCCATAGCCCAGTCCATTATCGACCGCCTGGTACAGGATGGCGCCCAGATCAAGCGAACTGTCATCGCCTTGCCAGTTGATCTGCGATTCCATCCGGGGCGCGGAATAGCCGGAATGGGAGTGAACCTCCTGGACTTCCACCCGCCCCTGCAGCGCGACCTTGGTCGATCGCACCACATTCGCCAGAAGGGCGTAACCCTGCATGTCGTATCCGGATGCGCCGCTGCGGATCAGCTCTATATGGTCGACGGCTTCGGCGGGAATACGCTCCAGGATGGCCTCCGGCGATTCCTCCTTGCTTGTCGGGCGCTGGCCGTCGACCAAAATATTGCCGGCCGAGCCGGAATAGCCGCGCACGCCCAGATCGCCATTGCGGATCTGGAATCCAGGCAGCATCCGCACCATTTCCGCGGCATTCACGGGTTGAAGATCCTGAAAGAAAGCGACGCGATAGATCGTGACGCCGGGCGTGTCCGCATTCGCGCCCCCCGCGAAAAGCGGAAAAACGAGCAGCGCGGCAAATGCGATCGAAGTACGGCGTATCATCCGGCGGGAAGAGAACAAAGAATTGGAAATCGGAGCCCCAGTACCACAACCTTAGGGCGGGAAATCGCAGGGTGCAAATTTTCGACCCGGATACTGCGGGGCCACCGCGAATTTAGCGCTACCACCACGGATTTCGGACCGCTTTCCACTGCCTTCGCTGCGGATAGACCGCGCGATCGCAGCATGACACGGGCGATCATGACCTATGCGAATCAGGACGGCCTTGGCGCGAAGTCAATCCAGGCGCCGCAGAACCTCATCGCATATGCGATCGCAGCGCGCGCCCAGGAAGGGAAATATCCCGTCCAGTCCGGCGGCGAACTGGCGCTCCAGCGCGCTGCGCAGCCGGCGTCGCGCCCGGAACAGTCTTGTCTTGACGGTGGATTGGGGGATGTCCAGTTGGGCGGCAGCCTCCTCGACGCTGCATCCTTCGACGTCACGCAATATGAATACCACCCGGAAATCCGCCGGCAGCGCATCGACCGCCGATTCCAGGATCGCGCGGAGTTGGGCACGCCCGGCCGCGGCCTCCGGGTCGTCGGCGGGGGCGGCGCCTGGAAACGGCACGATGCGATCGGCGGACTGGTCAAGCATGGTCAACTCCAGTGTCGGTCGTTTTTTGCGCAGGCGGCCACGCGCCTCATTGAGGGTGATGGCGGTAAGCCACGTCAGAAGGCCGCTATCGCCGCGGAACTGGCCCATCCTTGCAAAGGCAGACAGGTAGGCCGCCTGCAGCACGTCTTCAGCCTCGTCGTCACTGCCCATGACAGCGCGCGCGACGCGAAAGAGCCGCTGGTTGCAGCGCTTCATGATGGCCCGGAACGCCTGGCGATCGCCCTTCGCGGCGAGCGCGGCCAGATCATGTTCATCCAGGCCTTCATAGTCCAGCGCGGCGGCCGTCATCGTCAGTTTCTCACAAGCCGCAGGAATTCCGCACGCGTGCGTGCATCGTCGCGGATCGCGCCCATCAGGCAACTCGCCGTCATCACGGCCCCCGGGCGATTGATTCCGCGCAGGGTCATGCAGCAATGCTCGGCTTCGAGCACAACGCCCACGCCGCGCGGCTTGAGGTATGTCTGAATCACGCCGGCGATGTCGGTGGCCATCTTCTCCTGTATCTGCAGGCGCCGGGCGATGCCGTCTACAACCCGCGCAAGCTTGGAGATGCCGACCACGCGGCGGTCGGGCAGGTAACCGATATGGGCCTTGCCGATGATCGGCAGCATGTGATGCTCGCAGCAACTCACCAGGCGGATGTCCTTCAGGACGACAAGTTCATCATACCCCCCGACTTCCGAAAAAGTCTTCTCCAGCAATGCGCCGGGATTGACGGCATAGCCGCCGAACAATTCGGAATAGGATCGCACGACCCGCGCCGGCGTCTCGCGCAGTCCCTCCCGCGCCGGATCATCGCCCGCCCAGGCGATGAGGGTGCGGACCGCCGCTTCCGCTTCTTCCCGCGACGGGCGGACCTTTATTTTGCGATGGACAGCGCCAGCGTCATGCCCGGATGGTAGCGGCAGAACACCACGATCCGTCCGGCCTTTTGCAACGTGACCGTCGCTGTCTGCCCCGGTGCCAGCTTCAAGTCGAACGTTCCGTTCCGTGCTGTCGCCGTGTGTTGGAAAAAGTCCGCATTCCTCCATGTGATCGTGTCTCCTGCTTTCAGGTTCGGCGGCGCGGGGCCGAATTCCATGTCCTTGATGATGATCAGATGATCCGCCGCGCGGGCGCCGGCCGGAAAGGCCGGCGCCAGGCACAGCGCAATCGCAAAGGCGCAAAGGGATTTCACTTGAGCGTGGCCGCCAGGTGTTCGGCGTGCGCCTGGTGCGACCGGAACAGTTTGAGGCCGGTCTGCAGCAGCGCCTTTAATTCCGCGTTCTGCGCATCCGGGATCAGGGTCGTTTCCAGCGCGCCGTTGACGGTCTTGTGAAAGGCGATCTCATTTTCGATATAGGCCCGGTCGAAGGCCGGTCCGTTCAGCTTTTCCAGTGCGGCCTTCTCGTTATCGGCGGCTTTTTCAAGCGCCTGGCTGGTGGGATTGTCCTGTGGGGCGACGTGCAGTTTCTTGACCAGTGCGAGAGCCTGCTCGTTGACCGCCTGATGGTCGCGCACCATTTCCTGCGCAAATTGCTTCACGGCGGGGTTGGTGGTCTTGGCCAGCGCCTGCCGCCCCGCGGCGACGTCGATCGCGCCGGCGCTGTAGGCGATATGCGCGATTTGGGCGTCATTGGGTTTTTGCGCCTGCGCCCAGGCGGCGCCGGGCAGCAGGAAAATGAAGACGAGAGCGAATTTGCCGGTCATGTAAGCCTCCTTGCCGGGACGGAATGGGCCCGGCGCACCCCAATGGATGCATCTCCCGCGGAAAGGTTCCCCGCATTCCCCGGCGGCCGCATTCGCTTGCGGCCCCCGCAAGGCGAGGCCGCGGCGGCGCCACACTCAGCGTGCGCCGGTCGTATGCGGCGATTTATCCCGCTTAAAGATGTATGAGTGATATTGCTTTAAGCCGGGCGGCGCCATAGCTTTGAACAAGGCGCCAAGCGCGCCTGGAATGCAGCCAGTGATGTTGGACAATCCGCGCCGCCAGTCCGGTCCGCCGGGGATCGATGAGACAATGATCCGCCGGCTGGCGCTTGCCCTTTATCCCCGCATGCGAACAAACAGCGAGGCCCGCCCGCCCGGCCTGCGGTCTTCGATCATGGCGACGCCTGGACCCTGCAAGGTCGATCCGCCCGCGTCGAGTGATGCCGACCTTGAGAAATCTGCAGCGAAGGGAGACTGAAATGACCATGCATTCCATCCACGAAAGCCACACGCATGCACATGAGTTAAAAGCCGATGTGACGCCGATGAATGCGATCATGCATCCCCATGTCTATCGCGTTGCGTTGTTGTGCTGGCTCTGCTTTCTGGCGGTATTCTGGGCGACATTCTGGACCAGCTCGAACGCGCTGTTCCAGGTTGTGATCGGAACCGTCTATGCCGCGATGTTCTTCGGCGTGCCCTATGAAATGAGCCGCATCTATCCCGGCGACAGAATGAAGGGCCGTTCCTTCTGGCGCTTCATGGGCAAACCCTTCCACGCCAGCACCGGCACGATGCTGGGCTACGAAGCGCTGCTGCAGGTCATACTGGTTCCGGTGCTGCTCACGATCGGCGGCACTGCGATCGGGATCATCATTCATATGGCCAGAGCCGCCCACTAGGCGGGAAGCCGGCGATGGTCCAGGTCGTCTACATCCTGCTGCCGGCATTCTGGGCGGGGCTGCTGGTCGGCGTGTGCTTCATCGCCACGCCGGCCAAATTCCTGGCGCCGTCACTGGCGCGCCCGGTCGCGCTGGATGTGGGACGGGCCACCTTCACCGTCTGGAACGATGTGGAGTGGCTGGTCCTGGCGATGCTGATACCGCCGCTGGTGTTCGCGCCGGCGAGCCGGTTCACCGCCGTGTCCACGCTTGTCCTGGGTGTGCTGCTGTTTATCCAGTCGATGATCCTGCTGCCGGCCTTGAACGCCCGGGTCACGGCCATCCAGGCGGGCAACCGGCCTGCGGTCTCGCCGGACCACCGGACCTATGTCATCATTGACGGGCTGAAGCTTCTCATTCTGGCGGCGATTGTCTGGGAGCGCGGCCAGCAGATCGCTGTCGGACTGTCGCATTGAGGGGCACCACTGGCGGACAGAGAGGGATTCGAACCCTCGAACGGCTTTCACCGTTACACACTTTCCAGGCGTGCGCCTTCAACCACTCGGCCACCTGTCCGCGCTGGGGAAAGGGGACATACACGCCCCCGCGTCCAGCCGCAAGCGCCCCGTTCCAGGGCCCGTTCCCGTCCTAACAGCCTGACGGGATTTGGCTATTCCCGCTCATAGGTGCCGTATTCGTGGGGGCGCAATTCAAGATCCCGCCTGGCCGCGATGATCGAGATCGTATAGCCCGCCACCACGTCGAACAGGCACATGGCCGTGATGAAGAAGAAGACCGATGTGCCGAATCCTTTCAGTACCAGGAACTCCGCCAGCGCGCCGATAAAGGTCAGCATCGACAGGGCATGGTTCAGGATCGCGCGGCTGCTGCTGCGTGTCGCCTTGATCACCTCCACGAACAGCAACGCCAGTGACAGGGTCACGAAAAGGTCGCCCAGCGTCACCTTCCAGCCGTCGCCGGAGAACATCTTGATGGTGAAACTCTGGGCCAGGATGGCGGCCATGTCATGCTGGCCGGCCGCGGCCCCGCCGAACAGGGTCAGGTTGTAAAGCACCACCGCGATCAGGATGATCGGAAAAGGCCCCAGCATGACATCCTCCGCGAAGCTGCTTGCAGATTACCACAGCGGACGGGCTGCTGAAGATGGTGCGGCCGGGGACAACCTGGCGGCCCGCCCAGCCCGCGCCATGAACCCCGCGTACTAGAGTTCCTCTGTCCCGGCCGGACCGCGATGGCGCCTCTGCAGCCAGCGCACGCCCATCAGGTCCGTAAGGCTGACCATCAGCCGGCTGAGATTGGTGTATTTTGATCTGCCCTGAAGCCGCGGCCGGTGGTTGACCGGCACGAAACCCACCTCCCAGCCCTCGCGCCGCACAAGCGCGATCAGGTAGCGGTGCATGTGGTCGAAATAGGGCAGGGCCAGGAATGCGTCACGCCTGAACACCTTCAGGCCGCAACCCGTATCGGCCGCGCCATCCCTCAGCAGCCATTCGCGTGCCCGGTTGCCGATACGCGAGGCCAGGCGCCGGCTGGCCTTGTCCCGGCGCTTGACCCGTACCCCTGAAACCATCGCCAGCGCGGGATCGGCGGCCAGCGGCGCCAGCAGCTTGGGAATGTCGGCCGGATCATTCTGCCCGTCGCCGTCCAGGGTAACGATCAGCGGCGCGGTTGCCGCCATCACCCCGGTGCGGATCGCCCGGCTCTGGCCCAGATTACGGGCATGGCGCAGCACGCGCAGCGCCGCGATCTCGCCCTTCAGCGCCCGAAGCTCGTCCGCCGTTGCGTCGGTTGAGCCGTCATCCACGAAAATGATTTCATGGGGACCGGCATCCTTCAGGGCGGCCGCGATCTCCCGGGCGAGGGGGCCGGCATTGCCCGCCTCATCCTTCACGGGAATGACGGCGGAGATGGTGATAATCGTCAACGTCCAGACTCCCGGGAGGGGCATCACCCCTGGCGAAAATGCTGGCGCCTTATACAGGTCGCGAAGGGCGCAGGCCACCATCGCGCCGCCAGGGCGCAGGCGGGGATTGCAACACCGGGGCCGGCACGCATAGTCCTGTTCCATGACCGAAGCGCCCGGATTCCTGCATGCCCTGGCCCGCCGCCCCTTCTGGGTGCTGGCGCTGCTCGGCCTGGTTCTGTGGCTGCCCGGCATTCTCAGCCTGCCGGCCCTGGACCGTGACGAGAGCCGCTTTGCCCAGGCCTCGCGCCAGATGGTGGAATCGGGCGACCTGGTGGACATCCGCTTCGGCCAGGTCCCGCGCTACAAAAA
>DASTRG010000047.1:0-7248 GCA_035761325.1 Rhizomicrobium sp. | reverse complement strand
AGAAATCTTGCGCTGTGGATCGTGATCGCGGTCATGCTGGTGCTGCTGTTCAACCTGTTCCAGGGAACGGGCACCCACACCACGGCCTCGGCCATCTCCTATTCCAAATTCACCGAGCAGGTGCAGGCCAACCAGGTCAAGAAAGTCGTCTTCCAGGGCGAGCAGGCCAAGGGCGAATTCAGCACCGGCCAGCCTTTCGTCACCACCGTGCCCACCAACGACAGCACGCTGTGGCCGATGCTGAAGGCGCACAATGTCGACACCACGGTCAGCCCGGCCGATGACGGCATGCCCTCGCTGCTGGCGATCTTCATCAACTGGTTCCCCATGCTGCTGATCATCGGCGTGTGGGTGTTCTTCCTCAGGCAGATGCAGTCGGGCGGCGGCAAGGCGATGGGCTTCGGCAAGTCGCGCGCCAAGATGCTGACCGAGCGGCAGGGCCGCGTGACCTTCGAGGACGTCGCCGGCGTGGACGAAGCCAAGGACGACCTGAAGGAAATCGTCGACTTCCTGCGCGACCCCCAGAAATTCCAGCGCCTGGGCGGGCGCATCCCCAAGGGCGTGCTGCTGGTCGGCCCGCCGGGCACCGGCAAGACGCTGCTGGCGCGCGCCATCGCGGGCGAAGCGAACGTGCCCTTCTTCACCATCTCGGGCTCGGACTTTGTCGAGATGTTCGTGGGCGTGGGCGCAAGCCGCGTGCGCGACATGTTCGAACAGGCCAAGAAGAACAGCCCCTGCATCGTCTTCATCGATGAAATCGACGCGGTGGGCCGCCACCGCGGCGCCGGCCTGGGCGGCGGCAATGACGAGCGCGAGCAGACCCTCAACCAGCTTCTGGTCGAGATGGACGGCTTCGAGGCCAATGAGTCCGTCATCCTGATCGCCGCCACCAACCGTCCCGACGTGCTGGACCCGGCCCTGCTGCGCCCCGGCCGCTTCGACCGCCATGTGGTGGTGCCCAATCCCGACCTGGCGGGCCGCGAGAAGATCCTGCGCGTGCACCTGCGCAAGGTGCCGCTGGCGCCCGATGTCGATCCGCGCGTGATCGCCCGCGGCACGCCCGGCTTCTCGGGCGCGGATCTCGCCAACCTGGTGAACGAGGGCGCGCTGATGGCGGCCCGGCGCGGCAAGCGCGTCGTCACCATGGCCGAGCTGGAAGACGCCAAGGACAAGGTGATGATGGGCGCCGAGCGGCGTTCCATGGCGATGAGCGACGAGGAAAAGAAACTCACCGCCTATCACGAAGGCGGCCATGCCCTGGTGGCGCTGCATGTCGTCGGCTCCGACCCCATCCACAAGGCCACCATCATCCCGCGCGGCCGCGCGCTGGGCATGGTGATGCGCCTGCCCGAGCGGGACCAGTTGTCGCTGACCCGCCAGAAGATGCTGGCCGACCTGTGCGTCGCCTTTGGCGGGCGCATCGCCGAGGAACTGGTGTTCGGCCACGAGAAAGTGACCACCGGCGCCCAGTCCGACATCGAACAGGCGACCCGCATGGCCCGCGCCATGGTGACGCGCTTTGGCATGTCCGACCAGCTTGGTCCCATCGCCTATGCCGAGAACCAGGAAGAAGTCTTCCTGGGCCATTCGGTGTCGCGCACCCAGAACGTGTCCGAGGCGACGGCGCAGAAGATCGATGCGGAAATCCATCGCATCATCGACGAGTGCTATTCCAGGGCGCGGCAGATCCTCACCGACCATGCCGACGACCTGAACGTGCTGGCGCGCGGGCTTCTGGAATACGAGACCCTGACGGGCGATGAGATCGTGGCGCTGCTCAAGGGCATCCCGCCGGTGCGTACGCCCTATGAGGATCCGGTCACCCCGCCGCGCGACGCGGGCACCTCGGTGCCGGTCGCCGGCAAGGCGCGGCCTTCGGGTCCCGGCCCGATCATTACGCCCGAACCCCAACCTCGCTAGAACTGTCATGGCCCGGCCCTCACCCTGAGCCTGTCGAAGGGAGCCGGGCCATCCAGTTTCTGATTGGGGCAAGGACGCCGTCGCCATGACAGGGCGCCCCTATGCCTGAAACCACCATGCAGCACCGCCCGCCGCACATCCTCAGCGCCTCGACCAACCTCCTGGGAATCTGTTTCGTGGTGATCGGCGGGCTGAAGCTGTCAGGCTCCAACCATCGGTCCCTGGCCGATGAAGCGGCATGGCTGGCGGCGGTCCTGCTGTTCGTCTCGGCGCTGACGGCCTACCTGGCGCTTCGCGACGAAAGCCCCAACCCGCTGCCGGCGCGCATCGCCGACCTGACCTTCCTGGCCGGCATGACGACCCTGGCCCTGTCGGTGGTCATCCTGGTCATATGGGCGTGATGGTACGGCTCCTCGGCATCCTCAACATCACCGAAGACAGCTTCTCGGACGGCGGCCAATTCCTGGCGCCCGACGCGGCGCGGGCACAGGGCGAAAAGCTGATCGCCGGCGGCGCCGACATACTGGACATCGGCGCGGCATCCTCCCAGCCCAATGCCGGGCCCGTTCCTCCCGAAATCGAGATCGCGCGCCTTGCCGCCGTGCTCCCGACCTTCCACGCGCGCGGCATCGGGCTTTCCATCGACACTTTCGATCCGCGGGTGCAGCGCTGGGCGCTGGCGCAGGGCGTCGATTACCTGAACGACATTCACGGCTTTCCCGATGCGGCCCTCTATCCCGAACTGGCGGCCTCGTCCTGCGGCCTGATCGTGATGCACGCCGTCCAGCAAAGCGGCGTCGCCGTGCGCATGGATGTGCCGCCGTCGCAGATCTGGGACCGCGTGCTTTCCTTCTTCGACGCCCGGCTCGAGGCGCTTGCCAAAGCCGGCATCGCCGCGCAGCGCATCATCCTGGACCCCGGCATGGGCCAGTTCGTCGGCTCCGATCCGGAAAATTCCCTGATCATCCTTCGCCGCCTGCCTGCGTTGAAGGCCCGGTTCGGGCTGCCCGTGCTGGTCTCGGTTTCCCGCAAGGGATTTTTGAGAAAGCTCACCGGCCAGCCCATCGCGCACATTGCCCCCGCGAGCCTGGCCGCGGAACTGTTCGCCGAGGCTGCCGGCGCCGACTTCATCCGTACCCACGATCCGGCCGCGCTCAGGACCGGGCTCAAGATATTGAAAGCCATAGGGAAAGACGCCACCGGCCAGTCGTAACAACCTGCAATCTGGATTTGATCGCCCCCCAGTTAAGGGTATTGGGACCAAGTGGCGGGTTTTGTTATCAAAGGGTGGTAAAACGCCATATCCGTCAGGACGACTTTTCATGAATCGCAAATTTTTCGGCACCGACGGCATCCGCGGCCGCATCAACGCCACCTTGACGCCCGAGATCGCGCTCAAGGCGGGCATGGCGGCGGGCCGCATCTTCACCCGCGGCGCCTATCGCCACCGGGTGGTGATCGGCAAGGACACGCGGCTGTCAGGCTACATGATCGAAAGCGCCCTGGTGTCCGGCTTCACCGCCGTGGGCATGGACGTCTTCCAGTTCGGTCCGCTGCCCACGCCCGCGGTGGCGATGCTGACGCGATCGCTGCGCGCCGATCTGGGGGTGATGATCACCGCCTCGCACAATCCTTTTGGCGACAACGGCATCAAGTTCTTCGGCCCCGACGGCCAGAAGCTGTCCGACGCGGTCGAGCTGGAAATCGAGACGCTGATGGCCAACGGCATGAACCAGGGCCTGGCCATGGGCACGGGCCTGGGCCGCGCCAAGCGCGTCGACGACAGCCAGGCCCGCTATATCGAATTCGCCAAGCGCACCTTTCCGCGCAACCTGCGTCTGGAAGGCCTGCGCATCGTGATCGACTGTGCCCATGGCGCCGCCTATCGCGTGGCCCCCGCCGTGCTGTGGGAACTGGGCGCCGATATCGTGCCCATTGGCGTGACGCCGGACGGCACCAACATCAACCAGGATTGCGGCTCCACCGCCCCGGAAGCCATGTGCGCCAAGGTGCGCGAGATGCGCGCCGATTTCGGCATCGCGCTCGATGGCGACGCCGACCGCGTGGTGATGGCCGACGAGAAGGGCAACTGCATCGACGGCGACCAGATCCTGGCGCTGATCGCCGGCAGCTGGTCCAAGAACGGAAAACTCAAGGGCGGCGGCATCGTCGGCACCGTCATGTCCAACGCCGGGCTCGACCGGTACCTGGCCGCCATGAAGCTGAAGCTGGCGCGCTCGGCCGTCGGCGACCGCTATGTGCTGGAGGAAATGGCCAATGGCGGTTTCAATGTCGGGGGCGAACAGTCCGGCCACATCATCCTGTCGGATTTCTCCACCACCGGCGACGGCCTGATCGCCGCGCTGCAGGTGCTGGCGGTGATCGCCCAGGAAGGCAAGCCCGCCTCCGAGGCCGCGCACCTGTTCGAGCCGCTGCCCCAGGTGCTGGAAAATGTCCGCTTCAAAAAGGGCTCGCCGCTGGATGACGCCAAGGTGAAGTCCACCATCGTCGAAGCCAATGCCAGGCTGGGCGCCTCCGGCCGGGTGCTGGTGCGAAAGTCCGGCACCGAGCCGCTGATCCGCGTGATGGCCGAAGGCGAGGACGAACAGGTGGTGCGCGCGGTGGTGCGCCAGATCGCCAGCGTCATCGAAGAGGTGGCGGCCTAACGTGACGCCGCCCGGTCCTTCGATTCCAAGGCTGCTCATCATCGCCGGCTCGGATTCTTCCGCCGGAGCCGGCATCCAGGCCGACCTGAAGACCGCCTTCGCCTTCGGCGTCTATGCCCAGACCGCGATCACCGCGGTGACGGTGCAGAACACGCTGGGCGTGACGGGCGCGCATGTCGTGCCGCCCGATGTGGTGCGCGACCAGATCATCGCCTGCCTGTCCGACATCGGCGCTGACGCGATCAAGACCGGCATGCTGGGCTCGGCCGCCATGGTGAAGATGGTGGCCGACACGCTGGCCGAACACGCCGCGGATATTCCGCTGGTGGTCGATCCGGTGATGGTGGCCAAGGGCGGCGCGCCCCTGATCGGCGAGGATGCGATCGCCGCCCTGAAAGAACGGCTTTTGCCGCTCGCAACCCTGATAACACCCAACCTGCCGGAAGCGCGGGCGCTGACCGGCGCCGATCCCTCGGCTGAAGACGGTCTTGAGGCCGCGCTGGCTGCTTTCGCCCGCATGGGCTGCCGCGACATCCTGTTCAAGGGCGGCCACGCACAAGGCCCGGTGGTGGAGGATGTTCTGGGCAACACGCAGACCGGCGCGCTGCTGCGGTTTTCGGCGCCGCGCCAGGACACCCGCCATACCCACGGCACCGGCTGCACATTGGCGGCGGCGATAGCCTGCGGGCTGGCGGAAAGTCTGTCGCTGGTGGAAGCGGTGGGTCGCGCCCACCGTTATGTGCAGCGGGCCATCGCCGCCGCGCCCGGGCTGGGGCGGGGCCACGGCCCGCTGGGTCACAAGGTCTGAACTTTAACGCTCGTCGGGCGGTATGACGTGCGGGCGGCCATTCTCATCGACAACCGTGGTCGAGCCCGGCGGCGGCGTGACGACGACGGTCTTGCGCGAGGAACCGCAGGCGGACAGCGCCAGACAGGGCAATGCCAGACAGGCCAGAATGACAAGGGCGGCGGGGCGCATGGCAATCTCCTTGACAACAAGTCCCCAGGAGAACGCATGCCCGACCCGCTCAGTTGCCGCAATTAATCCTGCAACCAGACGGGCGCAGGAACGTTTGCCGGACCCGGCGGCGCCTAGTGGCCGCGCGCGGCGGCGATTTCCTTCGGAAAATCGATGCTGGCGGAGTCGCTGCTCAGCACATGGGCGCTCAGCGCGCTTCCTGCCACGAAGGTCGGGGTCTGGAAGGCACGGATGGCGCGGGCCAGGTTGAAATTGGCGATGATCTGCGCGGTGATGTCGGGTGCCTGCATGTCGGTCTTCAGGCGCGCCATGTCCAACCCCTGCGCCCTGGCGGTGTCGAAGATCGCCGTTTCGCCAAGCTGGCCCTGATAGGCCATCATCGCCTGGTGGAATTGCGCGTATTTGCCCTGCTTGGCCGCCGCCAGCGCCACCTTTGTGGCGACCATCGATTCCGGCGTCAGGATCGGAAATTCCTTCAGCACCAGCCGCACATTCGGATCATCATGCACCGCGGCCGCCAGCCGGGGCTCGGCCGCCTTGCAATAGGCGCAGGCGTAATCGAAGAACTCCACGATGGTGACGTCGCCGTTTGGATTGCCGATGACCGGAGAGGCGGGATCGCCGGCCAGCGTGCCCCAGAGGGCGGCGGCGCGGCCGCTGTCGGCGGCGCTTTCAGCCGCCGGCGCCTGGATGGCGCTTTCCTTGCCCTTCTCGCCGCCCAGCACCACGAACCCGGCGGCGGTGACCGCGGCGCCCAGCACCAGGCCCACAACTCCCCAGCCGATGTGTCCCATGCCGTTCCCCATCAGTGGCCCGCAGGTTCAGCGATCCACAAAAGGATCGCTCACCATGATTGTATCGTCGCGGTCGGGGCTGGTCGACAGCAGCGCCACCGGCGTCGCCGTCAGTTCCTCCACGCGGCGCACATATTTGATGGCGTTGGCCGGCAGGTCGGCCCAGCTCCTGGCGCCGGCGGTGGTTTCCCTCCAGCCCTCCAGCGTCTCATAGATGGGCACCAGCTTCGCCTGGATGTTGGCGTCGGCGGGCAGGTAATCGAAACGCTGCCCGTCCAGCGCATAGCCGGTACAGACCTTGATCTCATCGAAGCCGTCCAGCACGTCCAGCTTGGTGAGCGCGATGCCGTCGACGCCGCCGGTGATGCAGGTCTGGCGCACCAGAACCGCGTCGAACCAGCCGCAGCGGCGCTTCCTGCCCGTCACGGTGCCGAATTCATGGCCGCGCTCGCCCAGCTTCTCGCCGGTGGCGTCCTTCAGCTCGGTGGGGAAGGGGCCTTCGCCCACCCGCGTCGTATAACTCTTGACGATGCCCAGCACCGTGCCGATGGCGCGAGGGGATACGCCGGCGCCCGCCGCCGCCTGACCGGCCACCGTGTTGGACGAGGTCACGAACGGATAGGTGCCGTGGTCGATGTCCAGCAGCACCGCCTGGGCGCCTTCGAACAACACGCGCTTGCCGGCCCTGCGCGCCGCGTCCAGCTCGCGCCAGGACGAGCCGATATAGGGCGCGATCTTCGGCGCGATCTCGTTCAGCGATTTCAGCAGCGCGGCCGCATCCACTTCCGCCGCGCCGAAGCCCTTGCGCAGCACATTGTGGTGCGCCAGCAGACGCTCGATCTTGCCGGGCAGGGATGCCTGATCCTTCAGGTCGATGGCGCGGATGGCC
>DASTRG010000046.1:0-8088 GCA_035761325.1 Rhizomicrobium sp. | reverse complement strand
GTATCGTTGATGTTGTTGTAGCTCAGCTCCTTGCCCTGGATCTGCAGGGCGCTGGCCACGCCAGGGCGCGGGTCGCCATCGACATAGAAAGCCGCTTTCTGGTGCGGGTTCTCGCCATAGCGCAAGGGTTGGCGCAGCAGTCCGCCAAAGGCCCTGCGGCGCGGCGGCAAATCCTCTCCGTCTTTTTCCATCTCGCCGGCAAACCAGTTGGACACGGCGGCGTCATAGGCGGCAGTACGGGCAAAGGCGCGCTGCGCCAGCCTGCGGCGCAGCGCCGGCGTTGTGGCGCCACCGTTGGCCTTCATCTCCTCCAGCACCGGGCCATAATCTTCCACGTCCACCACCACCGTCACCCAGTCGTGGTTCTTGGCGGCGCTGCGGGTCATGGCCGGGCCGCCGATGTCGATATTCTCGATCGTGGTCTCGAAATCGGCGCCGCGCGCCACCGTGGCCTCGAACGGATAGAGATTGCACACCAGCAGATCGATCCCGGCGATGGCATGTTCCTTCATCGCGGCGGCGTGATCGGCCTTGTCACGCAACGCCAGCAGTCCGCCGTGCACCATCGGGTGCAGGGTCTTGACCCGCCCGTCCATCATCTCGGGAAAGTTGGTGATCTCGGACACATCGTTGACCGCAAGCCCCGCATCGCGCAGCGCCCTGGCCGTGCCGCCGGTCGAGATCAGCATTACGCCCTGGTCCGCCAGCCCCTTGGCGAAATCGACAAGCCCCTTCTTGTCGGAAACGGAAATCAGGGCGCGGGAAATCTTGCGAAGGCTCATCGGCGACTCGTCCGGCGGGTTTTCCGGAGCCGCTCTTACTTCCTCAGCACCGAATATAAAAGGGCCAGACCGGCACCTGCACACAGGCTCCACAGTACCGGAACCTGATAATGGTGCTGATTCAGTGTGAAAGCGATGTCACCTGGCATCGGATCGAAGTCGAATGCCATCATCACCGGCACCAGCATTATTGATGCCAGTACCAAGACGGTCAGCATCAGCAGCGCGCGGTTAATGGCCCGCCTCCACCCCCAGCGGCATGGGCACCAGGCCCAGCCGGTCGAACATGGCCTTGTCCGCGTCAGCCTCCGGGTTGGGGGTGGTCAGCAGCTTCTCGCCATAGAAGATGGAATTGGCCCCTGCCATGAAGCACAGGGCCTGGGTTTCGTCCGACATGCCCTCGCGTCCGGCCGAAAGGCGCACCATCGCGCGCGGCATGGTGATGCGCGCCACCGCGATGGTCCGCACGAAGTCCAGGGCTGCCAGCCTGGGCGAACTCTCGGCCGCAGGTGTGTTGCTGCCCACCAGCGCGTTGATCGGCACGCTTTCGGGATGGATCGGCAAGGTCGCCAGGGCGTGGATCAGGCCGATGCGATCCTCCACGCTTTCGCCCATGCCGACGATGCCGCCGCAGCAGACAGAGATGCCGGCGTCGCGCACCGCCCCCAGCGTGTCCAGCCGGTCCTGGTAGGTGCGGGTGGTGATGACGTGACGGTAAAATTCCGGCGAGGTATCGAGATTGTGGTTGTAATAGTCCAGTCCGGCCTGCTTCAGGCGCGAAGCCTGGGGCGGCGTCAGCATGCCCAGCGTCACGCAGGTTTCCATTCCCAGGGCCTTTACCCCTTCGATCATGGCGCAGACCGTATCGAGATCCCGATCCTTGGGACTGCGCCAGGCCGCGCCCATGCAGAAGCGCGATACCCCACTTGCCTTGGCGGCGCGCGCCTCGGCGACCACCGCTTCAATTTCCATGAGCTTGGTAGCCTTCAGGCCGGTCTTGTTGTGCACCGATTGGGTGCAATAGGCGCAATCCTCGGGGCAGCCGCCCGTCTTGATCGACAGCAGCTGCGATATCTGCACCTCGGTGGGGTCGAAATGGGCCCGGTGCACGCTCTGGGCCCGGAACATCAGTTCGGGAAAGGGCAGGGCGAACAGGGAAGCGATCTCCTCGCGGGTCCAGTCGGAGCGCGGGGCAGCGTGCAGGTCTTTGAGGGGCGCGTTCATGGACCCGCAGATTAGCGTTGGAACAGGCCCGCGCAAGCGGGCATTGAAGCGGCCATGCGGCGATTGGCCTGCCCGTACGCATGGCCGGCTCACCGGCTGGGTGAAACCGGCCGCCAAAACCAAGCCGAAGACCTGGCGCAAGATTAATTCTTGGCGGGGCTATCGCGGGCCGCTATATAGCCCCCTCTGCCCAAGTGGTGGAACTGGTAGACGCGCTGGACTCAAAATCCAGTACCGAAAGGTGTGTCGGTTCGATTCCGACCTTGGGCACCATTTCCTGAGAAGAACCGATCGACCGGAGCGGCAGCAAGATCGCCGGTTCATTCGTCCGGGCGGCATCGCACACGGCTGCTGCCATCGAATTCGGTGAGGGCTGTTCGACGGCCCGCCGGCTTCAGCCGGGTTTGGCGGATTTTTTTGCCTTCGACTTGTTCAACGCCACCGCCGCCCGGATGAGCGCCTTCAATGCCTTCTCGTCGATCTTGCCGCCTTCATGAAAATCGATGGCGCGCCTGACATTGCCTTCCAGGCTGGAATTGAACAGGCCGGAGGGGTCCTTGAGCGAGGCGCCCCTGGCGAAAGTCATCTTCACGACATTCTTGTAGGTCTCGCCCGTGCAGATGATTCCATCGTGCTCCCACACCGGGACCCCGCGCCACTTCCAGGTCTCGGCAATGCTGGGATCGGCCTCTTTGATCAGTTTACGCAACCGGGCGAGCAATTCGCCCCGCCAGTCGCCCAGATCCTTGATTCGCTCGCTTATCAACTGAGAGGGGGATTTGCCCATGCCCGAATGGATACGTTTTCTTAAGGTAAGCACGCATGGTATCACATTCGTCTTGCGCCGGAGAGCGTGCCCCAGTCCGATATTCTCAGGCCGAGGTTGACAACACCCCTCGATGCCATAGCCTTCCGCCCAATAATGTGGGGAGGCCTTCATGCGCATTGCAGCTTTTTCGCTTGCAGCCGTCGGTGCCGTTATCGGTCTTGCGGTTCCGGCTCCGGCTCAGCCGTTGCCCGCACCGGCATCCTACCCCCCGGTAGTGGCAGCCAAGGGCCTGATTACCACCCATGAACTGTCGCTGGATATGGCCGAGAAAATCGCCCGCGCCGGCATCGAGCAGTGCCGCAAGATGGGGTTCCACACTACCATGGTGGTGGTGGACAGCAGCGGCACCATGAAGGCCTTCCTGCGCGACGACCAGACAGGTCCCCACACCATCAATCTGGCACAGGACAAGGCCTACACGGCGTTGACGCTGGCCAACCGCTTCGCCACCTCTCTCAACTTCTCCAAGGCGCGCGGCGGCACGCTGGGTACCGCCATGCCCAATGTCCGCGGCCTGACCACTGTGGGTGGTGGTGTGCCGATCAAATATCATGGCGAGGTGATCGGCGCCGTAGCGTCATCGGGCGCGGTGGGCGCCGACAAGGACGAGATCTGCTCGCAGGCCGGCATCGACGCGGTAGCTGCGGATTTGAAATAATCGATCCTCAGACAGCGGAAAGGGCGGCTTCCGATCAGGGAGCCGCCCTTTTGTTTTTCCTCCAGCGGGGCAAGCCCGAAGAGAGGCTGCCGGGGGTCAGTGGCTCAAAATAATGGAAGCGATCACGCCAGTGGCCACGGCAGCCATCACATAGCTGCCGTCGATTTCGCGCCATTCATAGCCGCGCGGAGGCTGGTGCAGGTGACGGGCGCGCCAGTCGACGCGGTGACCGCGATTCCAGTCATTGTGAGCGATGCGACCGCCCTTGTGCCAATTGTGATGGCTGTAATGCCGGTCGGGGCCACGGCGATGGTCGTCGTGACGGCCGTAGCCCTGGGCGAGAGCCGGACCCATGCCGCCGGCCAGTAGGGCAACGGTGGCAGCAGCGGTGATGAAGCGTTTCATGGCAAGACCTTTCCTTGTGAACTCTGCGTCCAGGCTAAGGGGAGCGCCCTGAACCTACCCTAAGATTGCCGTTCAGGTTCCCGTCAGGTCGTGTCGCATTTTGTGTCAATATCGATGACCGCGAAGCGGCGCCATGTAGGCGGCGGCTATTGCACCATGTCAGGCCGCTGTCCAGCCGCCATCGATGGTGATCAGCGCTCCGGTGATGGAACGCGCCATCTCGCCCGATAGATACACCGCCAGCGCGCCGATCTCCTCCACCGAAACGAATTTCTTGGTCGCCTGGCCGGCCAGCAGCACGTCATTGATCACCTGCTCGCGGGTCAGCCCGCGTGCCTGCATGGTGGCGGGGATCTGTTTCTCCACCAGCGGCGTCCACACATAGCCGGGGCAGATGGCGTTGGCGGTAATGCCGTGCGGGGCCGCTTCCAGCGCCACTGTTTTGGTCAGGCCGGCGATGCCGTGTTTGGCGGCGACATATGCCGACTTGAAGGGTGACGCGATCAGCGCATGGGCGGATGCGGTGTTTATGATACGGCCCCATCTGCGCGCCTTCATGCCCGGCAAAGCTGCGCGCACCGCATGGAAGGCAGACGACAGGTTGATGGCGATGATAGCATCCCACTTCTCGGGCGGAAAATCCTCGATCGGCGAAACAAACTGGACGCCGGCATTGTTGACCAGGATGTCGATCGCTCCGAACGCCCTTTCGGCCTCGGCCACCATGGCGGCGATCTCGGCCGGCTTGGTCATGTCGGCGCCGCTGTAGAGTGCCCTGACCGAAAATTCGTCTTCCAGTCCGGCCCGCTCCTTCTCGATCGCGTCGGCCTCGCCCAGGCCGTTGATCATCACGTTGGCGCCTTCGGCCGCAAGGGCCCGGGCGATGCCCAGGCCGATTCCGCTGGTCGAGCCGGTAACGAGGGCGGATTTGCCTTTGAGCATGTCAAACTCCTGTTGTTAATGGCCGCAGCATGTCACAGGGGGGCGCAGCCGGGAATGCGTTGAAAAAACCGGAAGCGGACCGAATCCGCTATAAGCCGGACATGGAACGGCTACGGGGTGGCGGAGCATGAGCGGTGCGGGGACCCTTTCGGCGCGGCTTGCCGCGCTGCCCGCCACCCGCGCCACCTGGCGGCGCATTTCCGTTCTGTCGCTGGGCGGCTTTTTTGAATTCTACGATCTGTTCCTGGGCACCTATGTCGCACCGGGTCTGGTGAAGTCGGGCATCCTGACGACCACCACACCGGGCCTATTCGGCACCACGGGAGTCGCCGGCTTTTTCGCGGCCTTCTTCGCCGGCCTGTTCGTGGGCACAGCGCTGTTCGGCTTTGTCGCCGACAGGATGGGGCGCCGCGCCGTCTTTACCTGGTCGCTCATCTGGTACGCCGCTGCCAGTCTTGTCATGGCGTTCCAGAGTGCGGCCATGGGGCTGAATGTGTGGCGGTTTCTCTGTGGCGTGGGGGTGGGTGTGGAACTGGTGACCATCGATACCTATCTCGCCGAAATCTGCCCGCCCGCCCTGCGCGGCCGTGCATTTGCCTACGCCAATGTGATCCAGTTCCTGGCCATTCCGCTGGCTGCACTGCTGGGCTGGCTTCTGGTTCCGCGCACGATTATGGGCCTGGACGGCTGGCGTTTTGTGGTGATGGCAGGTTCGGCCGGTGCGTTGGCCGCATGGTGGATGCGCCGGCGCCTGCCTGAAAGCCCGCGTTGGCTGGCGCAGCACGGCCGGTCCGCCGAAGCCGAAGAGATCGTCGCGGCCTGGGAACTGGAAGCGCGGCTGGAAAATCAGGACTGGCCGCCTTCGCCGGCTGCGGTCGTGCCGGAAGCAAAAGGCCGGGGCGCCTTTCTGGAAATCTTCGCGCCGCACTATCGCGGCCGCACGATCATGCTGATCGTCTTCAATCTGTTCCAGGCGGTGGGCTATTACGGCTTTGCAAGCTGGGTGCCCACGCTCCTGATCGCGCAGGGTATCGCGGTGACAACAAGCCTGTTCTACACCTTCATTATCGCCATTGCGGCGCCGGTAGGGCCCTTGCTGGGCCTGTGGTTTGCCGGGCATATGGAGCGAAAGCACCTGATCGCCGGCGCCGCGCTGGCCATCGCCGTTTTCGGGATTTTGTTCAGCCAGGCACACGGCATGGGCGCGGTGGTCGCGTGTGGCGTGGCGTTGACGTTGGCCAACAACATTCTGTCCTTCGCCTATCACGGCTACCAGCCGGAACTCTACCCCACACGCATTCGCGCCTTCGGTGTGGGCTTCGTCTATTCCTTTTCGCGCCTGTCGACCATGTTCAGCGCTTTCGTGATAGCAGCCATTCTCCGCCTGTTCGGCGTGGATGGCGTCTTTGTCTTCATTGCCGGCTGCATGAGCATCGTGGCGCTGGTGATCGGTGTCTTCGGTCCGCGCACGCATGGCAGGCCGCTGGAGCAGATTTCGGCATGAACTATCGTCATGGATACCATGCGGGCAATTTCGCCGACGTCATCAAGCACATCGCGCTGGTGGCGATTTTACGGCACCTCAGGAAAAAGGACGCACCCTTCGCGGTGATCGACACCCATGCAGGGCGCGGGCTTTACGACCTGCGTGACAGCGCATCGCGCGCAACCGGAGAGGCGGAAGGTGGCATCGCCCGATTGGCGGGACTGGCGGCGGAGGAAGCGATGGGGACGTATCTTGATCTGGTGTCTGAATGCGGCGCGCGCTATCCCGGTTCGCCCCTGATTGCCGCGAAATTACTCCGGCCCCAGGATCGGCTGACCGCCATCGAAAAGCATCCGGAGGAAGCAGCGATTCTGAAGGATGTGCTCGCGCCCTTCCACAACGCGACGGCAGAAGCGGGCGACGGCTATGCACGCCTGATCAAACTGTTGCCACCGCCGTCCCGGCGGGGGTTGATACTGATCGATCCGCCCTTCGAGGCGGCGGACGAGTATGAGGTGCTGGCCCGCACGCTGGCCGCCGCGGTGCGCAAATTCGCCACCGGCATCTATGAGGTCTGGTATCCCATCAAGTCGCAGGGCGCCGCCGACGCCTTCATCGGCGAGGCGCTGGCCGGGGGTATTGCCAAGGCCCTGACGGTCGAGATTGGCCTTACCCCTTCGTCGGATCGTATGACCCGCGCCGGATTGCTGGTGGTCAATCCGCCCTATGGCTTTACCGAGCAGATGCAGCGCGCCGCGGTGCTGCTGGCGCCGCGCCTGGGCGGGGTTGCGGGCGGGGCGCCGGCTGACATTCGTATTACCTGGCGGGCCGGCTCGCAGTGAATTGTTGAATTTGTAAGCGCCGCGGCGCCCTCTATGATCCCAGCCAGATACGGAGGTGCCCCATGTTCAATATTCGGCAATGCACGGGTGTTCTGCTGCTGCTGATTGCAGCTTCATTCGCCCCGGGCGCGGTCAATCCGGCACGGGCGGCGGCGACCGACGTCATTCCCGCCGCGGTTCTGGTCCAGCCGGCCGAACTGGCCGCCGAGCTCAAGTCGACGCCGCCCACCATCCTGCAGGTTGGCTTCAGCAAGCTCTATGAGCAGGCCCATATCCCCGGCGCGATCTATGCCGGGCCGGGCCGCACCGACGAAGGCATGGCGAACCTGAAAGCCCAGGCCGAAAAACTGCCGCGCGATGCCCCGCTGGTGATTTATTGCGGCTGCTGTCCGTGGAACCGCTGCCCCAACATGGGAGCGGCCTATTCGACATTGAAGGCGATGGGTTTCACCAAACTCAGGGCGCTTTATATTGCCGACAATTTCGGAACGGACTGGGCGGACAAGGGCTATCCCGTGGCGCGGGGCCAATAGCATGCAGCGGCGCGTATTTCTGGCGGGGGCTGTCGCCTTTGGAGCGGGTGGCGGCGCGTGGGCCGCCGGGTTCAAAAAGCTCAAGCCCGGAATGGCGGCGCCGCCATTCACGCGTCCCGGGCTGGATGGCCGCCCGGTGGACTTGTCCCGCTACAAGGGCATGATGGTGTTGATAGACTTCTGGGCCAGCTGGTGCGCGCCTTGCCTGATCGCCATTCCCCATTTTCGCGCATGGCAGGCTCGATGGGGTGGGCGGGGATTCCAGGTCATTGGTATCTCGATGGACGATGCCGCCGCCGACGCCAAGGCTGCTGCGGCGCGGTTGAAAGTGAATTATCCGGTCGTGATGGGCGATGCAAAGCTGGCCGAACGGTATGGCGGCATCCT
>DASTRG010000045.1:0-20185 GCA_035761325.1 Rhizomicrobium sp. | reverse complement strand
GGGGGGGACCTGTACCGTGGGGCTGACCGCACACGATATGAGCGACATGAGCCGCCTGGCCCAGCTGGCGATGAACCCCAGGGACGGCGCCAGCCGCGAGGAAATCTATCTGGCCGTCGCCTCTCTCTATCGCATCGAAGGCACGGGCCTGAACGAGCGCGAACGCGAGCTGATGCGGGAAATTCTTCGCCGGCTGACCCGCGACGTCGAGATGGCGATCCGCATCGCGCTGGCCCAGCGTCTGGCCGACGACACCACTGCCCCCCATGACCTGATCCTGCTGCTGGTCGACGATACGATCGAAGTTGCGCGCCCGCTGATCACCCACAGTCCCCTGCTGACCGAATCCGATATGCTGCGGCTGATCGCCGAGGCCAGCACCGACCACCAGGAAGCCGTGGCCGGCCGCCCCAATATCGGCGTTCCCCTCACCGATGCGTTGGCAAAAAGCCACAATGAATCTGTTCTGCTGGCGCTGTTGCGCAACGCCACCGCCAAGATTTCCGACTCCAGTTATGCAACGCTTGTCGAAAAGTCGCGCGCTTTCGCCCGTTTGCAGGAACCCTTGGCACGTCGTCCCGACCTTCCACCGCAACTGGCGACCAGCATGTGCGAATGGGTATCCGACGCGCTCAAGGTCTACATACGCACGAACTATCACATGCCCACCAGTCGGGTGAACAGCGCGCTGAACCAGGCTACCATTCAGGTCAAAGGCGAACCGGCCTTCACCAAGGAACCACCCGCCGACAGCGCTCAAAAGCTGATCGACAAGCTGGCTGCGGGCGGTCAGCTCAAGGCCGGATTCCTAATGCGGGTTCTCAGCCAGGGCCAGACCGACCTGTTCGATCTGGCTTTCGCGCGCCTGCTGGACCTGGAATTGCCACTCTTCCGCGAGCTCTTCTATGAGGGAGGCGCGCGCGCCGTCGCACTGGGCTGCCGCGCAGCGGGCATCGACCGTTCGGTCTTCCCCACCGTGTTCAGTCTTTCACGGCAGAGCCGCGGGCGTCATGTATCGCTGAGCCCACAGGAAATCGCGGACGCCGGACAGGTCTTTGTCGCGTTCACCCGCGAAAGCGCATTGCGTGAGATGCACATTGCCATGACGCACTGACGCACCGACGGCCGCCAATCCCAAAGACGGGCGGACAAGCCCGGCCGGTCGTGCTATAGCGCCCACCATGACCCGCCTGCATTTCACCGCAGCCCCCGAAGCCGCAGAGGCTCTTGCCGAAATGCGCGCCCGCCATGCCGACGCCGGACCGAATAACGCCGACGTCGTCGTGGCTCTGGGCGGCGACGGTTTCATGCTACAGACCCTGCATGCCTTCGTGGGCAAGGGAAAACCGATCTACGGGATGAATCTCGGCTCGGTGGGCTTTTTGATGAACGAATACCGCACCGAAGATCTGCCCGGCCGGCTGGCGGCGGCCGAGAAAGCGGAGATCCATCCCCTGCGCATGCATGCCTACAGCCGCAAGGGCGTCGTCGAAGCACTCGCCTTCAACGAAGTATCTCTGCTGCGTGAAACCCGCCAGGCCGCCAAGATTCGTATCATGGTGGACGGGCGCCCGCGCATCTCGGAACTGATCTGCGACGGGGTCCTGGTGTCCACGCCTGCCGGGTCCACCGCCTACAATTTGTCGGCTCACGGCCCCATCCTTCCCATCGATGCGGCACTGCTGGCGCTGACGCCGATCAGCGCCTTCCGCCCCCGGCGGTGGCGCGGCGCCATCCTTTCGCACCGTGCCAAGGTTCGCTTCGAAATCCTGGAAAGCGCAAAGCGTCCGGTCAGCGCCGTGGCCGACGATTTCGAAGTGCGCGATGTCACCGCAGTGGATGTGGCCGAGGACCGCTCTATCTCGATGACCATGCTGTACGATGCCGGACACAACCTGGATGAGCGCATCCTGGCCGAGCAATTTTCGGACTGAACCCGGGCTTTTCGTCCCCAGGCGTTCACCTGTGCTTAATAACCGTTAATCCAAAATCGCGTGATGCGCATCTGCGCGGCAGGCTGCGCGGAGGTCAACGGTGAGCGGCTACCGTTTCGAACGATTGAAGATCCTCGTTGTGGACGACAACGTCCACATGCGCAAACTCGTCGTCACAATCCTGCAGGCCTTTGGCGTCAAGCAGGTCTTCGAGGCCGACAGCGCCGAACGCGCCTGGACCACACTGCGGGAGATCAATCCCGACATCATCGTGCTGGACTGGGTGATGGAGGGCAAGTCGGGGCTGGAGCTCGCCAGGATGATCCGCACCATGCCGGAAGCGCCCAACGCCTTCGTGCCGCTGATCATGCTGACCGGCTATACCAGCGCCAATCATGTGCGTCAGGCGCGCGACGCCGGCGTAAACGAATTCATTGCCAAGCCGGTCGCCGCCAAGACCATGATGGCGCGCCTGGTTTCGGTGATCGAGTACCCCCGCCCCTTTGTGCGCACCGACGTCTATTTTGGTCCGTGCCGACGCCGCAGGGCCAACGAGGAATACAGGGGACCGGAGCGGCGAATCAACACGCACCAGGCAGCGGAGTAATCGCGCGATGACAAGCAGACATCCGATCGAATTGTTCATGCCGCCCAATATGCTCAAGGCCAAACTGGGCGGCGGTTCGGGCGGCAGCGACATCGCGGCCTTGCAACGGGCGCAGGAGGCGCTGGAGTCGCTTAGCACCGAATTCGCCGGCTGGCTGGCCGATGACGTGAAAGCGCTGGTGGATGCGGGCGCCCGCTATGGTGCCGACCCGGGCGACATCAACCGCGCCGCATTGCTTCGCGCCGCCCATGACATCAAGGGCCAAGCCGCCACCTTCGATTTTCCGCTGATGGCGCGCGTCGCCGGTTCGCTGAGCCGCCTTCTGGATGAAATTCCGCCGGGGCGCGAAATACCGGCGGGACTGGTGGAGGCCCATGTCCGGGCGGTGCAAGTGATCCACCGCGAGACCATCAAGAACGCCGGTGATCTCATGGCGCAGACACTCTGCACCGAACTGGAAGCCAATGTCACAAGGACACTTTCGGGCGTCTAGCCATCCGAGCCCGCACGGGCATCCGACAGAAGGCTGAGAAGTCCGGGACCGAAAGACAGCAGCGGGCCGGAGGCCCCGGCGCCCGGCACCATCCCGTCACCAAAACCAAATCCTCCGCCAAGGCCGCTCGCACCCGGCTGCCAGTTCATCACGCTCATCAGCAGCATCTGGATCTGGGCATCCTGGGCGTGTGCCGCTATTACACGTGCGGTGGGCTGAGCCGGGGCGGGCGCGATGTCAGACAGCGTGGCCACGCGCACCGTACCTTCCGTGCCCGGCTGACGCATCGCCCACTCATAGACCTCGCGCACCGATTTGGCGGTGCCGTTGGCGTGGAAGAAAATGCTGCGGTTGGCACCTGCGGCCTGGGGGAAACGGGTGGCGGCACTTGTCTCGGGGTCGGTCTGATTCAACCTGATAAGCCGGCAGGCCGCCTCCGGTCCGAGGAAATGAGCCGCATAGAGCTCGCCGCCGCACACTTGCCGGCCAAGTGCGGCCCGAAGCTGGCTCTCGGTTGTTTTGGCATATTCGCCGGCCATCAGCGCGCTGGCCTGGGGGTCCTTGCGCAGCGCCAGTATGGTGTCGCGCATCTGCGCGCTGGCGTGATAGCGGCCGTCACTTCCCTTCTGGATGGCATCGGCGTAGGCGCCCAGGCCGTATTGGGCGCCGTGGGCCTTCACAAGTCCCAGCCAGGTCTGATCGATGAATTGAAACAGTCCCGCGGCAGACGAAGTGGGGGATTGCGCGCCGGGCCGCAGGCTGGATTCGCGCATGGCGGTGCCCAGCAAGTAATGGAAGTCCGATCCGGTTGCTGCGGCGGCGCTGCGCAACGCCGCGACGACGCTGGAGCGGTCGCTGGCCCAGGGCGTGAGGGGAGCGGGAGCGTCGGCCTGCATCCTCGCAATCTGGGACTTTATGGTTAACGGGGCCTTACCCTCCCGAAAGCAGTTGTGCCAGGGGCGCTTTGGCCGGATCGGCCCAGGGCACGTTGGGGCTGTGGCTCCACACGGGGCCCGGCCAGGCCGGATCGCCGGGGAAACGGCCTATCACATGGACGTGAAGCTGCGGCACCATGTTGCCAAGGTTGCCGACATTCAGCTTCTTCACCCCCGGCAGGGCGCGGATCATGCCCGACAGCTTGACGATCTCGGCCATCAATTGCTGCTGGTCCTCGCGTGGCAGGTCGCACATTTCGATGACGCCGGGACGGCGCGGCACCAAAAGGCCCCACTGGTAGCGGGAGTCGTTGTAGACGAAGACCCGGCTGAGCGGCCAGTCGGCTATCCTATGGGTCAGCGAGGCGATAACGGGATCGACGGTGAATTCGGTCATGGTGTCTTGTCCTTGAAGCGTCGTGGATCGAAAGCAGGGATGGGCTCGGCCTTGCCCAGCACCATGTCGGCCATCAAGCGGGCGATGGCGGGGGTGAACAGGATGCCGTTGCGGTACTGGCCGGAGGCGATGAAGAGACCGGGCTGGCGCGACGGGCCCAGCAGGGGCAGACCGTCCGGGCTGCCAGGGCGAAGGCCCGCCCAATGCTCATCCAGGTGCCAGCCGGCCAGCGCCGGGATCACGGCCGCCGCGCGCGCCCGTAGATGGCGAACCGCCTCATGGCTGAGGCCGGTGTCGAAGCCGGTGTGGGCCATGGTGGCACCGACCAGCAGACGGTCATTTCTGGGCACCAGATAGACGCCCTGGCCCCAAACCACCGGCCCGGCAAAATCGAATGGCGCATCGGCGGGCGGGGTCAGCGCGATCATCTCGCCCTTCACCGGGATGACGGGCACATCCGCGACCTGGCCGCTCCAGGCTCCGGCGGCCAGCACCACAGCATCCGCTGGATAGCGGGTGAAGGGGGTGGCCACCCCGACTGTCCGCCCGCCATGGGACAGGATATTGACCACCGCCTCGTTCGGCTTTAGCACGCCGCCCGCCTTGAGGAAGGCGATGGTCAACGCCTGGCCCAGGGCGCGGTTGTCAACATGGGCCTCATCCCGGGCCCACAGGCCCCCCGAATATTCTCCCGTCAACATCGGCCAGCGGGCGCGGACTTCCCCCACCGTCAGGAAAGTCAGCGCGGGATCGGCCGCCGCCCGGCTGGCCATCGCCGCCGGATCGTCGCCCAGCAGTAGCGCACCGGGGCGCGCCAGGTCGATGGCGCGGCCGCTGGATTCCTCGACCTCCACCGCAAAAGCTGACCACAGACCGTTGGAGTACAGTGCGAATTCGATTTCAGCGGGGGGCGATGTTTCCAGTTCCGCCGCCAGCGCCAGCATGCCCGCCGCCGCCCAGGTGGCCCCGCCCGCAGGCTGCGCCCGCTCCAGGATGGTGACGGCGGCGCCCGCCTGGCGCAGCCGCCAGCCGATGGAAAGTCCGGCCACCCCGGCGCCGATAATGACGATATTCATGGCGTATGCCTCTGTTGCGCCAGCCCCTGCCCTGCTGACACAAAACACGCAATTCCAACAAGATAGGCCAGAATGCTAAACCGATCTGGCAACAAGCAGGCAATCACCAACGCAATGCCCGCCAACCCGTGCAGCCAGCGGATGCCGGTGCGCCCGGCCAGCGCGCGCTGGCTTGTGAACACTGACAACCCCAGCAGCAGGAACATCGCCGCCAGGGCGCGTGACGGGTCATCCAGCCCGAACCCGAACGGCACCACCAGCACGCCCAATGGCAGGGCGGCGCTGACCCGTTGATCCTGGCGGCGGGCCTCGGCCTGCCCCCACCCGTCCAGCGCCACCGCCGCCAGCAGGACGGGCGCGGCCGGGAGCGGATGGTGGAAGGCAACCAGCCCCGTGGCCGCCAAGAGCCCGGCGAAGGCCCCCGCCGACAGCGGCACCGCGGGCACGCCAGGACAGCAGGCCGCCAGCCAGTCGAACCAGGCGCGAGGTCGGGGCAAGGACATGGCCCTCTATACAGGCTTGCATCTGGCCGTACAGCGCCCATCTGGCCTGTAACGGCTGCGCGTCCCACGCGTATTATCAGGGCAGTTCAAACAAGGATCCGGGCCATGGAAAAGGCACTGTTCGGCGCAGGGTGTTTCTGGGGCGTGGAGGAGTTTTTCCTCCAGGTACCAGGGGTCAAGGACGCGGTCAGCGGCTATGCCGGCGGCAAGGTCGATCACCCCACCTACAAGCAGGTGTGCAGCGACAGCACCGGCCATGCCGAAGTGGTGGAAGTCACCTTCGATCCCGCCGAGGTTTCCTATGCCGAGTTGGTCGACCTGTTCTTCCGCATGCACAACCCCACCCAGATGAACCGCCAGGGGCCCGATGTGGGCATCCAGTACCGCTCGGTCATCTTCACCCATGGCGGGGAGCAGGCCCGCATCGCCCGCGAGCGGCTGGCGGTGGCCCAGGCCAGCGGCAAGTGGAAGAGCCCGATCGTCACCCAGGTAGAACCCGCCCCCGCTTTCTGGAAGGCCGAGGACTACCACCAGCGGTACTTCCGCAAGCATGGTGGGCACTGCCACGTGTCTTACGCCGAACTGCAGGCGCAGAAGGCGTAACTATTTCCCCGTCGCGCCGCGGACCTGGAAGGCGGCGGTCACGCTGGAGCCGTCGGACAGGTGCAGTGTCACCGGCACCCTCTTGCCGATGGTCAGGTGCGCGTCGCTGCACATCAGGTGATAGCCGCCCGGCGCGAAGGCGATGCTGCCGCCCGGCGGCACCGTCACTTTCTCGACCATGCTCATGCTGCTCATGCCGCCCTTGGCGTCGGACTTGTGCAGCATGATCATGCCGCAGCCGTCCGCCTCCGCGCCCGTGATGGCGATGGGGCCGCCCGCATTGCTGCGGGCCTTGAAATAGCCCGCCGCCGGCAGCTTGCCCGGCAGGCTGCGGAACCAACCGTCGCTGATCACCAGGCGCGCGGGCTGGGCCGCGGCCGGCGCGGCCAGCAGCAGCAGGATGGCGAGGCTAGACAGCGGTTTCATTGCGTTCCCGTTCGGCTTTCTCTTCATTCAGGCGCATGGTCACCAGGACCACGATCATGGCGGCGAAGCTGGTCAGCGTGCCCGGCAACCAGATGATCAGGCCGCCATAATGCTGGTCGTTCAGCGCCGTCATGTCCAGCACCCGGCCGCAGATATTGTAGACCGGATAGATGTCGTGCATCGACAGGGACAGGATGGCGCCCAGCACCATCTGCGGCAGTTCGATCACCAGTATCATCAGCGCCCGCATCAGATGCGACAGGCGCGCGGGTGGTTTGGCCCGGCCGTCCAGCACCAGCGACCAGAACATCACGCCGTTGATGGCCATGGTCCAGTTCATAAAAGTGTAGAGCCGCTCGTCCAGCATCACCACTGTATGGATCTGTGGGATCAGCCAGAAATAGAGCAGCCCCACGAACAGGAAGGGCGCCATCACCGGGTTCTGCAACACGTCCAGCGTGCGCCGCACCGGGCGGCTGTCGACCATGGGCTTGAGGAAATCGGGCAGGCCCGCATAGAGCACCGGGCCGGCCATGCCCATTGCGATGGCAAAGGCACCCGCGTGATGCAACACGAAATGCGCCCAGCGGTGCACGAAGAACATGTGCTGGGCGTAATAGTCGATGCCGGTCTGCAGGACGATGTAGAAGCTCAGGACGCCGGCCACGAAACTGATCTTGCGCCACAGTGCCGGGTGACGCTCGCGCGGCAGTACCCGAAGGCCGCGCGCGAACCAGCCCAGCACCAGCACCGTGGCCAGATATTCCAGCCAATGGAACTGCCAGGGCATCCAGAAAGGCAGATGCGCCGGATAAAAGCCGCTGACCACATACAGCACCGCGCCCATCGCCAGCGCGGCGGCGTACCACAGCCAGGCGGAAGCGGGCCGGACAGGCTTGGCTTCGGACAGCACACTCATGGGCGGGACTTTATGCGCGTTCCCCGTGCTCGGCGAAGCGTGATAAAGACGCGGGGTCATGCGTATTGCCTTCCTTTTGTTCGCGCTGCTGCTGGCGGGATGTTCCCGTTCCGGGTGGCATATGACGAATATTTCAGGCGCCATGCCACGGCTGGATTTTCACCTCAGCCGCGATGGCCGGCCCGTCTCCGGCGCCGATTTCCGCGGCAAGGTGGTGGCGCTCTATTTCGGCTACACCCACTGCCCGGACGTATGCCCCGAAACCCTGGCCAACCTGACCAGCATGCTGGACAAGGTTGAAAGCAAGGATGTCCTGGTGCTGTTCGTCACCGTGGACCCGGACCGCGACACCGACCCGGTACTGGCGGAATACGCGCGCGCCTTCTCGCCCCAGATCGTGGGACTGCGCGGTTCGGCAAACGATCTGGCGGCGCTGGCCCGCACTTACCGCGTCGCCTATTCGGTGAAAAAGGGCCCGCCGTACGAGGTGATGCATTCCAACGCGGTGTTTTTCTTCGACCGCGAGGGCAATGCGCGGCTGGTCACGACAGACACATCGGACACCGCCGGCATGGCGGACGATGTGAAGCGGCTGTTAGGCTAACATGAATGGGTGGCAATGCCGCCCTGTTCCTTCAGATATGCAGCGCCGCGCCATCGGCTGCCAGCACGGCTTCGTGCATCATCTCCGACAGGGTCGGGTGCGGGAAGATGGTGTGCGACAGCTCCGCGTCGGTCAGCTCGCCCGTCTTGGCCACGACATAGCCCTGGATCAGTTCGGTCACTTCGGCGCCGACCATGTGCGCGCCCAGAAGCTCGCCGGTGGCGGCGTCGAACACCGTCTTGACCAGGCCCTCGGCTTCGCCCAGCGCAATGGCCTTGCCGTTGCCGATGAAGGGGAACTTGCCGACCTTGATCTTGCGGCCGGTGGCTTTCGCCGCCGCCTCGGTCAGGCCGACTGACGCGACCTGAGGCCAGCAATAGGTGCAGCCCGGCACATTGGAGGTGTTGAGGGGATGAACGCCCTTCACGCCGGCGATCTTCTCGGCGACGATCACGCCTTCATGCATCGCCTTGTGCGCCAGCCAGGGCGCGCCGACCAGGTCGCCGATCGCCCAGACGCCATCGACGCCGGTCTCGCCATATTTGCCGGCGACGACATGGGTCTTCTCGACCTTGATGCCGGCCGGCTCCAAGCCCAGGTTTTCGACATTGCCGACAATGCCCATCGCCAGGATCACGCGATCGACGGTGACCTGCTCGGTCTTGCCGTCCTTGGCCTTCAGGGTGCAGGTGACGTTGCCGGTGCCCTTCTTCAGTTCGGTCACGGTGGTACCGGTCTTCAGCTTCATGCCCTGCTTGGTGAAAGCCTTGGCGGCGAAGGCGGAAATCTCTTCGTCCTCGACCGGCAGCACCCGATCCAGCACTTCGACCACCGTCACCTCGGCGCCCAGGGTGCGGTAGAAACTAGCGAATTCGATGCCGATGGCGCCCGAGCCTACGACCAGAAGCGATTTGGGAAAGCTGTCGGGGACCATTGCCTCGCGGTAGGTCCACACCAGCTTTCCGTCGGGCTCAAGCCCCGGCAGCGTGCGCGCCCGCGCGCCTGTGGCCAGCACGATGTTCTTCGCCAGCACTTCGCTGGTCTTGCCGTCTTTCGTCACCGACAGCTTGCCCTTGCCGGCCAGTTTGGCCTCGCCCGGAATGACGGCGATCTTGTGCTTCTTCATCAGAAAGCTGACGCCGTCCGACAACTGCTTGGAGACGGCACGGCTGCGCGCCACGATCTTGGCGATGTCGAACTTGAAATTGTCGGCGCTGAAGCCGAACTCGTTCAGCCGGTGCATCAGGTGCCAGATTTCGGACGAGCGCAACAGCGCCTTGGTTGGGATGCAGCCCCAGTTCAGGCAGATGCCGCCCATGCGGTCGCGCTCGACCACCGCGGTCTTCAGGCCCAACTGGGCGCAGCGGATGGCGCAGACATAGCCTCCCGGGCCGCCGCCAACCACAACAACATCATATGTATCAACCATGGCGATCCCCTACAGCAGCATCGAAGCAGGTTCTTCGATGAACTGCTTCAGGGTTGCCAGGAACTTGGCGCCGGTGCCGCCATCGACCACCCGGTGGTCGGCCGACATGGTCACGGTCATGATGGTGGAAATCTCGATCTTGCCATCGCGCACGACTGGACGCTCCTCGCCCGCGCCGACCGCGATGATGCAGCTCTGCGGCGGATTGATGATCGATGTGAAGTTCTTGATGCCATACATGCCCAGGTTGGAGACGCTGAAGCCGCCGCCTTCATATTCGCTGGGCTTGAGCTTCTTCTCACGCGCGCGTGCCGCAAGTTCCTTGATCTCGCTGGAGATGGCGACCAGGCCCTTGGTCTGGGCCTTGAAGATGATCGGGGTGATCAGGCCGAAATCCAGCGCCACGGCGACGCCGACATCGGCGTCCTTGTGGCGAAGGATCGCGGTCTCGGTCCAGGATGCGTTGACGTCGGGATGTTTCATCAGCGCCATCGCGGACGCCTTCACGATGAAATCGTTCACCGACAGTTTGTAGACAGGCTTCTTGTCTTTATCCTTTGGTGCGGCGGCGTTCATCTTTTCGCGCACCGCCATCAGCGCATCCAGGTTGCAGTCGATGGTCAGATAGTAATGGGGGATCAGCGTCTTGGCGCTTGTCAGGCGCTTGGCGATAGCCTTGCGCATGGAGTCGTGCGGAATTTCCTCGTAACTGCCCTGCGGATAGAGCAGCCGCGCATCCGGCAGCGCCGCCACGCCGGGGACGCCGGCGCCACCGGCCGTGGCGGGCGCGCCGGCGGAAGCGGGCTTTGCACCCGGCCTGGCGTTCTCGACATCGGCCTTGACGATGCGGCCGCGCGGGCCGCTGCCGGCGATGCCCGACAGATCGACGCCCTTGTCGGCGGCGATGCGGCGCGCCAGCGGCGAGGCGAAGACGCGCTTGCCATCCTGCGCCGCGGCAGGCGCGGCCTTCGCTGGTTCGGCTTTGGCCTGGACGGTCTTTGCGGTATCGGCTTTCTGGGCGCCGACTTCGGCCTTCACCGCCGCGCTGATATCCTTCATCGCGGCCGGAATATCCTGCTTCACAGGTGCTGACGCAGGCACCGCGTCGGCGCTTTCGCCATCGGCCAGCAGCACGGCGATGGGCGAATTGACTTTTACGCCTTCGCTGCCTTCGGGCACCAGGATCTTGCCGATCCGGCCTTCATCAACCGCCTCGAATTCCATCGTGGCCTTGTCGGTCTCGATCTCGGCCAGGATGTCGCCCGACTTGACGGTGTCGCCTTCCTTGACCAGCCACTTGGCCAGCTTGCCCTCCTCCATGGTGGGCGACAGGGCGGGCATCAGGATGTTGGTGGCCATGCGATCAAGCCTTGTAGCTGACGGTCTTGACCGCCGCGATCAGGTCCTCGACCGTCGGCAGGGCAAGCTTTTCCAGGTTCGCGGCATAGGGCATGGGCACGTCCTTGCCCGACACCTTCATGGGCGGGGCGTCAAGGTAATCAAACGCCTCCAGCGCGACCTGGGCGGAAATCTCCGACCCGATGGAACAGACCGGCCAGGCCTGCTCGATGGTGACGATGCGGTTCGTCTTTTTCACACTGGCGATCACGGTGTCGATGTCCAGTGGGCGCAAGGTGCGCAGATCGATCACTTCGGCGTCGATCCCCTCTTCCGCCAGCTTCTCGGCGGCTTCCAGCGCTTGGCCGACGGTGATTGAGTAGGCGACTATGGTCACATCCTTGCCGGGGCGTATGATGCGCGCCTTGCCGATGGGCAGGACGAAATCGTCCAGCTTGGGCACTGGGAAGGAACGGCCATAGACGATCTCGTTCTCCAGGAATATCACCGGATTGGGATCGCGAATGGCCGCCTTGAGTAGCCCCTTGGCGTCGGCGGCGAAATAGGGCGCGATCACCTTCATGCCCGGCACGTGCGCATACCAGGAGGAATAATCCTGACTGTGCTGGGCGGCGACCCGTGCCGCCGGACCATTAGGGCCTCGGAAGACAATGGGGCAGCTCATCTGGCCGCCCGACATGTAGCGGGTCTTGGCGGCGGAGTTGATGATCTGATCCATGGCTTGCATGGCGAAGTTCCAGGTCATGAATTCGACGATGGGCCTGAGGCCTGCAAACGCCGCGCCCACGCCCAGGCCGGCGAAGCCATGCTCGGTGATGGGCGTGTCGATTACGCGCTTGTCGCCGAACTCGTCCAGCAGGCCCTGGCTGACCTTATAGGCGCCCTGGTACTGGGCGACTTCCTCGCCCATCAGGAAGACGTTCTCGTCGCGGCGCATTTCCTCGGCCATGGCGTCGCGCAGCGCGTCGCGCACAGTCTGGTTCACGAACTCGGTGCCTTCGGGCACTTCCGGGTCGGCGGCGACTTCCACCCTGGGCGGGGCGCCGCGGGCGGCGTCATGGGCCGCTTGCGCCCTGTCGGCGACTTCCTTGTGGTCCTCGCCGGCGGGTTCTTTCGGCGGCGTGGCCTTTTTCACCGGGGCGTCGGCGCTTTCGCCAACCGCCAGCAGGGTGGCGATGGGGCTGTTGACCTTCACACCTTCGGTGCCTTCGGGCACCAGGATCTGGCCGATACGCCCTTCATCGACCGCCTCGAATTCCATCGTCGCCTTGTCGGTCTCAATCTCGGCCAGGATATCGCCGGACTTGACGGTGTCGCCTTCCTTGACCAGCCACTTGGCGAGCTTGCCTTCCTCCATGGTGGGGGAAAGCGCGGGCATGAGTATCTCGGTGCTCATCAGGCGTATACGTCCGTATAGAGTTCTTCCAGGCCCGGTTCGGGGCTTTCGGTGGCGAATTCGGCGGCGGCGATGACGCGCGCCTTCACCGCATTGTCGATCTGCTTGAGGTCTTCCTCATTGACCACGCCGCGCTCAATCAGCTTTTTGCCGAAATGATCGATGGGATCGCGCTTTTCACGGATCTCGCTGACTTCCTCGCGCGAGCGGTACTTGGCCGGATCCGACATGGAATGGCCCCGGTAGCGGTAGGTTTTCATCTCCAGGATGATCGGGCCCTTGCCGGCCCGGCAATAGTCCATCGCCTCCTGGCCGGCCTTCTGGACGGCTTCCACGTCCATGCCGTCGACCTGCACGCCGGGAATATTGAAGGACAGGCCACGGCGGGAGAAATCAGCCACCGCGCTGGAGCGCTCCACACTGGTGCCCATGGCGTACTGGTTGTTCTCAATCACATAGACCACGGGCAGCTTCCACAGCTCGGCCATGTTGAAGCTCTCATAGACCTGCCCCTGGTTGGCGGCACCGTCGCCGAAATAGGTCAGCGTCACCGCGTCATTGCCACGGTACTTGTTGGCGAAGGCCAGCCCTGTGCCGATGGGCACCTGGGCGCCGACAATGCCGTGGCCGCCATAGAACTTCTTCTCGGCACTGAACATGTGCATGGAGCCGCCCTTGCCACGCGACAGGCCGGTGGAGCGGCCCGTAAGCTCGGCCATCACCGACTTCGGATCGACGCCCTGGGCCAGCATGTGGCCATGGTCACGATAGGCGGTGATCTGCTGGTCGCCCTGTTTGGCGGCGGCCATCAGGCCGACCACCACCGCTTCCTGACCGATGTACAGATGGCAAAAGCCGCCGATCAGGCCCATGCCGTAAAGCTGGCCCGCCCGCTCTTCGAAGCGGCGGATCAAGAGCATGTCGGAATAGAGCTTTTTCAGGGATTCAGAGTTGCTTTCGGGAGCATTTGGCATGGATGCGTGCGTGCCGTTCTTTTGGTTTTGGACGAGCTGAACAGGGTTGTTGCAAGCCTCGGCGGACTTGGCAAGACGGGCTAACGCATTGCTGCGGCGCATTTATGAACAGTGTTTGGTTTTTGAACCCCTCCTCCGTCGCCATCCCAGTCCACCTATCGCGGACCCATCGCGGCGCGCATGAAGGAAGGGCTGGTCCGGGTGCCTTGGGCACCGGGGCTTCCCCTCCGGCGCGTCAGCGCCAGGAAGGGGACTGAAGAGAAGCTCGGGAACATGCGGCGCCGGGCACTGCGCCTGACGACAGGGAGCACAAGTCGGAGGGGTTATTTTCGAGGAATGGCGACCTGGTTCGGGGCGCCATCCATCAGCTGCGTACGAGCCAGTTCTTCCACCATGTCAGGATCAGGGTTGCCCTCTTCCATCAGGTGAATGCGATGCTGAAGCCGGGCCCGGCTTTCCTGCAGCTGGGCAAGCTGCTGCTGGCGCAGGCCCAGATGGGCCTGTGTGTCCTCCAGCACCAATACGCCGCGCTCGCCCCAAATTGTGTAGACACCAAAATAGGTTACGACCGCCACGGTTATGGCCGGAAAGACCAGAAGGCTGAAAAAGCGGGTAACCGAACGCCTGATTCGCATTCCCCTAACGAATCACACACTGATTCGCGACGTCAAGCGGGATTCGGTTAAGGATTCAAGGAACTTAGGTCGGCAGCGATTAAGGTTTGCCCTTGCCCCTCAAGCCGCCGACGATAACGCCATCGGTCGCTTCATCACCGGCCGATCAGCCCGCTTCAGCATGGCGCGAGGGCACCACAACTTCACCGGCCGATTCAGGTCCAGCGACACGCAGAACATGTCGTCGCCCGTCGCGGCAGCCACGACCATTGCCGGGCCGTCGCCGGACTGCTGCACCACGATGCTGCCCAGGCCGATTTCCATTCCGTCCTCCACGATTCACGTTGAGAACATAATAGGAACAAATATCCGCCGCGCAAGCTCAGCCGCGCAGGACGCTGCGGCCGGCATAGACGGCGGTGTCGCCCAACTGCTCCTCGATCCGCAGAAGCTGGTTGTATTTGGCCAGGCGGTCGGAGCGGGCCAGCGAGCCAGTCTTGATCTGCCCGCAATTGGTCGCCACCGCCAGGTCGGCGATGGTGCTGTCCTCGGTTTCGCCCGAGCGATGGCTCATCACGCATTTGTAGGCGGCGCGGTGGGCCATATCGACGGTATCCAGCGTCTCGGTCAGCGAGCCGATCTGGTTGACCTTGATCAGGATGGCGTTGGCGGTCTTTTTCTCGATGCCCTGCTTGAGGCGCGCCACATTGGTGACAAACAGGTCGTCGCCCACCAGGTTGACGGTGCCGCCGACCGCGTCGGTCAGCGCCTTCCAGCCGGCCCAGTCATCCTCGGCCATGCCGTCCTCGATGGAGACGATGGGGTAGCGCCTGCACAGGTCGGCATAAACCTGAACCATCTCGTCCGGCGACAGGGTCTTGTTCTCGCCCGCCAGCACATACTTGCCATCCTTGAAGAACTCGGTCGAGGCGGGGTCGAGGGCGAAGAAGATGTCCTCGCCCAGCCTGTAGCCGGCCTTCTCCACCGCCTTGGAGATATAGCCCAGCGCCTCATCGGGTGATTTCAGGTTGGGGGCGAAGCCGCCCTCGTCGCCGACATTGGTGTTGTGGCCGGCGTCGTGCAGTTGCTTCTTCAGGGTGTGGAAGATCTCCGCGCCCATGCGCAGCGCCTCGCGGAAGCTGGGGGCCCCTACCGGCATGATCATGAATTCCTGGAAGTCGATGGGATTGTCGGCATGCACGCCGCCATTGACGATGTTCATCATCGGAACCGGCAGGGTGTTGGCGCGGGCCCCGCCCACATAGCGATACAGCGGCAGGCCCGCGCCTTGCGCCGCCGCCTTGGCCACCGCCAGCGACACGCCCAGGATGGCGTTGGCGCCAAGCCGGGCCTTATTGGGGGTGCCGTCCAGCGCCCCCATGGCGCGATCGATCTTGACCTGTTCCTCGGCATCCAGGCCGCACAATGCGTCGAACAGCTCGCCATTCACGGCAGCGACCGCCTTTTCAACCCCTTTGCCTCCATAGCGTTTGCCGTCGTCGCGCAGCTCCACAGCCTCATGGGCGCCGGTCGAGGCGCCCGATGGCACCGCCGCACGGCCGAAGGCGCCGTCCTCCAGCCGCACATCGACCTCCACCGTCGGATTGCCCCGGCTGTCCAGGATCTCGCGGCCGGTAATATCGATAATGGCGGTCATGGCAGGAACTCCGTTATGCTATGCGGGTTCTAAAGGCGCGTGCCGCGCTGCACAAGGCGGTGCCCATAATCGGGGAAATCATTGATCCTGTCCGCGCCTGCCATCATCCTGACCGCCGCCGTCACACTGCTGGCAGTGCTGATCTCGCTGGCCTTCGCCATTCGTGTCGCGCGCGTGCGCCGGCGGACCGGTGTCAGCGCTCCCGCCATGAGCGGGCCGCCGGAGCTGGAATATGCCCTTCGCGTGCAGGCCAACACAGTGGAGCAGATCGTGATCTTCCTGCCGTCACTGTGGCTGGCGGCGCTGTATTTTCCGGGCTGGTGGGCGCCGATCCTGGGCCTGGTGTGGTGCGCTGGCCGTGTCGTCTATTGCTTCGTCTATGGCAGCGAGGCCGCCCAGCGCGTGCCCGGATTCCTGCCGACCATCCTGTCCACCCTCATCCTGTGGGTGCTGGCGCTTATCGGGATCGTACAGGCCTGGATGGCTAGCGTTTAACCACGGCGTCGATTTCGACGAGCTGCTCCAGCAGCGCCGGAAAATCCTTCAGCTTGACCATGTTGGGGCCGTCGGATGGGGCGTTGTCAGGGTCCTGGTGCACCTCCATGAACACCGCCGCGACGCCGGCGGCCACCGCCGCGCGCGCCAGGTAAGGCACCATGGTGCGGTCGCCGCCGCTGCGGTCGCCCTGCCCACCCGGCTGCTGCACGCTGTGGGTGGCGTCGAACACCACCGGCGCGCCGAAGCCGGCCATGATCGGCAGGGCGCGCATGTCGCTGACGAGCGTGTTGTAACCGAAGGACACACCGCGTTCCGTCACCAGCACATCGGGATTGCCGGCGCCGGTGACCTTGGCGATCACGTTCTTCATGTCCCAGGGCGACAGGAACTGGCCCTTCTTCACATTCACCGCCTTGCCGGTATGGGCGGCGGCGACCAGAAGGTCGGTCTGGCGCGACAGGAAGGCGGGAATCTGCAGCACGTCCACCGCTTGCGCGACGGCGGCGCACTGGTCGCGCTCATGCACATCGGTCAGCACCGGCAGCGCAAAATGCTTTCGGATATCGGCGAAGATGGGCAGCGCCTTTTCCAACCCGATTCCCCGCTGGGTGCCGGCGCTGGAACGGTTCGCCTTGTCGAAACTGGTCTTGTAAATCAGCCCCACGCCCGCTTTCCGACACGCTTCCTTCAAGGCGCCCGCCATGTCGAAGGCATGGGTCCGGCTTTCAAGCTGGCAAGGACCGGCGATGATGGCCAGCTTCAGGGCGTTGCCGACCTCGACATTGCCCAGTCTCACAACCGGATTGGGGGTCACAGGATGGGTCGCGTGCGTCATGGCGCCCTTTTAAGGCGCGGGACCGCCGGGGGCAAATCCCTCCCGCACGCCAGGCGCCTTACCGGATTCCGGCCACCGCGATGGAGGCGACGCCGTTGAGCGGCGAGAACAGGCTCATCGCATCCCAGAAGAAGGTGGTCTCGACCCGCACGACATCGCCCGGATGGATCAGGGTCGCCCCGTCGGTACGCACCTTGTATTCCTGAATGCCGCCCTGGGGGCGTACATAGACCACGCTCTCCACGGCGCTGGGCAGGAAACCACCCGCGATGGCGATGGCATTCAGCACGTTCATGTGATTGACGTAGGGATATTCTCCGGGCCGGCCCACGGCGCCAACAACGTAGAAGGGCCGGTAGCTGACCATCTCGACCGACACGCGCGGCGCGCGCAGATAGCCCTTGGCCAAGGCGCCGGTCACTTCCGCTTCCAGCTGCGACGGAGCATAGCCCGCGGCGCGCACCTGGCCGATGAGCGGAAGACGCACAAAGCCCGAACTGTCCACCGTAAAGTCGCCGGAAAGATCGGGCTCGTCGAACACGGTCAGATGGATCTTGTCACCGGTACCCAGCACATAGTCGGAACCGACGCGCCCGCTGTTGTCCGTCGATTTGAGAGGCGGCTGGTGATCGGCCTGGGCGATCGGCAGCGGGGCGCTGTCGGCCTCGTCTCCGTCGCCCTTCCTGTAGCCATATGGCGTTGTGGTGGGCGCCGCCGCGTGGGCGGGAATGACTTGGGAGGGCGCGCTCTGCGCCGGCATCTGTGCGCGGTGCAGGCCGGGCTGCGCGGCGTTGTCACCAGTGCCGACCTGGCCTGCGGGTGGCGGTGGATTAGGGAAGCCTGTCACGGGCGCATCCGTACCGGTCGTCTTTCCCGGCAAGGCCGCGTCGGGCGTCACCGGCGCGCCGCCAAACGCGGTCGCGCTGGCCGCTGCGGCCTGGCTGGCCGGCGGCAGGGGCTCCAGGCCGTAATTGTCATTGCCGTAGGAATCGGCGCGAGCATGAGCGAGCGCGGCGAACAGGAGCAGCCCGGCGCACACAAGCGCCGAGATACGCAGCAGCAGGACGGGAATGGTCGGGACCATGGTCCGCGATCCTAGGTCTGACAGCGTTACGAAAGTGCTACCCCTGGAATGGGCGGCCTGATGCCTTTTTTAAGGGTAACGCTCCGGTTAACGCTTCAGACAAGCCGGCTCTGCCGCAAGGCCGCGGCGATAAAGCTGGTGAACAGAGGGTGCGGTTCCAGCGGGCGCGACTTCAGCTCTGGATGGAATTGCACCCCAATGAACCAGGGATGATCGGGGATCTCCATGATCTCCGGCAGCCTGCCATCGGGCGACCAGCCGGAGACCTGCATGCCAAATGGTTCCAGCTGGCGTGCGTAATTGATGTTCACTTCATAACGGTGGCGATGGCGCTCGCTGATTTCGGTACTGCCATAGACGTCGGCGACCCTGCTTCCGGGGGTCAGCACCGCGGGATAGGCACCAAGACGCATGGTGCCGCCCATGTCGCCGTTCTGGCTTCGCGTCTCGACCTGGTTGCCCTTGACCCATTCGGTCATCAGGCCAACCACCGGATGCTTGGGTCTGCCAATCTCGCTGGTTCCGGCCCCTTCCAGACCCGCCAGATCGCGTGCCGCCTCAATGACCGCCATGTGCAGGCCATAGCAGATGCCAAAGAAAGGCAACTTGCGCTCGCGGGCAAACTTCACCGCGCTGATCTTGCCTTCGGTGCCGCGCTCGCCAAAACCGCCGGGAACCAGGATGCCGTTGACGTTTTCCAGGAAGCTTGCGGCGTCGTCGCGCTCGAACACCTCGCTATCGATCCAATCGAGATGGACCTTCACGTTGTTGGCGAGCCCGCCGTGGGTGAGCGCCTCGGACAGCGACTTGTAGCTGTCCTTGACCTGCATGTACTTGCCGACCACGGCGATGCGCACTTCGCCTTCCGGGTTCCTCACCCGGTCCACGACCTGGCTCCAGCGTGTCAGATCGGGTTCGGCCGCATTTTCGATGCCGAATACCCGCAGCAACTGGGTATCGAGTCCCACCTCATGATATGCGATCGGCGCGCGATAGATCGTGTCCAGATCCATGGCCGGGATTACCCGCTCGGCCGGCAGGTTACAGAACAGGCCAATCTTGCGACGCTCCTCGTCCGGAAGCGTGTGCGAGGTGCGGCAGAGCAGGATGTCGGGCTGGATACCGATGGCGCGCAGTTCCTTGACGGAATGCTGGGTCGGCTTGGTCTTGAGTTCGCCCGCCGCCTCGATGAACGGCACCAGCGTCAGGTGGATGAAGGCGCTCTGGCCCAGGCCCAAGTCGTTGTGCAACTGGCGGATGGCCTCAAAAAAGGGCAATCCTTCGATGTCGCCGACCGTGCCACCAATCTCGACCAGCAGGAAATCAAGCCCGTCGGTATCGGCCAGCACGAACTCCTTGATCATGTCGGTAACATGGGGGATTACCTGCACGGTGCGCCCCAAATAGCCGCCCTTGCGCTCTTTCTCGATCACCTGGCTATAGATGCGGCCTGAGGTGACATTGTCGGACTTGCGCGCCGACACGCCGGTAAAACGCTCGTAATGGCCAAGGTCCAGGTCGGTTTCAGCGCCGTCATCGGTGACATACACCTCCCCGTGCTGAAACGGGCTCATCGTGCCGGGATCGACATTGAGATAGGGGTCGAGCTTGCGCAGACGGACCTTGTACCCACGCGCCTGCAAAAGCGCGCCGAGAGCGGCGGACGCAAGACCTTTTCCCAGGGAAGAGACCACGCCGCCAGTGATGAAGATCAACCGGGCCATGGGAGGCCAAAATGTCGAAAAGGCATGCTGCTCTCAAGCGCAAAAATGAAAAAAACCGTCGCCGCTAACAGCTATGCGCGCGGCACAGGCAAAAGCTGGAGATATTTAAGGGGACTAT
>DASTRG010000044.1:0-3619 GCA_035761325.1 Rhizomicrobium sp. | reverse complement strand
GCGGCGGGTGATGCAAGGCCATGCGGCGGCGAACATGATGCCGCTGGTCGCCTCCAACCGCACCGGCACCGAGAGGCTCTCAACCGAGATTACATTCTATGGTTCCTCTTTCATCGCCGATGCCACCGGGGCTATCGTGGCGGAACTGGGCCGGCACGATGAAGGCGTGGTCACCGCCGCCTTCGACCTCGATGCGATCGCCCGGCAGCGCGCCGGCTGGGGACTGTTCCGCGACCGCCGCCCGGAGCTTTACGGTGTGCTCGGTAAACATGGATGATGTGCGGGGATAGGGTTTTGTCATGAGACATTCCACGATGGCAGTCTTCACCGGCCTTTTGCTCGCCGCGCCGGCAATGGCGCAGGATGCGCCCATACCGGTCAGCTATGCTTACCAAAAGAGCTTCCACCCGGTGCCGATGAATGAAGCCATCGACGCGGCGCTGGCCACGCCGGGCCTGGCGCCGCGGGCAAAGCCCGATCCGGCGACCATCGTGGTGACCGCGCCCGATGGCTGGCATTATACCGAACTGCGTAACAAGGATCATATCCAGTTCCGCCTGGTCTTCACCAGGAACGGCGACAAGATCGGCGAGAGCGAGGAACTCTGCACGGTCGCGCCGCCTTTTGACTGCGCCCAGCAGATCGCCGCCGACATCAGGAGCGCGGCGTCCATCGTGCGCTGAAATCCGGCTGGCGCCGGTTTGATGGGCCTCAGGGCTTGCCGCGCAATCCGCGGCCGGGGCCGACGGCGCTGCCGCCGAACTTTTCCCGAATGCGGTCCATGGCCCGCTCCACGGCCGCGCGCTTCTCGCCTTGCGGATCGATCAGGCTGGCCGGATCGGCGGCGCCGGCCGGCGCCAGGTTGGAAAGGCCCACGCCCAGAAGCCGGAACTTGGTGCCGTCGGCCTCGCGCTTCAGCGCGGCCTGCGCCGTGCGGAAAATGCGGTCTGCCAGCTGGGTGGGCGCATCCAGCGTGTGGCTGCGGGTCCGCAGCCGGAAATCGGCGGTCTTCAGCTTCAGCACCACGGTATGTCCGCTCAGTCCAAGCTTCTTCGCCCGTGCCGAGACCCGTTCGGCCTGGCGCCACAGAATCGACTCCAGCTCCGGCAGGTCGGCGATGTCGGTGTTGAAAGTCGTCTCCGACGAAATGGTCTTCATCTCGCCACCCGGATTTACCGGCCGGTGGTCCTGGGCCAGGGCCATGCGCGACAGCCAAAGGCCGGTCGCGCCATAGCGCCGCGCCAGATCGCGCGGATCGGCGTCCTGCAGTTGGCCGATGGTGGTGAAGCCGTCGCGTGCCAGGCGTGCTTCGGTCGCCTTGCCCGCGCCGCGGATCATGCCCACAGGCTTGTCGCGCAGGAAGGACCGGGCTTCGGCCGCGCCGATCACCGCGAAGCCGCGCGGCTTGTCCAGGTCCGAGGCCAGCTTGGCCAAAAACTTGTTGCAGGACAGGCCCACCGACACGGTGATGCCGATCTGCTTTTCGATGCGCGACGCCAGCCCGGCCATGGTGCGCGCCGGGGTCATGTGATGGATGCGCTCGGTGCCCGACAGGTCCAGATAGGCTTCGTCCAGCGACAAGGGTTCCACCAGCGGCGTCAACGCCTGCATCATTTCACGTATCTGCCGCGCCACCGCGGCATAGTGGGAATGGCGCGGCCTGACCACCACCGCCTGCGGACACAGCTTCCTGGCCTGGAACATCGGCATGGCCGAGCGCACGCCATATCTGCGCGCGATGTAGCAGCAGGTGGAGACGACGCCGCGCACCTCGCCGCCCACGATCAGCGGCCTGTCCCTCAGCGAAGGATCGTCGCGCTTTTCGATGGCGGCATAGAAGGCGTCGCAGTCCAGGTGCGCGATCGCCAGCTTTTCCAGTTCGGGATGGGCCAGGATGCGCGTGGAACCGCAGGCACCGCACGGCTCATCGGCCCGGGCGTCCGACAGGCAATCCCGGCAGAAGCCGGGCCAGCTTTCTATTCCGGCCATGACGGACCCCTGCTTGTCATGGCCCACGTAAAGTGGGCCATGACAATGGCGTCAGGCGCATCCGCCTAACTGCCCTGTTCAAAATGCTGCACATTTTCCGGCATTGCTATCCAGTGGTGCTTGGATTGTTCCCATACCGACCAGACTGGCGCTTGCAGCGCAGGATCGGCAATCGTACCAATCGCAATTCCAATGAGGTCGGGCTGCTTGCCGAGCTTGAGATAAACCGTCGATCCGCAAATGGGGCAGAAAAACGCCTCGACAGCGTTATTCTCGGCAGAGATGCGCTTGTACGATTTGGTATCGCCTTTAACATTGATTTGGTCGCATCGATAATAGGCGAGGACGCCAAATGGCGCGCCGGTTCTGCGCTGGCAGGCAATACAGTGGCAAGCAATCGTGATAAGGGCGCGTTCAGGCAAATCAGCCGTCAATTGCCCACATTGACATTGAGCCCTCATCGATGACTTCCTTTTTTAGCCGAAGGCGGCTCTACAGCGGCTCCGGCCACAGCCATGCCGCGCCGCGCACCCCGCTGGCGTCGCCATGCATGTTCCTGACGATCTTCGGCGGCGCACCCAGGGTGAAGGCATACTGTTCGACAAGAGCCGGCAGATCGCGGGTCAGCCGCGGCACGTTCGACAGACCGCCGCCCAGCACGAACACATCGGGATCGACGATGTTGGCCACCACCGCCAGCCCGCGCGCCAGGCGGTCGACAAGACGGTCCATGGCCGCCATCTCCTCGCGCCCCTGGGACGCAGCGATATTCTCGGCCGCCATTGTCGCGCCCGTCACGCGGCGCAGATCGCCCGCCAGGCCCGGGCCGCTGCACCATGCCTCGATGCAGCCGCGCTTGCCGCAATAGCAGGGCGGCGCATTCTGGATCTCGTCGGTGGTGGGCCAGGGCAGGGGCATATGTCCCCATTCGCCGCCCACGCCATGTGCCCCGCCCAGAATTCTGCCGTCGACCACCACGCCGCCGCCCACGCCCGTGCCGGCGATCACGCCGAACACCGTCGCCGCGCCCGCTCCCGCGCCGTCATGCGCTTCCGACAGCGCAAAGCAGTTGGCGTCATTGGCCAGCCGCACCGGGCGGTTCAGCGCCCGTTCCAGGCCCGCGCGCAGATGACGGCCGTTCAGCCAGGTGGAGTTGGCATTCTTGATCGTCCCGTCCGGCGTCTCGCAGCCGGGAATGGCCACCCCGACGCTGCCGCGCTGCCCCAGGTGAATCTCGGCCTCCGCCACCAGCGATGCCAGCCCCGCGACCGTCTGGTCGAAGTCGCGCGGCGTGGGGATGCGCCTGCGCCACAGCACCGCGCCGCCGGCCGCCATGGCCAGCAGTTCCGTCTTGGTGCCGCCCAGGTCGATGCCGATGCGCATCAGGCCTCCTCGCGGGACGGCCCGGCCAGTACATGGCGTGCCTGGTGCAGCGCCTGGGGCGCGGCCCCGCTCTCCTCGCAGAAGCGCAGCATCAGGTCTTCGTGGATCAGAAGGAATTCGACAACCGCCAGCAGCGTATCGCGGTTTTCGGCGGCCTGGCGCAGGGCCGCGATGTCGGCGCCGGAAATGGAGAGGAAGCGGGTCAGGGCGTCTTCGTCCCCGGCCAGCCAGCCCAGGCCCTCCAGGC
>DASTRG010000043.1:0-32269 GCA_035761325.1 Rhizomicrobium sp. | reverse complement strand
TGGGCAATCTGGGGCTGAGCGGCCAGGAAAATCCCGCCATCCTTTCGGGCGGCGAGGCACGCCGCGCGGCGCTGGCGCGCTGCCTGGCGCCCCGGCCCGACATCCTGCTGCTGGACGAGCCCACCAACCATCTCGACATCCGTGCCATCGAATGGCTGGAAAGCGAGTTGAAGGCGATGAAAAGCGCTCTGGTGCTGATCAGCCATGACCGCCGCTTCCTGGAGGCCCTGTCGCGGGTGACGGTGTGGCTGGACCGCGGGCGCACCCATCGGCTCGAAAAGGGTTTCAGTGCCTTCGAGGCCTGGCGCGACGCCAAGCTGGAACAGGAGGAGGTGGAGCGCCACAAGCTGGAGCGCCAGATCGCCGCCGAAGAACACTGGCTGCGCTATGGCGTCTCGGCGCGGCGCAAGCGCAATGTGGGGCGGCTGGAGCGGCTCAAGGGTTTGCGCACCGAAAGGCGCGAGCAGGTGCGAGCGCTGGGAAATGTGCGGATGGAAGCGGCCGAGGGCGCCGGCAGCGGCACCAAGGTAATCGACGCCAAGGGTGTCAGCTTCGCCTATGACCAGACCCGGCCGATCGTGCAGGGCGTGTCCTTGCGTATCCATCGCGGCGATCGCATCGCCATCGTCGGCCCCAACGGCGCCGGCAAGACGACGCTGTTGAAATTGCTGACCGGCAAGCTGAAGCCGCAGGCCGGCAATGTGAAGCTGGGCCAGGGTCTGCTCATGGCCGAGCTCGACCAGAACCGCTCGCGCCTGCATCCTGAACAGAGCCTGATGGCTGCCGTCACCGACGGTGTGGAAGGCGCAGCCGGCGACACGGTGATGGTCGCGGGTAAGCCGCGCCATGTGATGAGTTACCTGCAGGACTTCCTGTTCACGCCCCAGCAGGCGCGCACGCCGGTCAAGGTGCTGTCGGGCGGCGAGCGGGCGCGGCTGCTGCTGGCCAAGCTGTTCGCCACCCCGTCCAACTTCCTGGTGCTGGACGAGCCGACCAATGACCTTGACCTTGAGACGCTGGACCTTCTGGAAGAGGTGATCGCCGACTATCCCGGCACCGCGCTGCTGGTCAGCCACGACCGCGATTTTCTGGACCGGGTGGCCAGCGGCATCGTGCTGGCCGAAGGCGATGGCTGCTTCACCGAATATGCCGGCGGCTATTCCGACATGATGGCACAGCGGTCGGCGGGCGGGAGAAACGGCGCCGACCGTACCGAAGCGCGCAAGGCGCCCAGGACTGGCAAGCCCGCGGACAAACGGCCGCGTTCGGGCGCCCCCAAGATGAACTTTGCCGATGCGCATGCGCTGAAGGTGCTGCCGGACAAGATCGCGGCGGCGGCGGTGCGGATCGCGGCGCTGGAAGAGAAGCTTTCCGATGCCGCGCTTTACGCCCGCGAACCGGCGCACTTTGCGGCGCTGTCGGCGGAACTGGCGGACCTGCGCGCTGTCCGGGACGCCGATGAGGAACGCTGGCTTGCCCTGGAAATGGAACGCGAGGCGCTGGAACGGGCGACGGGGAACTGACGGCGCCGGCCGGGAACATTCAACCGGCGCGGACGTTTATTACCCGCAATACCGCGAAGGTGGTTCCAGTCATGAGGCGTGCAGTCACTGCCGGATTTGCCGCAGGTGCCGCGATGATGATAGGCGGCGCGCTCGGCGCAGTTTCGAACTCCTTTACTGAGCCGAAACCGGTATTGGACACCGGCGTCATCAATCCCATGGTCGGCGGCCAGGCCATGCTGCCCCAGCGCGACATCATGGACAATCTTGCCGCCTCACCCATGCATACCAGGATGGCGCAGGCCCTGAAGGAGACGGGTATGGTGTCGGCGTTGAAGGGCAGTGGCGAGTTCACCGTCTTCGCGCCGACCAACGCCGCCTTCGCGCAGGCGGGACACATGAACCGGGCCGACCTGGCGCGGCGTATGAGTTACCTGATTGTGCCGGGAGCCTATGATTCGGCGACACTGCTGAGGATGATCAATGAGAAGGGGGGCGATGTGCGCCTTCGCACCGCTGAAGGCGGCGTCATGATTGCCAGGATGAACGGTCCCACCAACATTCTGCTGATGGACGGAAACGGCAACATGGCCGATATCGCCATCTATGACATTCACGACAAGAATGGCATTATCCAGGTGATCGACAAGGTTTTGGCGCCCTCCGGTCCTGCCCACCGGGTGGCATCCAACACCAGCGCGGACGGCTAACGGCGCTAGGCTGAAGCCGGGCTCTTGAGCCCGCGGTCTTCCAGCAAGGCATCGATGTGCGGATCGCGGCCGCGGAAGGCGCGGTACGCCTCGCCATAATCGCGTGTGCCGCCGGCCGAATAGATGTACCGGTACAGCCTTTGCGCCGTCCTCGGATCAAACGGATCCTTGGCTTCCTTGAAGGCGCGAAAGCCGTCCGCATCCAGAACTTCCGACCATAGGTAGGCGTAATAGCCCGCGGCATAACCCTCGCCGCCAAAGACATGGCCGAAATGCGGAGCACAATGACGAGGAACGATCTCGTCGGGCATGGCGATGCGCCGTAGAGTCTCCTGCTGCGCGGTCAGCGGATTCGCTGGAGGTGGCTGAGTGTGAAAATCCATGTCAATGATGGCAGAGGCTAGAAATTCCACCGTAGCAAAGCCCTGGCCGAACCTTCGCGCCGTCAGAACTTTGTCCATCAGCGCGGTCGGCATCGGCTCGCCAGTCTGATGATGGCGAGCAAAGCGGCCAAGGACGTCCGGCTGTTCCAACCAATGTTCATACAATTGCGATGGCAGTTCGACGAAATCGCGGGCCACATTGGTGCCGGAAAGGCGGGGGAAACGCACCTGGCTCAGAAGTCCGTGCAGTGCATGGCCGAATTCGTGGAACAGAGTTTCTGCGTCGTCGAATGACAGAAGGCAGGGATCGGACCTGGCGAAATTGCAGTTGTTGATGATGATGGGCAGAACATCCGGCGCGGTCAGCCTTTCCTGATCGCGGAAGCTGGACATCCAGGCGCCGCCCTGCTTGCCGGGACGGGCGAAATAGTCGCCATAGAACAGGCCGATCGTGCGCCGTTCTTGGGACACTTCCCACACCCGCACGTCGGGGTGATAGACAGGCACGTCCTTGCGCTCGCGGAAGCCGAGGCCGAACAGCTTTTCGGCGGTGAAGAAGGCCGCCGCGATCATGTTGTTCAGCTCGAGATAGGGCTTGATCGCGCCTTCGTCGAAATTATAGCGCGCGCGGCGCAGCTTCTCTGCATAGTAACGCCAGTCCCATGCGGCAAGGCGGAAATTGCCGCCTTCTTCGGCGATCAGGGACTGCAAGGCGTCTCGCTCTTCCAGCGCGCGGGCGCGGGCCGGCTCCCACACATCTTCCAGCAGGGCGCGGGCCTTCGCCGGCGTGCCCGCCATGGAATCGGCTAATTTGAAAGCGGCAAAATTCTCATACCCCAGCAGTGTGGCGCGTTCCGCCCGCAGCGCCAGCATCTCAGTGATGATGGCAGTGTTGTCATGTTTGCTGCTGTCTTGGCCGGTGCCGCGCGCGGTCCAGGCGCGAAACAGGGTCTCACGCAGCGCCCGGTTATCGGCGAACTGCAACATGGGTTCGACGCTGGAGCGTGACAGCGAAACCGCGAAAGGCGTGTCCAGGCCCCGTTCCCTGGCCAATGCTGCCGCGGCGCTGCGCACCGCATCGGGTACGCCGGCCATCTGGGCCGGCGAAAGACCCAGCACATATTCTTCCTCATCGGCCAGGATATTTTGGGAGAATTGGGTGCCCAGCAGGGCGGTCCGCTGGGATATCTCGGCAAAACGCTCGCGATGTTCGCCTTTAAGCAGGGCGCCCGCGCGCACGAAATCCAGATAATAGCGCTCCAGAACCCTGAGAGACTCCGCATCCAATCCCAGCGTTCGGCGCTTCCGATACAGTTCATCGACGCGCGCGAACAGGGCGGCATTGAGAGAGATGGCGCTCCAGTGCGCTGCCACACGCGGCGCCATCTCCAGCTCGATAGCCTGGAGTGCCTTACTCGTGGCGCTGGATGCCAGATTGTGGAACACCCCTTCCACGCGGGCCAGCAGACGGCCCGATTTTTCCAGCGCCACGATCACATTGTCGAAGCTGGGCAGGGCGCCATCGCCAGCGATGGCTGCTACCTCGGCCGCATGTTCGGTCAGGGCACGATCATAGGCTGGGGGAAAATGCTCGGGCCTGAAACGGTCCAGGGGCGGGGCAGCGAAGGGCGCTGTCCAGTCTTCAAAAAAGGGATTGCTCATGGCCACAATATAGGCAGCCTCAGTGGATTTCCCACACCACCGAGACGTCGGCCGACACGGTTTCCTCACCCGCCGCCACGGGAACCGGCGCGCGCGCTTCCATCGCCATCATGCGGTACATGGGTTTTGGCGCCTCGGCGCCCTCGCTGATGGACAGGACCGGTCCCAGCGTGACGCCGGCGGCCCTGGCATAGGTTTCAGCCCGAAGGCGCGCATCGGCCATGGCATCGGCGCGCGCCCTTTCCAGCTGAGGGCCAGGGTTCTGGATGGTGAAGTTGATGCCGTTCATTTGATTGACGCCGGCCGTCACCAGCGCATCCAGCGCCTTGCCCAGCCCCGTTATATCCTCAAGGCGCACCGTGAGCTGATTGGTCACCTGATAGCCGGTCAAGTGCGGCGCTTCGTTTCCGGGTGCGTTGCTGTACTGGGGCGCCACGGAAAATTGGCTGGTCTGGATGTTTCTCTGCGGCACGCCCATCTTTTCCAGTGCGGCAAAGACCTGTTTCATCCTGACAGTGTTGGCGGCCAGCGCTGCCGCGGCGGTGGGGCCACTGATCGCGACCCCGGCATTGACGGTGACCAGGTCGGGGGCCGCCCTGACCTCTCCGTGGCCGTTCATGGATATGGTGTGGAGGTCAGCGGCGAGGACCGGGGCGGGGGTCAACAGGACCATGGCGGCCAGGGCAGGGAATAGCGGGCGAAACATCATGGTGCAGTTCTCTCTGTCAGGGTACCGTCCGGGGCGGATGCTGGCCGCGAACCGGGGCAAAATAGGGGCAGTTGGCGGCGCGGAAAATCCTGATATACCCCTTTTCGCGAAGGGCCTGTAGCTCAGTTGGTTAGAGCTGACCGCTCATAACGGTTAGGTCGCAGGTTCGAGTCCTGCCGGGCCCACCAACGTCAATCGCGTTTTGGATCAGCAATTTAGAGAGTAAGCTCTCGTACAAAACTGGCCGTTCTGCGCCATCATCGTTTTTCGCATCCCGGTGGGCTTGCGTACTGTGTCCTTCGATGCTGGTTATGAATTGGATCGAAATTGCTTGCGGGCCGAACTTGACTCAAGGCGGACGTGGCGCGTCCAAGTAGTCTTTCGCCGCCGCCCTGGTCGTACTAACGAATGCGGATGATCGCCTTCCCCTTACGTCGCTCCTTCGGGTTCAAGGCGGCGACGGCGTCGTCGAGGGCTGAGACGTCGCCGATGTTTGTCCGTAGTCGTCCGTCCCGCACCCGCTGGACAATCTCACCTAGTTGGGCGCGATCGGCCTCGACGACGAAGTCGACTGTCCGGCCGTCGTCGGGCCGCGGCACGGGCGGGCCGACGACGGACACCATGGTTCCTCCGGATCGAATCAGGCTTGCGGACTGCTTGCCGATATCGCCGCCGATGACATCGAACACCAAATCGACACCTCCGACGTCTTTCAGCGCGTCGTTGTCGAGGTCGACGAACTCTTGCGCGCCCAAATCGAGTGCCTTCTGACGGTCGGCCGCACGTCCGGTGGCGATGACATATGCGCCCGCCTCGCGTGCGAGTTGCGTTACCATTGAACCGACCGCGCCTGCCGCGCCGTGCGCCAGGACACTCTGCCCCGCCTGAAGGTGACCATGGGGGAACAGCCCCTGCCACGCGGTGAGGCCTGAGATCGGCAGGCTCGCCCCCACCGTGAAATCGACGTCGCCCGGGAGCGGCGCCAGGTTCCGGGCCTCAATGGCGATATATTCCGCCAAGCTGCCGTCGCGATACCAGTCGGCAAGGCCGAACACACGCTGTCCTACCGACAGGCCGGTCGTGCCGTAGCCAAGGGCGGTGACCACTCCGGCCATCTCGTGACCGGGGATTGACGGTGTTCGGCTACAGTTGCGGCGGTCGGTCCAGGTCGAGGGCCATTCCAACTCGGTCGGGACGAATCCCGACGCCCGAATCTGAACAATAACGTCGTTTATCGCGGGTAGTGGCTCGGGTCTCTCGGTCAGCTTCATCCCCGCCAGTCCCGCGGACTGGTCCGTTACCACGATTGCCTTCATGTGAATTGCCTCCTCCGTTACTTGTGTGTTTAGGGGGAATGCTGCGGGAATGGAAAGTCGGTTCGGCACTTTGCCGCCAGGGCCGTGGATGGTTTCCGCGAAGGCAAAAAAACGAGTGCCCCTACCGTTTTATACGACAGCAGGCCGATCACCAACGGGCCAGCGAGCGCCCGCTAGCGGCGCATAGGGGCCCGGTCTTGTGCATAGCTGGCACCGATGAAGCGCTTGACGGGATGATTGCACAAGCCAGACCAATCGCCCAGCTCCGATGGCTTCATGCGACCGGCGAGCTGCTGGTGACGAGCTGCCGGCAGCGCCGTTCGAGAACGAGGCCGGCATCGGCAACTCACCTCAATGGCGTTGCGTCAGAGATGATAAAGGGCGAAAGAGGCACGCCTCTTGAGACGTAATTTCAGCGAAATCGGTTGGCTCCGCGCTCCGTTATCGGCAAAGTCCAGGGGATTTCGACTCTCCTCATTCCGGCTTTGGCAGCGTCAATTCTCCTTGCTACGCCGGATAGGTGAGTGTCATCCCGCTCACGCGCGCAAAAGGCGTCAGCTTATGGGGGCGATAGCTTGTCTGCGACAAAATCTCGACCACGGGAATGCCGTGAACATTCAGGGCATCCGCCACCAGTGAACGGTGGCATCGCCACGGCACCGCTTCGGCGCACATGATGGCGGTTCGTTCCCGCCTGCTCAGGGAGATGAGCTGTGTGAGCCCATCGGCGAATTCTTCGGTCTGCATGTAATCGGCGTAGCCGCGAAAGCTCTTGTTCCGCCAGCCAGTATTGGGGGAATCCTTGCGGGTATGGCGAAGACCGCCCAGCGTTGGCATCGCCACATATGCTATCCCCGCCGCTGTCAGGGCGCCACGCAGAGCGTCGTAATTGAATTGCGGGTTATGGCGGGAACGCGGCACGGTGCGAATGTCCGCGAGGCATTTGATGCCGTAGCCATGCAGCAGCGCGATGAATTCCTCTATGGGCAGGGTTGAATGCCCGATCGTGAAGACGGCTCCTTCCGGCCATTCTGCTTCTTTCGGTTGTGGCTGTTTGTTCATCCGGTGACCCGTCGCGTCAGCAGCATTGGGCCGTACACGAGCTCGAACACGCCAAACGCCGCTATCCAGCATGCGCCTGCTACGAGGAGCATGATCGTCATCAGTTCGGTATGCCAGGAGGCACAGACGCGGACGATGGCGGCGGCGTTGATCAGGACGAAAATCACAACCGTGGCGCGATGGACGATGAGATCGCGCCCGGTATGGCCTAGCGTGACGCGCGGCATCACCGCAAGGATCATGACAGCGATGGCACCCGCGGTGAGTGCATGAATGGCGGACGGCGCCGGCACGCCTACGCCAAAAACCGACAGCCCCAGCAGCGCCGTACCAAAAGCGACCCAACCATAGCCGATATGGAGAATGAGCAGTAACTTCTCTGGCCGAGTTCTCCATCCGGCCCAACGGCTCAGGCGCAAAGCGTTAAGCAGTCCCGCCACGACCAGCAGCGCGCCGGTGATGCGATGCTCTGGCATGAAGGCCCAGAAAATGAAGGCCAGCGCGAGAATGGCAACACAGACGGTATCGAAACGATTGGCGGGTGTGGGAAGGCGCGGACTCTGGCGCTTAGACAGCCAGTTCCGTGTGAAGCTCGGTGTGATGCGCCCACCAATGACGCCGATGAGAACGATGGGCGCCGCGATGCCCAGTCGCCACCCCAGTCCGCTTGGAACGGGCTCATTGAGGGCCTCAAGGTGCATCAGCAGATCGGCGATCAGGAACACGGCAAGCGGCGCGGTTGTCATGAGGTTACGCCAGTTGCGGCCGGCGACGATTTCGCGCGCGGCGACAAACAGGAGCATCGCCGGAAAGCTCAGGTCCGCCGTGACGGCAAGCCACGCCGGCAGGTCGGCCGAGATAAGACAGGAGATGCGTCCCACGACCCACAGTCCGGCGAGCATCGCGAGCCGATGGCCCCGCACGGGCAAGCGTCCCGTCCAGTTCGGAATGGCGGTCAGCAAGAAGCCCGCGACGGCTGCCATGACAAAACCGAAAAGCATCTCGTGGATGTGCCACGACATCGCATCGAAGCGCGTGGGCAATTGGACATAACCGAAAAACATAGAAAGCCACAGCGCGATAGCGATGATCGCCCAGCTCCCTGCCGCCAGAAACATCGGTCGGAAGGCATAGAGCAGTACCGCCGGCAAAGCTTCGTTTCGATCACGCTTTGCTTGCGCGGATTCTTTAACGGAGCTGGCATCTCTGGCCTGGGTCATTGCAGCCTCGGTTTCTTGGGGCGGAACGGTGCGGACAGGCAGTGGCGCGGCCGGGCGAGAGCAATGGCGGCACAGCTATCGGGTATAGCCTGAAAGGCGTTGGGCGCATGGGTGGCGGCATCCGCCATCGTTGCCAGATGTTCCCGCGCAAAGGCCGGCTGCATCAGAACTCGCAGGGTGTAATCCGTATGGATTGTGAGACGCATGGTGCTCTCGCTGGTTCTGGGCTCCATGAAGAAGTATGATATATACATCTTTGTGATGCCGTCCAAGGGCGGACGCGTGCGGTTCCGGCCGGACATCAAATCGGCCGCCTGATTTGCGTTCTTGGTTGCAATGACGCTATAGATAAGCCGCGTGCGCGTGCTCGAGGGCCGCCGCCATCCTTTCAAAAATCTATCGGGGCACCGCGCCTAGTGCGTGGGCGGGGCAAATGTACGAACTATTCATGTTCGCGGATCGTCGCAGCACGCCCGCTTTCTGGCTGGGCTGTCTGCTGGTGGTGGTCGGCGCGCTGTTGCATTTGCCAATGTTCCTGATGGCGCGCCAGATGCACTACATGCTGGCCGGGATGCCAATGGACCCGGAAATGCTCACCGGGATGTTCCTGATCATGGCCGGATGCGGTGCTGCCGCCTACGGACTCCAGCCGAAGGCGGCCGGCGAAAATAACCTTGCTGCTGTGCATGAGCGGATCGTTGCGCCCGAGGATGCCCCATTGACCACGCGGCATTGGCTGGCCGGCGGCGCGCTTGCTGCCGCCTTGGTCATCGACATCATGAAGCCCGCTGCGCTGGGCTTCGTCACGCCCGGCATGAAAGTCGAATATATGATCGGCCCGGCTGAAGTTGCCCTTTTGCCTTTCTGGGCCCTTCTGGGAACGGTGTTGGGTTCGTTCGTCTGGGGAGCGGTCGCCGATCTTTACGGGCGGCGCGCCACTATCCTGCTCTCGGCCGTCATGTTCATTGGTACTTCCATATGCGGGGCCATGCCGTCCTTCGGCTGGAATCTTTTCATGTGCTTCCTGATGGGGGCTGCCGCGGGCGGCATGCTGCCGGTGGCATATGCGCTCCTGGCGGAAATCATGCCGACGCGCCACAGGGGTTGGAGCCTGGTGGCGGTCGGTGGCGTTGGTGCTGTTGGTGGTTATCTTGCGGCGTCGGGGCTGTCGGCCTTGCTGCAGCCCGAGTTCGGTTGGCGCATCATGTGGTTCCTTAATCTGCCTTCCGGCCTGATCCTCGTCCTGCTGAGCCCCTTTATCCCCGAATCCGCGCGCTTCCTGATGCATATCGGCCGGGTTGATGAGGCACGCGCCACGCTTGCGCAATTCGGCTCGGTGGTCATAACCGAAACCGCCGACTGGGATGACGAAGTCAAGATCGACCACTCCCATTTGCCGCCGGTGGATAAGCGCCATCTCGGCGCGACCATCGCCTTGACCCTTGTCGGCCTGATGTGGGGATTCGTCAACTTCGGATTGCTGCTGTGGCTTCCCGGCGAGTTGATATCGGAGGGACAGGACATGGGCATGGCAGCGGCCCTAATCGCCAGATCATCCCTGATCGCCATGCCCACGGTTGTGGTCGCATCATGGCTTTATGCTACCTGGAGCACGAAACGGGCGTTGCTGGTCATGATCGCCTTGACCGGGTTGGGATTGCTGGCGCTGGCGCTGCGCGGGGCCGGGGTTTCGGCTTTTTCCAATCCCACGATTCCGATTGCCCTGCTGATCACGGGCGCTACCGGCGTCATATCGGTCCTTTTGCCCTACACTGCGGAAAATTATCCCCTGCGCGTTCGCGGCCGGGCGACGGGCTGGGTTGCCGCCTGCAGCAAGACTGGCGGTCTCATATGCCAGACATTGAGCGTGCTTGCGGCAGTTCCAGGAATTGGCATTGCTGCCCTGGCCATCGCGATACCAACGCTGGCTGGGCTTGCCCTGGTCGCCGTCTATGGCCGGGAGACCCGCGGCCGCGATTTGCGCGAGCTGGAAGGCTGAGAACTTTTCGATTCCGGATCGATTATTCTGGCCTTTTTGGCCGATTTCCCCGAATTTTCCCTGGAATTTGGGCGGAGCCCGGGCCGGCGCGGGGTGACAAATGAAAGCGCTTCTTTCTTTTCTTGCAATTCTGCTGCTTTTTCTTTGCGGCGGGGCCGTGATGGCGCAGCAGGCTGCGCCCGTCGCCATCGCAGTGGATGTTTCCCACAGGCTTGGCCCCTACAAGCCCATCTATGCCTGGTTCGGCTATGACGAAGCCAACTACACCACCATGCCGGATGGCAAAGCGCTGTTGCGCGAACTGCACGATCTGGCGCCGGTGCCAGTGCACATCCGCGCGCATCATCTGTTGAGTTCGGGCGACGGCGTGGCGGCGCTGAAATGGAGCTCCACCAACGTTTATTCCGAGGATGCACAGGGGCGGCCGGTCTATGACTTCCGCATCCTGGATTCCATCTTCGACGAATATCGTGCTGCGGGCGTAGTCCCGATGTTCGAACTCGGCTTCACGCCCAAGGCGCTGGTCAGCCGTGATGGTGTATATGAGGACCATTATCCCGGTTCCTCCACCGGCGGGTCGGTACACAGCCCACCGGGGGATTATGCCAAGTGGCAGGAGATGATCCGCACTGTCGTGTCCCACATGGTCCAGCGCTATGGCCGCGCCACGGTCGCGCAATGGTATTTCGAGGTCTGGAACGAGCCGGACATCTCCTATTGGCACGGCACGCCGCAGCAATATTTCGAGCTTTATGACCGCACCGTGGCGGGGGTGCGGGCCGCTTTGCCCGAGGCAAAGGTTGGCGGTCCGGCCACCACCGGTCCGGGCAACCCCAGGGCGGCGAAGTTCCTGGAGGATTTCCTGGATCATGTCGCTGAGACTGCAACCCCTATGGATTTCATCTCCTTCCACGTGAAGGGCCAACCCACCATTCAGGATGGCAGGGTCACAATGGGTCTGGCCAAGGCGTTGAACGACGCCGACAAGGGCTTTGCCATCATCGCGCGCCACCCGAAATTTGCGAAGTTGCCCGTGATCCTGTCGGAGGCCGATCCTGAAGGCTGCGCGGCCTGTTCGATGAAGGTCAACCCCGCCAATGCCTATCGCAATGGCACCCTATATCCCGCCTATACAGCCGCTGCGTACAAGCGGCTGCTCGAATTGGCTGACCGGTATGGCATCAATCTGATCTCAATGATGAGCTGGTCCTTCGAATTCGAGAACCGCGACTATTTCGAAGGCTTTCGTTCGCTTTCGACCAACGGCATCGACAAGCCGGTTTTGAACTTTTTCCGCATGGCCGGATTGATGCATGGCGATCGCGTGGCCGCCGCGGCCGATGGTGCGATGCGTGCCGGACAGATCATCGCAGCAGGTGTGCGCGGCGCCCCCGATATCGACGCCCTCGCCACGGCCGACGGGCGGGAGGCAGCGGTAATGGTGTGGAATTACCACGATGCAGACCGCCCCGCGCCTTCTTCGCCCGTGACCGTCACCGTCCGAGGCCTTCCCCCGGCAGTGCGGCGCGTGCGGCTGATCCATTACCGGCTGGACGACAGCCATTCCAATGCTTACACGGTGTGGAAGGCGATGGGATCGCCGCAAAGACCGACTCCGGAACAGGTAGCGAAGCTGAAGGCGCAGGATGGGCTTCAGCTTCTGGAATCGCCGCGCTGGCTTGTGGTATCGGCCGGCACTGTCATAATCTCGGCCGACCTGCCGCGCCAAGCCATCTCGCTGCTGCAACTTGACTGGCAGAGCCACTAAACCCGGGCGCAAAAAAGTAGCTGCCCCGCCGGCAATCATGTCGCTATGCTGGCCCGCGCCGATGTTCGTTGAGCAGGCTTGGGCAGAGGGAAAGTCGCATGAAGCGCCGTTCGGTGCTGCAGGGTCTGGGCGCGCTTCCGCTGTTGTCGCCGCGCGCGGTGCGCGCTGAAACCGCCCGGCTGGCCATCGACCGGCTGGAAGTTTTCCAGGTTCACGTCAACAGGCGCGGCTCATGGATCATTCCCCGCCTATCCACGGTCAGCGGTCTGACCGGGCTGGGCGACGCCTCGCAAAGTCTAAGCGACACCCAGTGTGTGGAGTACCTGAAGCAATTCGCTGATCTTCTGAAGGGGCACGCTGCCCTGGAGGTGGAATGGTTCCGCAAGTTCGTGTCTCCGCTGGTGGCTAAAACAGGGTCCTATGGCCGGACGCCGGCCGCCGTGGCCGCCAGCGCGCTGGAGCAATGTCTGTGGGATATTATGGGCAAGGCGTTGTCGCTGCCATGCCACGATCTGATGGGCGGTCGCATCCAGCCGCGCATCCGCATTTATGCCAACATCAACCGTTCCGCTGATCCGCGCACACCTGACGGTTTCGCGGCGATGGCCGGGCGTGCGGTAGCGGCAGGCTTTGACGCCCTCAAGCTGGCACCGTTCGACGACATGCCGCGCGGCGTGCATTTGCTGCCCAATGGCGGGTCCGAGCGCGTACGCTTCGAACAAGCGATGGAGGCGGGCATCGCATGCGCCCGTGCCGTGCGCCAGGTCATTGGGCCCGAACGGGATCTTCTGGTGGATGCGCACAGCCATTTCACGCGCCCGGAAGGTATCGACCTGGCGGCGCGGATGCGCCCATTGAACCTTTACTGGCTGGAAGAAGTCACGCCCGCACAGGACCTCGAAGGCCTGGCCGCCATAACCAGAGCCGCGCCCATGCCGACAGCAGGGGGCGAGGCCATTCACGGCGTGGAAGGCTTCTATGATTACATCCGGGCGGGCGCCGCCGAAATCGTGATGCCCGACGTGAAAGTTTGCGGGGGCATGTTGGAGCTCAAGAAAATCGCTGCCCTTGCGGAGGGTGCGGCTCTCCTGTGTTCGCCGCACGGTCCCGCCAGCCCTGTCGGCAATGCCGCGGCGGCCCATGTCGTCGCAACGGTGCCCAACTTCAACATCCTGGAATATTCATTCGGGGAAGTGCCCTGGCGGGCCACGTTGACCGATCCGCCGGAGCAGATCGAGGCGGGCGCGCTTGTTCTGTCCGGCCGTCCTGGGCTTGGTTTCGCGCTCAATGAAAAGATTGTTGCCCGCCATGCGGTGAACCTGTGAAGGCATTTCGCACGCGGGGTGGCTGGGTGCTGATGATGGTCTGCGCCATCTATTTCATCACCTATATGGATCGGGTGAACCTGGCCACGGCGGCGGCCGACATCCAGCGTGAATTCCATCTGTCCAACACCGAACTGGGCTACGCGTTTTCTGCCTATGGTTATCCGTACGCCTTCATCCAGCTCATCGGCGGCTGGCTTGCGGACGGGCTGGGCCCTCGCCTGGTCTTCACCATATTCGGCCTGATCTTCTCGCTAGCCACAGTGCTGACGGGCTTTATCGGCGGGCTGGGATCACTTCTGGGAGTGCGCGCGCTGCTGGGAGTGGGCGAGGGGCCGAGCCTGGCGGTGGCCACGCGGGTGATAACCAACTGGATTGAGCCCCACCGGTGGAGCTTTGCCCAGGGCATCGCCCACACTTTCTCGCGCGTTGCCAATACCGTGACGCCCGTATTCGTCGCCGCGCTGATCCTGCAGGTTTCATGGCGCGGGTCGTTTATCATTGTGGGCGTGATGTCGCTGGTTTGGGTGGCAATCTGGTTCGCCTTCTTTCGCGACCATCCGCCCGGCAAGGCCGTTAACCGCCCCAAGCCGAGCTTGCGTGCCCCGGTGCGCGCCCTGTTCCGCCGCATGCTGCCCGTTATCATGACTGATTTCTGCTATGGCTGGTCGCTGTGGGTATGCCTCAACTGGCTGCCGCTGTTCTTCCGCCACAGCTACGGCCTGTCGCTGCAATCCTCGGCGCTGTTCACCTCCGGCATCTTCCTGGCGGGGATCGTCGGCGATACGCTGGGCGGCGTGGTAAGCGACCGCATTCTGGCGCGTACCGGCAGCGTGGTGAAGGCCCGGCGCAACCTGATCGTGGGGGGATTGGCCGGGTCCATGCTGTTCTTCGTTCCGGTGGTGATGTTGCAGGACCTCACCCTGGTGTCGATTTCGCTGACCCTGGCCTTTTTTTCGATGGAACTGGTGATTGCACCTCTGTGGGCCGTGCCGATGGATATCGCGCCGGCCTATGCCGGTACGGCCAGCGGTTTCATGAATTTCGGTTCGGCGGTTGCGGGCATCATTTCGCCTTGGGCATTCGGCTGGATCATTGACACGACGGGGAGCTGGCACTTGCCATTTGCGATGTCGGCCATCCTGATGCTGGCGGGCATGGCGGCGGCCTTCTATATGCATCCGGAGCGGAAATTCATGGAGCCCCAAATTGCGCCTGAATGACGAGGAAAAAGCCATGCTCGCGGGCGAGGCGGGCGCCCCGCGCCGCTGGGCTATCGCTCACCAGCTCGCAGTGGGCCGGTTTTTCGATGCCGAAGATCTGGTGCCGGTCAGCCAGGCGCACATCATGGGCGACACCGAATCGCTGGGCGAAGCGGGTGTGGCATTTCTCGAAGGTTTGGCGGCTGCGCCACGCGAGGAGCGGCGGGTGCGCATTCCGACCATCACCGATCCGCGCGGCCTGGATTTTTCGACTTATGCGAGGCTGAAACAGACGGACGCCATGGTAAGGTTGGAAAAACGTGCCAGCGATGCGCTGGAGGCGCTGGGCGTGCTGATGACCAATACCTGCATCAATTACCAGACCGTGTTCCCGCCGGTTATGGGAGAACATCTGGCGATGGGTGACACCGGCGTGGTGATCTATTCCAACAGCGTGATGGGCGCGCGCAGCAATTTTGAGGGCGGTCCCTCCGCCATCGCCGCCGCCCTGACCGGCCGCACGCCGCGCTATGGTTATCACCTGGATGAAAGGCGGCGGGGTACCAGGCGCATTGTGGTCAAGGACCGGCCCCGCGACTGGAGCGACTGGGGTGCGCTGGGCGGCATCACCGGCGGAATCGCCGGCAGCTATTGGGAAGTGCCGGTGCTGGAAGGAATCGGCGGCGTGCCGACGTCCGACGAACTCAAGCATTTCGGGGCGGCGTTGGCCAGCTATGGATCGGTGGCGCTGTTTCACATGGAGGGGGTGACGCCAGAATGCCGTGCAGCGCGCGAAGTGTTCAATGGCGTCCTGCCCGAGCCGGTGGTGGTGGGCCGCGCCGACCTGGAAGCGTTCAAGGCCCGTTATGCGGCCCCTGGCGAAAAGGTGGACGTGGTGGTGTTCGCTGCGCCGCAATTGTCGCTGTTCGAGCTGGAAGAGGTGGCGGGCCTGATCGATGGCCGGCGCGTGCACAGGGAAACGGCGCTTTTGATCGCCACTTCGCCCGAAAACAAGGCCGCTGCCGACCGCATGGGCCTGACGGCGCGGATCGAAGGCGCGGGCGCATTGCTGTTATCAGGTGTCTGTTTCTACCAGAGCTACGCGCGGGAGATGGCCGAGGCCAATGGCTGGAAGCGGCTGATGTCCAACTCCGCCAAGCTGGTCAACATCATCGGCGGCTATGGTTATCTGCCCAGCCTGGGCAGCACTGCCCAATGCATCGATGCTGCCGTCGCGGGGAGGATGTGATGGCTGTTCTTTCCGCCCATCCCGGCATCGGCAGCGCGGTGCGCGGCATCGCGCTGGTGGCGCGCGACAATTTCAGCGCCCGTTATGACCTGGACCGCATCAAGGGCGTGTTTTCCCGCCCCGCCCATGCGCTGCACGGCCAAAGCTATGCCGGGCGCATCCTGGTGCTCAACACCGTCAAGGGTGGCGTCGCCTCGGCGTGGATGCTGCGGGACATGGCTGCGCGCGGGCTGATCCCCGCCGCGTTCCTGTTCAACCGGGTCAATCCCATCATGGCCCAGGGTGCGGCCTTTGCCGGCGCGCCATTGCTCGACCGGTTTGACGGCGACGTGACCGCGCTGATCCGGACCGGTGACGAGCTTCTGGTCGAACCGGAGCTTGGCCGCGTCACCATCTTGAACCGCTAATGCCGAGATTCGCCGCCAACATGTCCTGGCTGTTTCAGGAATGGGAGTTCCTGGATCGCTTCGCGGCGGCGGCCGACGCCGGCTTTTCCGCGGTGGAATGCCTGTTCCCCTATGACCATGACCCTGATGCGATTGGCGCGGCCTTGGCGCGGCACAATCTCACCATGGCGCTGATCAACCTGCCGCCGGGCGACCTGACCAGGGGCGAGCGTGGCCTGGCGGCCCTGCCGGAACGGCAGGCGGATTTCCGCGCTGCGCTGGAGTTGGCGCTGGGCTATGCCGAGGCGACGGAGGCGAAGCGCCTGCATGTAATGGCCGGCATCGCCAAAGGCGCCGCCGCTTTGGCCGCTTATAAAGACTCGCTGATGCTGGCCTGTGACACGGCCGTCCCACACGGCATCACCATCACTATCGAGCCGCTGAACGGGCGCGATGTGCCCGGCTATCTGCTGAACGATTACGGCCTGGCACACAAGGTGATCGCCGATGTGAACCGGCCCAACCTGAAACTGCAGTTCGACATCTATCACCGGCAGATTCTGCACGGCGATGTGGTGCGCGGACTGGAGCAGTTGATGCCCATCACCGGGCATATCCAGATCGCCTCCGTGCCCGACCGCGCCGAGCCACTGTCCGGCGAGCTGGACGACCGGCTTGTGCTGAAGACGCTGGACCGGCTGGGTTATGACGGCTTTGTCGGCTGCGAATACAGGCCCGCCAATGGCACGCTGGCGGGCCTGGGCTGGATGCGTGAACTTTAACGCGGCGGCAGCGGCGGCAACGGTTCGACCTTGTCCAGGACAAAGAGATAGGACAAGGCTCCCACCACGCACATGGCGCCCGCGACCGCCAGCGGGATCAGGAACGAGCCGCTGGTCAGGGTCAGGACCACGCCGGTGAAGGTGGTCAGGATGATGCCCGCCATGTTGCCGGCGCAGTTCTGGATGCCGCCGATGGAAGCGACATGGCGCGGCGTTGGCGCGATCTCGCTGACCACCGTCCAACAGTTGGCACCCGCGAAACTGAGGCTGGCGAAGGCCAGCATGAACAGCGCCAGGCACAACCAGGTACTTTCGACAAAGGCGGACAGGCCGATTGAGGATGACATCAGCATGGCGCCGACAAGACAGGTCTTGCGCGCACGCGTCGGGCTCCAGCCTGCACGGATCAGCCGATCTGAGGTCCAGCCGCCCAGCCAGTTGCCAGGCAACCCCATAAGGGGCGGCAGCGCTCCCCAGATGCCCAGCGCCTTCAGCGAGAAGCCGCGCGCGTCCTGCAGATAGCTGGGAAACCAGGTTATGAAGAAATAGATCGCGAAATTCAGGCAGAAAAGCCCGATCATCAGCCCCCAGACCGATCGGTACCGGAAGAGATCGAACCAGGAGATGGTGTCCGCCGCCGCGGGTTGCGGCGCGCGCTGCGCCAGAAGGCGGTCGACCTGCTCCGGCGCAACTTCGCGCCAGCGCTCCGGATCGCGGTAGATAAACCACCAGGCCAGCGCCCACGCCAAGCCCAGGGCGCCGGTGGCGATGAAAGAGCCGCGCCAGCCCACCAACAGAATCAGCCAAGTAACCAGCGGCATGGATACCGCCGTGCCCATGGTGGAACCGCTGTTGAAAATGGAGCAGGCCAGGCCCCGTTCGGTGCGGGGAAACCAGTTGAACGCCACCTTGGCGAAGGATGGCTGGGATGCGGCTTCGCCCAGGCCTAGCATCAGCCGCATGGCGATGAACTGGACCACACTGCGTGCGATACTGGTGGCGGCGGTGAACATCGACCACCAGCCGACCGCCAGGGTCAGTGCGATGCGCACGCCGACGCGGTCGATGAACCAGCCGGCCGGCAATTGCCCGAAAGCGTAAGTCCAGAAGAAGGCGCTGAGTACCAATCCCATCACCGCCGGGTCGATGCCCAGCTCGGCACGGATGGCCGGTGTCGCGATGGCGATGTTGGTGCGGTCGATATAGCCGATGCCGTTGGCCAGAAAGCACAGCCAGATCATCAGCCAGCGAATTCTCGGCATGTCCCCGCCCCCTTTGTTATTGACGCATTATCGCTGCGCGGCGCCGAATTTGTCGATCGCTTCCCACAGGCCGTTCAGATAGACCGCGCCCAGCGCCCGGTCGTAAAGGCCATAGCCGGGCTTGCCGGTTTCGCCCCAGATCATGCGGCCATGGTCGGGCCGCGCATAGCCATCAAAACCTACATCGTGATAGGCCTTGACGATCGCGGCCATGTCCAGCGAACCGCAGTCGGACTTGTGGGCGGTTTCCTCGAAATTGCCGGCGGCATCCAGCTTTACGTTGCGCAGGTGGGCGAAATGGATGCGCCCGCGGCCGCCGAATTCGCGCACCAGCGCCTCGACATTGTTCTGCGGGCCGGCGCCCAGCGAGCCCGAGCATAGCGTCAGCCCGTTGGCCGGACTGTCGATGATGGACAGGATGCGCGCCAGGTCGTCACGGTCCTTGACGATCCGCGGCAGGCCGAAGATGGGACGCGGCGGATCGTCGGGATGGATGGCCATGCGCACGCCGGCTTCCTCGGCCACCGGCACGATGGCTTTCAGGAAATAAGCCAGGTTCTGGAACAGTGTTTCGGCATCGACGCCGGCATAATCGTCCAGCACGCTTTTCAGGCTTTCGGCGGTGTAGCTGGTATCCCAGCCCGGCAGGTTCAGGCCCTTGCTGATGTCGAAATCGGCGACCTCCTCGACATCGAACACCAGCGTGGTCGATCCATCCGGCAATGTCCTGGACAGGCTGGTGCGTACCCAGTCCAGCACCGGCATGAAATTGTAGCAGATGACTTTCACGCCGCACCGGCCCAGGTTGCGGATGGTCTGCTGGTAATTGGCGATCCACTTGTCGCGCTCTGGCTTGCCCAGCTTGATGTCCTCGTGCACCGGCACGGATTCGATCACCTCCAGTGCAAGGCCATGCGCTTCCACCCTCGCTTTCAGCGCCTGGATCTTGTCCAGCGGCCAGACCTCGCCCACCGGAACGTCATAGATGGCCGAGACGATGCCGTGCATGCCGGGAATCTGGCGGATATAGGCCAGCGATACCGGGTCGCTGTCGCCATACCAGCGGAAGGACATTTTCATGGGGAAAGCCTCTGGCTTGTTACTGTTGAACCAAGACGATCGGGCAGCTTCGCAAAATTCAGGGCATGGCATTGCCGATACCGATGATCACGGTGGACCCGACCAGCAGGGCAAGTCCGGTGAACACCAGCGCCAGGGTACTCCGGCCGGCGCCTTTCCATTCTCTCAGGGCAAAGCCCCAAAGGCTGGAAAAGATGATGATGCTGGCCATGTGCAGCGTCCAGCTTGAAAACCCGTAAGGCCCCATCTGGCTTTCGCCCATGGTGTAGAAGAAGAATTGGAAATACCACAGCGTGCCGCCGAAGGCGGACAGCAGATAGTTGCGCAGCAGCGGCGGAGGGGCGGGGCCGTCGGCGGCCGGCCCCGCTCCGCCCAGATATTCGCGCGCGGTGCCACCGCGTACCACAAGGATCGCGCACCAGGCCAGGTTGGTGGTCGCCCCACCCAGCAGCACGATGCACAGCGCCGGCAGGCCTTGCCAGATCGGGGTCGTTCCGGCGGCGAGGGTCAGCTGGCGTACCGGCTCGGCCGCCGCCAGCCCATAGGCAAAGCAGGCTGACATGATGCCCGAGAAGATGGCGACCATGATTCCCTTTTTCAGGTCGAACTCTGCAATGGACCGGGTCAGTGCCTCCGGCGGCTGGTCGCGCTCCTTGGAGCGGCCAGCCCGTCCGATCACTGCTATTCCTGCCAGGCACACCCCCAGGCCGGCCAGGATCACCTGGCCGTGCAGGCCGCGCAGCAGTTGGAACAATTCGCCCGATACCAGCGGCGGCATCAGGGTTCCGAAAGCTGCCGTCAGGCCCAGCGCGATCGCCATTCCCAGCGACAGGCCCAGATAGCGCATGGCCAGCCCAAAGGTCAGGCCCCCCAGACCCCAAAGCGCCCCGAAAAGATAGCACCAGAACCATACTGAAGCCGGCACGGCAGACAGCACGCCGAACAAGTCCCTGGTCTGGATCCAGGCCATCAACCAGGGCGCGATGATCCAACTGAACACCCCGCCCACCGACCAGAAAATCTCCCACGACCAGTGGCGTACCTTGCGGTAGGGCACGTAGAAGCTGGCCGACGACAATCCCCCCAGCCAGTGCAAGACCACGCCGAACAGGGGATTGGGCACCATCCTAAACCTCAATATCCAGGCCATAGAGGCGCGCGGCATTTCGGCCCCACATGGCGCGCTGTTCGTCTTCGCTGAACGCCGACAGGATGTTGCGATAGGCGCTCAGGTGACGATCGAAGGTGCCGAACAGTTTGTCGGTGGGGAAATCGCTCGCCACCAGGCAGCGCGACGGCGTGAAAAAATCAATTACCTCCAGCATCCAGGGGCGCACGCTGTCTTCAGTCCAGTCGCGGTGAATGAAACCTGCGCCCGACAGCTTGATCGCCACATTGGGCAGGGCCGAGAGTTGATTCAGCCCGGCACGCCAAACCGCGCGCCCATCCGGGTCAGTGACGATGGGCATGCCCAGATGGTTCACGATCACCTGGGTGCCGGGATGGCGGGCAATCAATGATGCCATGTTCGAAAACTGGCTGGGATAAACCTGGCAGTCGAAGGACAAATCGTGTTTCTTCAGCAGGGCGAAACCGGCCTGCCAATCGGCATCGCCGGTGACGTCGCGCCGCGCATAGGTGCGCGCTCCATCGCCATGCCAACCCACGATGTGGCGGATACCCCGCACATGCGGATGGGCAGCAAGGGCAGCCAGCACGGCTTCCAGGTTTGGATCGCTCAATGCGGCGAAGGCGATGATGGCGTTGGGCATTCCGCGCGACGCGGCCATTGCCTCGAGCCATTCGGTTTCCTTCAGCGCATCGGCCGGATCGGCTCCCGCATCAACATGGACGATGGCACGCACGTCCCAGTTCGCGGCATCGGCCAGATAATCGTCCAGTCCGTAATTCCTCGCGATCGCCTCTGTCGAGCCTGCGGGCTTGGCCTCGTCAAAAGGCGGCGTCAGCCAGGGATAGTGGATGTGGGAGAGGTCCCACAAATGCACATGCGCATCGACGAAGGGGAATGTCTTCATCGGGTATAGGGCCGATGCAGTTGAACCTCGCGGTTCAGCTCCACCCCGAAACCGGGCTTGTCGAGCTGTGACAGCGTGATGCGGCCGTTCTGCGGCACCGGCTCGCCCATCAGTTGCGGCGCGAACATCGGCACGACCTTGTCGGCTCCGGGCGCCATCATCAGATATTCGGCAAAGGGGCTGTTATGGCGGGTGATGACGAAGTGATAGGAATAGACCGATGAACCGTGCGGCACCATCAATTTGCCGTGCGCGTCGGCCAGGCCGGCGATCTTGATCAGTTCGGTGATGCCGCCACACCAGCCGACATCGGGCTGGATGATGTCGCAGCACTCCATCTCCAGCAGCATGCGAAAGCCCCAGCGCGTGGCCTCATGCTCGCCGGTAGTGACCAGCATGCCCGGCGGCACGTTCTTTTTCAGCGCGCGATAGCCCCAATAATCATCGGGCGACAGGGCTTCCTCGATCCATTTCAGGCCGGACTGGTCCCAGGCGCCGCGCGCCAGGCGGGTGGCATAGTTGAGGTCGAGCGCCATCCAGCAATCCAGCATCAGCCAGAAATCCGGCCCGACGCGCCCGCGCATGTCGGCGATCTCGGCCAGCGCCGCCCTCAAGCCCTCGTCGCCTTCGCCAGGGCCATGATGCAAAGGCATCTTGCCGCCGATGAAGCCCATCTGTTTGGCCAGGTCGGGCCGCGCACCGGTAGCATAGAATTGCAACTCCTCGCGCACCGCCCCGCCCAGAAGATGGTGCACCGGCTCCTTGCGCAACCTGCCCAAAAGGTCCCACAGCGCCAGGTCGACGCCCGAGATGGCGTTGATCACCAGTCCCTTGCGTCCGTAATACTGGGTCGAAAAATACATCTGGTCCCAGATTTTCTCGACCTCGGCCGGATCGCGTCCTTCCAGGAAGCGTGCCAGATGCTTTTCCACGATGTAACAGGCCGGCTCGCCGCCGGTCGTGACGGCAAAACCGACGGTGCCGTCGGCCGCCTCGATCTCGACCACCAGGGTGCCGAGCACATTGATGCCGAAGCTTCGGCGCGACTGGCGATAGTCGGGATAGCGGGCCATCGGGGTGGCGATGTGATCATCGATCCAGTGGCCGTCACCCTGGTCGTGATAGTCCGCCCCGCCGCCCCGCAGAACGAAGGCGCGAACCTGCCGAATTTCCGGAAAACGCAACCTTGCCTCCACCGGGCGCCGCCGGGCGCCATTCTTGTCTTTACGGACTCCAAGCGTATAGCCTCGCGTGGCACATGTCAGCGGCCGGCGCGAAATGCTTCTGAAAGACAAGGTCGTTCTGGTGACCGGCGGCTCAGCCGGGATTGGGCGGGCGGTCGCCATCGCGGCGGCCCGCCATGGGGCCGATGTGGCAATCAATCATTTCGATTCGGCCGATGACACGGCTGAGGCAACCATAGCTGCGATCCGCGCCGAGGGGCGCCGGGGCCTGGCGGTCAGGGGCGATGTGGCCCGGCCCGAAAGTGCCGCCACGTTCATCGACGCAGCGGTGACGGCGCTGGGCCGGGTGGATGTGTTCGTCTCCAACGCGGGCATTTGCCCCTTCCACGCCTTCCTGGATATGCCGGGCGAGGTATTTCAGCGCACGATGGCAGTGAACATGCACGGCGCCTTCTACATGATCCAGGCGGCGGCCAACCAGATGGTGCGCCAGGGTGGGGGCGGATCCATCATCGGGATTTCATCCATTTCCGCCTATGTGGGTGGGGAGTATCAGGCTCATTACACCCCTACCAAGGCGGGCATCCTGTCGCTGATGAATTCGCTGGCCGTCGCACTGGGCAAGCATGGCATTCGCTGCAACGCCGTTCTGCCGGGGACCATCCAGACGGACATCAACAAGGATGATCTCTCCGATCCGAAGAAGCGCGCCTACATGGAAGGCCGCGTACCGCTGGGGCGGTTGGGCGTGCCCGAAGACCTGGCCGGGCCGGTGATATTCCTGGCTTCCGATATGGCGCGTTATGTCAATGGCGCCGCACTGCTGGTGGACGGCGGCATGTTCGTTAACCTGCAATAGTCCTGTTGCGTCAGGCGACGGCGGACGGCTAAAGGCCAAGCTCGCGCAAAATCTCCTCGGTATGCTCGCCCAGCCCGGGCGCAGGCCGGGTGCTGGCGGCGGCTGCGCCGTCGATCATGATGGGCGTGCGCACACCCGTGTCTGTCCTCATCGCGCGATGAACGACCTGGGGATCGGCGAAGACCTGGGCGATGTCATTGACCGGCCCCGCAGGCACGCCCGCATTTTCGAGTGCCGCAAGCAGGGCCGCGCGGTCCCAGGTGGCAAGACGCGCGCAGAGCGCGGGGATCAGCGCCTCGCGCGCCGCCACCCGGCCTGCATTGTCCGCAAATCGCGGATCGGCGGAAAGGTCTTTGGCCTCCAATACGGCGCAGAGGGCACGGAACTGCGCATCGGTTCCGACGGCGACCATCACCGCCCCGTCCTTCACGCGGAAGAGCTGGTAAGGTACGATATTGGGATGGTTTGAACCCATGGCCGCGGGCACGACGCCGGAGGCGAGATAGTTCATTGCCTGATTGGCCAGCATCGATACCTGAACATCCATCAGCGCCATGTCGATGTGGCGGCCGGCGCCCGTGCGTTCCCGCTCCAGCAACGCAGCCTCGATCGCGGCCACGGCGTAGACGCCCGTCAGTATATCGGCGATGGCCACGCCTACCTTTTGCGGCGCGCCCTTTTCACCAGTGATGCTCATCAGTCCCCCCATGGCCTGGACGATGGCGTCGAAGCCGGGGCGGTGGGCGTAAGGTCCGTCCTGGCCGAAGCCGGTGATGGAACAATAGACCAGTCGCGGCGTAGCCGCTTTCAGGCTTTCGTGGTCCAGCCCGAACTTCTCCAGGACACCCGCACGGAAATTTTCCACCAGCACGTCACTGCGGGCCGCCAGGGCGCGCGCCACCAGCTGTCCGCGCGGCGTGGCCAGATCGAGGGTGATGGACCGCTTGCCGCGATTGGCGGAATGGAAATAGGCGGCGTCGGCCCCGATGAAGGGTGGGCCCCAGAGCCTTGTCTCGTCGCCCTTGCCCGGTTGTTCCACCTTGATCACGTCGGCGCCCAGGTCCGCCAGTATCTGGCATGCCCAGGGCCCTGCCAGTATCCGCGACAGTTCCAGCACCTTCATGCCGGCAAGAGGCTTGATGGCGGGCGCGGCGTTCAAGAGAAAGCCTGCAGCCCCGTCTGTGACCGCCCCAGGATCAGGGCGTGCACGTCGTGAGTGCCCTCATAGGTGTTGACCGCTTCCAGGTTCAGCACATGGCGGATCACCGGGTATTCGTCGGAGATCCCATTGCCGCCGAGCATGTCGCGGGCGGCGCGCGCAATCTCCAGCGCCTTGCCGCAATTGTTGCGCTTCATCAGCGAAATGGCGGGCGGCGCGGCGCGGCCCTGTTCGATCATCCGTCCCAGGCGCAGCGCGCCGTTCAGGCCCAGCGCGATCTCGCTTTGCATGTCGGCCAGCTTCTTCTGAATCAGCTGATTTTGCGCCAGCGGGCGCCCGAACTGTTTTCTCTGCACAACATAATCGCGCGCCGCCAGCCAGCAGGCTTCCGCTGCGCCCATCACGCCAAAGGCGATGCCATAACGTGCGCGGTTGAGGCAGGCGAAAGGAGCTGGCAGGCCGAAGGCTTTCGGCAGCAGCGCTCCGGCCGGGACAAAGGCGTCGGCCAGCACGATCTCGCCGGTGACAGAGGCGCGCAGAGAGAATTTGCCCTCGATCTTCGGTGTGGTGAAGCCTTTGGTACCGCGGTCCACTATAAAGCCTCGGACATCTCCGTCGAGCCTCGCCCAAACCACTGCAATGTCGGCGATGGGCGCGTTGGTGATCCAGGTCTTGGCGCCATTCAGCCGAAAGCCCGCGCCGTCGGCTACGGCGCGGGTGGTCATGCCGCCCGGATCGGAGCCGTGATCCGGTTCGGTCAGGCCGAAGCAGCCAACCCATTCCCCGCTGGCAAGTCTGGGCAGGTAGTGGCGCTTCTGCTCGTCAGTGCCGAAGGCGAAGATCGGATGCATCACCAGCGAGTTCTGTACGCTGAAGGCTGAACGGTAGCCGGAATCGATGCGCTCGATTTCACGCGCCGCCAGGCCATAGGCGACGTAGCCAAGGCCCGCACCGCCCCATTCTTCCGGCAAGGTCATTCCCAAAAGGCCGCGCGCACCCATCTGCGCGAACAGGGCGCGGTCAAACCGCTCATGACGGAATTCGTCGCGCACCCGCGGTGCCAGAACGTCATGCGCGAAGCTCGCGGCGGCATCGCGCACCATGCGCTCATCGCCGGTCAGTTCGCTTTCCAGAAGCAGCGGGTCCTGCCAGTCGAACGCGGCATCCTCGATGGTGGAATGGCCATCACGGCAAACAGGGTCGTTCATGCGCGCGATCCTAGCTTTTGGCCCGCCCCCGCGCTATCCACGGATCAGGCCGGATTTGCACCCAAAGGGCCGGGCGCAGTATCATGAAGCGTATCGATCCCCTGCGGAATTTTCATGCGCAATCACAGTTTTTTCGACTTGGCCCTGGGCGCCGCCATTCTGCTGGTGGCGGTAGGCTTCCTGGCCTACATGCGTGCGCAAACCGGTATTGGAGGCCTGAGCTCCTATCCCCTCAACGCCGAGATGCAACGGGCCGACAGCCTGAAGGCCGGCGCTGATGTGCGCATTTCGGGCGTCAAGGTGGGCACCATTACGGGCCTGGCCCTCAAGGAGGGCGGCTACCGGGTGGAAGTCAGCATGGACATTCGCCAGGGTATTCCCATTCCAAGCGACTCCACCCTGGCGATCAGTTCCGGAATCATGAGCAGCAGCTATCTGGACATCCGCCCTGGCCGCAGCGGCAAGGCGCTTGCGCCGGGCGCCACCCTGCGGTCGTCATGAGGGAGCGGCAAACCGAACGCCGGGAGCCTTCGCATGCATGCGATGATCCTGAACCAGCCCGGGACGCCTCTGCAGTGGCGTGAACTGCCCGATCCGGTGCCGGGCCCCGGCCAGGTGACCGTGACGGTGGCGGCCTGCGGGGTGTGCCGTACCGACCTGCATGTGGTGGACGGCGATTTGCAACATCCGCGGCTTCCCATCGTACCCGGTCACGAGATCGTGGGCCGCGTGGAGAAGGTAGGGGCGGGTGTGCAGGAGTTGCATCCGGGCATGCGGGTGGGCATTCCCTGGCTCGGGCATACCTGCGGCGTCTGCCCCTACTGCCGCAGCGGGCGCGAGAACCTTTGTGATGATCCGCTCTTCACCGGCTACACCCGCAATGGCGGCTTTGCCACCCATGCGCTGGCGGATGCGGCCTATGCCTTTGCACTGGGCGAAGATGGCGACGACGTTGCGCTGGCGCCGCTTCTCTGCGCGGGGCTTATCGGCTGGCGCTCGCTGGTCATGGCGGGCAACGGCGAGGCGGTCGGTCTTTACGGCTTCGGGGCTGCGGCACACATCATCGCCCAGGTGGCGCGCTGGCAGGGTCGGCGGATCTATGCCTTTACCCAGCCGGGCGATCTGAAGGGCCAGAGTTTCGCCATCAGCCTGGGCGCGCAGTGGGCCGGAAGCTCAGATACGAAACCGCCGGAAATGCTGGACGCCGCCATTATCTATGCGCCGGTGGGAGCGCTTGTGCCGCAGGCGCTCAAATGCGTGAAGAAGGGCGGGCGGGTGGTCTGCGCCGGCATCCATATGAGCCCGATACCATCCTTTCCCTACGATCTTTTGTGGGAGGAGCGCCAGCTTGTCTCGGTAGCGAACCTGACCCGTCAGGACGGGCTGGATTTCCTGGCGATGGCGCCAAAGGTAGGTATCCGCACGCGCACCACCGCCTATCCATTGCAAAAGGCCAACCAGGCGCTGGAGGATCTGCGCGCCGGACGTTTCGAAGGCGCGGCCGTGCTTGTGCCCTGATTCTTCCCGTCACTTGCCGGTTGCGAGAGGAATGGCGCCTGATTATTTCTTGCGAAAACGCGTGATGCCGCCTGGCGTGGCTTCATAGATGGTCCCATCCGGTCCAACCGCAACACCTTCTCCGGCCTCGGCGTCGGGCACGAAGGCTTCCAGCTTTCCCGTGGCCGCGCTGCCGATATAGATGCCCTTCTGCCCCTCGCTGTTGTAGTCCACCGCGTACAGCCGGTCGTTCTTGTCAATGAACAGGCCACTGGGATGGTTGAAGGCGTGATACTCGGTCAGGTACTGGCCGTCCTGGTTGAAGATCTGGATGCGGCCATTGACGCGATCGGCCACGAACAGCCGGCCCCTGGAATCGAAAGCCAGCGCATGCGGATTTCGGAACTGGCTGCGGCCTGAGCCCAGGCTGCCCCACGCCTTGGTGAATTTTCCGTCGGGCGTGAACTTGATGATGCGGGTGACGGTGTCGGGGGGAAGGTCTAACGCAACCGTGCCGTGACCGTCGGCGACAAAAATATCGCCATTGGGCGCGGTGATCACATCGCCCGGATCGTGCAGCAGCGCCGGACCGCCACCGGACTTGCCGGCCTGGCCCAGGCGCATCAGTACTCTGCCGTCCGGCGTCATCTTCACCACCTGCTCGCCCATCTTGCCGTTCCTGGAGACGGCCGGATCGGTGACCCAGACATTGCCATCCCTGTCGATATGCAGGCCATGCGGAAAGGCGAACATCTTCGCGCCCAGGCTGCGGAGTGGTTTCCCGGTCCTGGGATCGAGCTGATAGACAGCAGGCAGGCTGGAGCCGTCGCAGCTGTTGGCGGCGCAGCGGTCGACCGCCCACAATTCGCCGTGGGGACCGATATCGATCCCGGCGCTCGAGCCCCAGCGCCGCCCATCGGGCAGGTGAGCCCATTGCCGTTCGGGCGCGCGATAGGGGTTGGGAAGGGGCGCCGCACCGGCCGCGCCGGCCACCAGCAGCACCGCCAGGTAAACGAGCTTTCTCATGCCCCGCGCCTGCGCCGCTGGGGCGCCGGATCGCCCGACGGCAGACGAAAGGCAATCAGTTCGCCGGGATAGCCGCGGCCGCTGATCGCCAGCACGATGTACTGTCGGCCCTCATGCATATAGGTCATGGGGCAGCCGGTTTGCGGTGCGGGCATATACACCGCGCCACGCTCCGCGCCGGTCGCCTTGTCATAGGCGCGCAGCATCGCACCCTTCTTGCCGCTGGCGGTCGTGGTGAATTGCGGCTCGCCGCAAATTACCAGCGATTTGGTGACGGTGGGCCCAATCAGCCCGGTCTGGCCGGTGCGTGGGATGTTCAGGCCCTTCAGCGCCGGATGATTCCTGATTTCGTCCGGCGTCTCGCCATGGGCGATCTGCCAGGCGATGCCGCCCCTCGTCAGGTCGATGGCGCTGATGCGTCCATATGGCGGCTTCATCAGCGGCAGGCCATCCACGGTCACATCGCCCGGCTTGAAGCCGTCGGGCGAGGGGGCCGCGCCTGCGGGAGCCGGGAAGGACCGCGTGCGCACATATTCATAGTCCGAGGTGCCCGGTACCGACGGGACGATCATGGTGGGCGAGACCGTCGTTTCCGAGAAGACGTAGACGATATGCGTTTCCGGGTCATAGCAGCCCCCGGCCCAGTTCGTGCCGCCCTGGGTCGCCAGCGCCGTCAGCGTTCCCCACTTGCCGTCCCAGGTCGCCAGCGTGGGCGGCGTATAGACGGGGCCGTGCCGGTAATGGGATATCAGTTGCAGGCCTTTGGCATGCAGCTCGGGCGTGAAATCGATGATGGTGGAGGCATCCACCGCCTGCACGTCATAGGCGGGCGGCTTGGAGGGGATCGGCTGAGTTGGCGAATACCATTCGCCGGGCACATCACCCGGCGGCGGCGCCTTGCGCTCCACAATGGGCCAGATCGGCTTGCCGGTCTGGCGGTTCAGCACATAGAGGAAGGCCTGCTTGCTGGGCTGGGCCAGCGCCTTGACGATCTTTCCGTCTACCGGGATGTCGCACAGGATCGCCGCGCACGGCACATCGCGGTCCCAGATGTCGTGATGGACAAGCTGGAAGTGCCATTTGCGCTCGCCCGTGGTCAGGTCGACTGCCACGACTGAGCCCGAGAACAGGCCGGGCCCCTGGCGGTGGATTCCGACTTCGTCGGCCGAAGGTATCTCAATGCCCAGATAGGCCAGGTTCAACTCGGGATCGACCGAGATCTGCGCCCAGCAGCCGGTGTTTGTCGCTTTCTCCGCTTCGCCGGGGCGCAGCCAGGTGTCATAGCCGAACTCGCCCTTCTTCGGGATGGTGTGGAAAATCCACAGCCGCTTGCCGGTGCGCGCATCGAAGCCGCGGACATAGCCCTTGGCGCGCGGCCGCGTGCCGGGCGCCACGCCCGACTGGCCCGCCATGCCCACCACCACCACATTGCCCGCGACCGTGGGCGTGGCATTCAATCCGATCTCGCCGCCATCGGGATCGATATCCTGATCATCGTCCTTCTTCAGGTCGACAATGCCGTTCTCGCCGAAACCGGGACAAAGCCGGCCGGTCGCCGCATCCAGCGCCACCAGCCGGTAGCCCGGCGTGACATAGATGATCCGTTCTTCCCTGCCGTCGGTCCAATAGGACAGGCCGCGTCCGGCGCCCTGGCGTGGCGCATTGCGGCCGCGCCGGCCTTCGTCCATGTGGTGGAGCCACTGAATCTCGCCGGTGCCCGCATCCAGGCACACGATGTCCCGCCGCGCGCCGGCGGTGGCATATAGCCGCCCGCGCGCCACAAGCGGCGTTGTCTCGTAGCGAAAGTCCGGGCGCGTTCCCATATTTTCCGTGCCGCAGCGCCAGGCGATCTCCAGCTTGTCGAAATTGCCGGCATTGATCTGGTCCAGCGGCGCATAACGGGTGTTGGCCAGGTCACAGCCATAGGTCAGCCAGTCGGTTTCGGCGAGCTCCGTTGCAGCAGGCGCTTGCGCCAGCGCGGGCAGGGCCATGGCTCCCAGCGCGGTTCCAAGCACCGTCGAAGTCATCATCAATCGCCGAGTGGGCCGCTGCATCACTTTTCCCCCCGCGCCAGGCGCAGTTTCTTTTTCGATGGTGAAAGATAGGATTTCCCCCGCGCGGCTGCCAACAAAAGCCTGTGGCGCGGGGGGCGAATTGGCCTAAATTTCTGTCGCAATACGTCGCATGGGCGAAAAGGAGGCAGTCGATGTTCAGGCAATTCCCGGCCTGGCTTGTGTCGGCTCTGCTGGCGGCAATGCCGGCGGCCCCTGCCGGCGCAGAGGAACTGACCCTCAAGGGCGCCATCGACATCCATGTCCACCAGGCGCCTGACAGTGTGGCGCGCGCCGCCGACGCGCTCACCATCGCGCGGCTGGCCCGCGATATGGGCATGCGCGGTCTGGTGATGAAGAACCATTGGGAGCCGACCGCCTCGCTTGCCTATATGGTGCGCAAGGCCGTGCCGGGGATCGATGTTTTCGGGGGCGTCACCCAGGACCTTGCAGTGGGCGGCATCAATATAGAGGCGGTCCGCCATATGGCCGCGACCACCGGCGGCTATGGCAAGGTGGTTTGGTTGCCCACGCTGGATGTTGAGACCGCGCAGAAACGTGCAAGGCATTTGCCCGCCGTGCCGGTGTCGCGGGACGGCAAATTGCTGCCGAAAGTGCTGGCGTTGCTGGACTATGTCGCTACCCAGCCGCAACTTCTGTTCGAGACCGGGCATGTGACGCCGGCGGAAGGCCTGCTCGTCATCGCGGCGGCGCGCGCCCGTGGCATCCGGCATATCGTCGTCACCCATGCGGTCGATATGGGCTGGACGGTGCCGCAGATGAACAAGGCGGCGGCAATGGGCGCCTATATGGAGTTCGTCTATCATTCCACCTTTGGCCGCCATCAGGAAGAAAAGCTGGCATCCTATGCGGCGATGATGAAACGGGTGGGCCCCGCGCACTGTATCCTGGCAACCGACCTCGGTGGCATCACGCCCGGCATCGCATATCCGCTGGAGCCGCGCGGCATGCTGGATTTCATGAAGGCCATGCGGCGGCACGGGCTTTCGGTTGCCGAAATAAACCAGATGGCCAAGGCCAATCCGGCGCGCGCGCTGGGCCTCGATCCCTGACACCCGGCGGCCGCCCGCCCGGCAACGAATGCACACTCACACGCGGCCTTTGTTCTGACACGCGTGGAATTGACGGGTCGTGAAACCAGCAACCGGCTCCGGCGTTGCATCTGGGAAGCCAAGCCAGGGATTTGCCATGACCATCCGCACCAGCATCGCACAGGCCACCAGGTCGGTAATGGGGGCCCTGAACGCGCAGGAAAGTGAAAACGACATCCTCTCCACCCTGCAGGCCGAACACGACGAAGTGCAGGAGATGCTGGAAAAGCTGAACGGGAGCGACAATGCCCGCGAGCAGAAACAGCTGGTCGCCAGGATCAAGGCGGCTCTGGTGCCCCACAACAAGGCCGAGGAGAAGGTCGTCTATGATGCCGTGCTGGCGCTGAAGGGCAGGCAATCGCGGGTTGACGGCCACGAAGGCTATATCGAACACAATCTGGGCGGCATCACCCTCAAGAAGCTGGAAAAGCTCACTGCCAACACGCCGGAGTTCAAGGCGGCCGCAAAGGTGCTCAAGGAACTCATCGACCATCATGTCGAGGAGGAAGAACGCAACATC
>DASTRG010000042.1:0-2449 GCA_035761325.1 Rhizomicrobium sp. | reverse complement strand
GGCATGACGCCGCTGGTCAACGCCATTCCCTTCGCCGTTGCGGCGGTGGCCATGGCGCTGTGGAGCATCCGTTCCGACCGCAAGCGCGAGCGCAACTGGCATGCCGCGATCCCCGCGGCGATTTCCGGCATCGGACTGGTGGCGTGCGTGGTGCTGAAGGATCCTGTGGCCGTCATGGTGGCGCTGACCTTGGGAATAAGCGGCGTCTTCTGTTACGTCGCGGTATTCTGGGCGGTGCCCTCGGCGATGCTGTCGGGGCCTGCCGCGGCGGCGGGCCTGGCGTTGATCAACGCCGTATCCAACCTGGGCAGCTTTGTCGGCCCCGCCATGGTCGGCTGGGTGCGCCAGGTGACCGGCAATTATTCGCTGGCGATCATGGTGCTGGGGCTGGGACCGCTGGCCGCCAGCATTGTGGCCGCCACGCTTCGCTCGGCGCGCAAGTTCGAACGCAGCTAGTCCCGCCGGATGGACGATTGTTCACGAGCCCGTTCAGACGGGCGCAGGGTATCCGCTATAGTGCCGCCCTGACGGGGGCGATCATCTTCCGGGAAAGGCACCGATCATGGCGGGCATGGGGCGGCGAAGCATTCTGAAAGCTCTTGGCGCGGCGCCCGCCGCGGCGCTGACACCTGCCGCGGCCCAGGCGGGCCCGGCCAGCCTGGTGATCGATCCGGCCGCCGACAGCGCGCCCCTGCGCTGGGCCGCCGGGAAGCTGAAAGAGGCGCTGGCCGCCAAGGGCGGCGGGCTGAATATCGTCGGCGACCCGCAGGCGGCCACGGGCACCATCATCGTCGCGGCCGCGCCGGGGTCGCCGTCGCTCGCGGGCTTTGCGCCGCCCGCGCCAGGCTGGGCATCGCCCGAATGCCTGCGGCTGGCGCCGGGCCGGCTGGCGGGGCGGCCGGCGCTGCTGGTGTCGGCACAGGATGCGCGCGGCTTCGTTTATGCCTTGCTGGAACTGGCGGACCGGGTGGACGCCGATGGTCCCGGCGCGCTCAGCCTGACGGCGCCGGTCGCGGAGACAACGCCCAACCGCGTCCGCAGCGTGGCGCGCGCCTTCCTGAGCGAGATCGAGGACAAGCCCTGGTTTTACGATCGCGATGGCTGGCGGCGCTATCTGGACATGGTGGCGGCGTGCCGCTTCAACCGGTTCAATTTCGCGCTGGGCTTCGGCTATGACTTTCCGCGCGGCGTGACCGGCGACTATCTGCATTTTCCCTATCCCTATCTGGTGGAAGTGCCCGGCCACGACGTCACCATCACGCCCGCGCTTGCGCCCGGCGAGCGCGAACGCAATCTCCAGACGCTGAAATTCATCGCGCGGGAGACCGGCGCGCGGGGCATGGACTTCCAGTTGGGCATCTGGACCCATGCCTGGGCCTGGACCGACAGCCCCCATTCCGACCATGTCATCGGCGGCATCAAGGACCTGGCGGACGCCGCGCAATACAGCCGCGATGGCCTGGCGATCCTGTTGAGGGAATGTCCCGAGATCACCGGCGTCAGCCTGCGCGTGCATGGCGAAAGCGGAATCCCGGAAGGCAATTACCCGTTCTGGCAGACACTGTTCGAGGCCATCGCCAAGTGCGGGCGCAAGGTCGCGATCGACATGCACGCCAAGGGGATCGACCAGACCATCATCGACATCGCGGTGCGGACCGGACAGCCGGTGACGGTGGCGCCGAAATTCTCGGCCGAGCACCAGAGCCTGGGCTACCACCAGGCCGACATCCGCGAGCTGGAAATTCCCACGCCGGACCGGATGGAGACGGGCACCTTCGCCGTCTCCAACGGGGCACGGCGCTTTACCCGCTATGGCTATGCCGACCTGTACCAGGAGGGGCGCCGCTACGACATCATCTACCGGCTTTGGCCCGGCACCCAGCGCCATCTCCTGTCCGCCGATCCGGCGCTGGCCCGCGCGCTGGGCCGCGCGGCACATTTCTGCGGCGCGGCGGGACTTGAGGTGTGCGAGCCGCTTACCTTCAAGGGCCGCGAGGGATCGGGCCATCCCGGCGGGCGCAACGCCTATGCCGTGAAAAGCCATCCGAAGGACTGGCGAAAGTTCGTGGACAATTACCGCCTGCTGGGACGGATGCTCTACAACCCCGATGGCGGCGATGACTTCTGGCGCCGTGCGCTGGCGCGGCGGCACGGCGAGGGCGCGGCGGCGGCCGCACAGGCGCTGTCGGCAGCCAGCCGGGTGCTGCCGCTTCTGACCAGCGCCTCGCTGCCGTCGGCGTCGAACCATTCGCTGTGGTACGAGGTCTATACCAACCAGCCGCTGATCGCGGTGGACAAGAAGGACGCGCCCTATTCCGACTCGCCGGCGCCGTGGAATTTCGGCGCCTGCAGTCCGCTGGACCCGCAGCTTTTCTCGTCGATCGACGAACATGCGGGCGAGCTGATCGCCGGCCGCGTCAGCGCCAAATAGTCGCCGGCCGAAGTTGCG
>DASTRG010000041.1:0-10026 GCA_035761325.1 Rhizomicrobium sp. | reverse complement strand
CAACGCGATGACGTCGTCAATCAGGGTCTGAAGGCCGCGGCCGGCCTGCAGCATCACCTTCACATGGTCGGCCTGCTGCTTGGGCAGGTCGGCGCGTTCCAGAAGCTGGGCCATGCCCAGAAGGGCGTTGAGCGGCGTGCGTAATTCATGGCTGATGTTGGCGATGAAGGTGGATTTGGCCAGGGCGCTGCTTTCGGCGGCATCCCGGGCGGCCAGCGCGTCGGTCTTCTCGCGCCTCAGCCGGACCACCAGATCGCCATTCTCGTTGCGCAGATGGATGCTTTCATCCAGCAGGCGGGCCATGCCATGGCAATAGCTGATCAGGACCGCGGCGAACAACGCGATCAGCACCGCGCTCAGGCTGCCATAGAGCCCGCCCTGCATCAGCAGCAGGGCCACCAGCGGGCCCAGCGCGAACACGGTGTGGACGACATAGGCCGGCCGGTGGGCGGAGCGGGCGATGAATTCCGTTGCCGTCATGCCCAGGAAGGCCAGACTCAGATAGGCCTGGGCGGGAAAGGAATTCCACATGAACCAGAACATGGCAGCCACGCCCCAGCTTGCGCCGGCGATGGCCGACACAAACGTGTAGCGGCGCGCCCAGTAGTGGGGATCGCTGCCGGGCGGGCGCTGGCGATAGGCGGTGGTGAGCTGCTCCGCCGCGATCACCACGGCAATCTGCAGGACCAGCGGCATCAGCGAGGCGGCCGAGGGCGTATGCCCCGCGATCACCGCGGCGGGCACGCACAGGACGGCGAAGGGGAGGGAAAGATAGTGCCGTCCGAGCGCATACAGGACATCGATGCGTCCCGCAAATATTGCGTCCGCACTCCGTCGCTTCGCCGCGCTTTCAACGGTCATTGCGCAAATCCCTGTGGAAGAATAGCTTTCGCGCCCTTTCCAATCGCTTAAAGTTCCGCTTAACGAAAAGTGAATTCCAAAGTGAAAAACATGGCCGAACAGGCGCTTGCCGCCAAAGCCTGGCCTTTCGAGGAGGCCCGCAAGCTGGTAGCCCGCCTGGAGCGTCGCAAGGCTGCCGGAAAACCGGCGCGCGAAGTGCTGCTGGAGACCGGATACGGCCCTTCGGGCCTGCCGCATATCGGCACTTTCGGCGAGGTGGCGCGCACAAGCTGGGTGCGTCATGCCTTCGCCGCCATGAGCGATGTGCCCACGCGCCTGATTGCCTTTTCCGACGACATGGACGGCCTGCGCAAGGTGCCCGACAATGTCCCCAATCAGGAGATGCTGCGCGGCTATCTGAACCGCCCCTTGACACAGGTGCCCGATCCCTTCGGCACCCACGAAAGTTTCGGCGCCCACAACAATGCACGGCTGAAGGCGTTCCTGGACGCGGCGGGATTCACTTACGAATTCGCCAGTTCCACGGACTATTACAAGTCAGGCCGCTTCGACGCGGCCTTGCTGACTCTCTTGGCGCATTACGACGCCGTGATGGCGATTGTCTTGCCCACACTGGGCGAAGAGCGGCGCGCCACCTATTCGCCCTTTCTGCCGATCAGCCCGCGCTCGGGTGAGGTGCTGCAGGTGCCGCTGCTGGAGGTCAATCCGGCGGCGGGCACCATTGTCTTCGAGGATGAAGGCATCAAGACCGAGCTTCCGGTCACCGGCGGCCATGTGAAGTGCCAGTGGAAGGCGGACTGGGCGATGCGCTGGCTGGCGCTGGGCGTCGACTACGAAATGGCGGGCAAGGATCTGATCAGTTCCGTCGAGCTGTCTTCGAAAATCGTGAAGGCAATGGGCGGCACGCCGCCGGAGGGATTCAACTACGAGCTGTTTTTGGACGAAGAAGGCCAGAAAATCTCCAAGTCGAAAGGCAACGGCCTGTCGGTGGAGGAGTGGCTGACCTACGGCACGCAGGAAAGCCTGTCGCTGTTCATGTTCCAGAAGCCGCGCACCGCCAAGCGGCTGTTTTTCGACGTGATCCCCAAGGCGGTGGATGAATATATCGCCTTCCTCGACGCTTATCACTCCAACGGAACCACCGAGGAGCAGCGGCTGGAAAATCCCGTGTGGCACATTCATGCCGGGTGTCCGCCCGACGAGCGCTACCCGGTCAGTTTCGCGCTCCTGCTCAATCTGGTGTCGGCTTCCAACGCCCACAATCACGATGTGCTGTGGGGGTTCATCCGTCGCTACGCGCCCGGTGCAAGTCCTGCGGACAATCCGGGCCTTGAAAGACTGGTGGGCTGCGCCCTGCGCTATTACGAGGATTTCGTGAAGCCGGCGAAGGTTTATCGCGCGCCCGATGCGAAGGAACGCGCGGCGCTGGAAGACCTGGCCGGGAGGCTGGAAGCGATGAACGATGTGCGCGACGGCGCCGAGATCCAGAACGTTGTGTACGACGTGGGCAAGGTTCACGGCTTCGAGCCGCTGCGCGCATGGTTCGGCGCGCTGTACGAGGTGCTGTTCGGCCAGACCCAGGGCCCGCGCTTCGGTTCCTTCGTCGCGCTGTTCGGCTGCGGTGAAACCGCCACGATGATCCGCGAGCGCCTGGCGGACCGCGCCGCATGAAGGCCGGCCTGGTGGGCCTTGTGTTGCTGCTTTGGGCCGGCACCGCCGCCGCGGCCGAAGATCCGGTCTATGCCCTTTACGCCCGCGGCGACTATGAGGGTGCCGTCAGGGCCGGCGAAGCCGCCCATACCGCGGCTGGATATGCGATGGCAGCTCGTGCGCTGCTTGGCCAGGAAATGCTGGGCGATAGCCCATGCCTGGACTGCCTGAAGCGGGCGGAGCAGTTTGCCAGGCGCGCGGTCGCGGCCGATCCCCGGTTCGCCTGGGGCCAGCTATGGCTCGCGGTATCGCTCGGCTATGAGGCGCGGATCACCGGCATCGTCCGGGCGCGTCTTGATGACGTGCCCGGTCAGGCGCACCGGGCGCTGGAGGCCGCCATCGCCGCCGATCCGGACAATCCCTATGCGGTATCCGCGATGGGCGGCTGGAATATCGCGATCGTGGAGGGTGGGGGCGCCTTGGCGGCACGGCTGTTCTACGGCGCGACCACCCGCAAGGCGCTCGCACTGTTCGACCGGGCCGTCCAGGTCGCGCCGGACAATGTCTCGGTGCGCTATCAGATCGGCCTGTCGCTGGCCGGGTTCGACCCGGAAAAATATCATGACAGGATCGCGGCGGAATTCAGGGCTGCAATCGCGGCCAAACCCGCCACCGCCTATGAAAAGGCGATTCAGGCCCGCGCCGCGCGGCTTGCAGCCCTGCTGACTGCCCGTCCCGGCGGCGACTTCGCCGCGTTGGTGCGCAAATTCGAAGGCTATCCCTGACCGCCTGACGGCTCCGGCTACTGGCTGGCCCAGATGATCCGGTGCACGAAAGCGATTTCGCTGAGCGCGAAGCTGCGATCCTCGAACTGCGGATTGAAGGACCGCAGTTCGATGCGCTGGGCGGTCATGCGGCCAAGCTGCTTGGCCATGACCTCCCCGCCATGGGTCTTGACCACCACGCGGTCGCCGCGCCGCAAGGACCCCGAGGGCGAGACCACAATGCGATCGCCGTCGCGATAGACCGGCAGCATGGAATCGCCGGTAATCTCCAGCGCATAGCAATGCTCGTCGGCAATGTCGGGGAAGGCGATGTCCTCCCAGCCGGAGCCTGCGGGAAAGCCGGCATCATCGAAATAGCCATGGGTGCCGGCCTGGGCCATGCCGATTAGCGGTACCATGCGAATGCGCCCCGCCCGGCCGCTTGTTTCGCTGACCAGGGCGACAAAATCCTCCAGGCTGGCGCCCGTCGCGGCGAGCACCTTGGCAATGCTCTCGGTTGAAGGCCAGCGCAGCTTTCCACTCGCGGTGCCGCGCTTGCTTTTGTTAAAGGTGGTGGGATCGAGGCCCGCGATCTTGGCCAGGCCGGAAGGCGACATGCCATGCCGGGCGGCAAGGGCGTCGATGGCGCGCCAGATTTGCGGATGCGTCAGCATGGAAATTAACGAGTTAGGAATCAAACCGGACTTTACGGCTATTATTCCTATAATAGATGGCTGGCGGTTGCCCGTCTAGAGGGTATTGGGGGCGGCCTGCACGCAAATGGCTGCAATCGGAGAGCGCTGGTGAGTATTTTCGACCTGGGGGGTAATCTGGCGGCGGGCGCCCTGCGGCGACTGGAGGCTGAAACCGCCCACAGGACCACCATCCGGTTGCTGAAGAGCTGGGGTCCTTTGATCCCGCCCTGCGGGCCCGACGATCCGCGCCTGGCCGTGCAGGCCCTCGGCATGAACTTTCCCAATCCGGTTGGCCTAGCCGCCGGCTTCGACAAGGATGCCGAAGTGCCCGACGCCATGGCGCGCTTCGGCTTCGGCTTTGTGGAATGTGGCACGGTCACGCCAAGACCCCAGGCCGGCAACCCCCGTCCGCGCCTGTTCCGGCTGACTGAGGACGGCGGCGTGATCAACCGCATGGGTTTCAACAACAGGGGAATGGCGGCGGCAGCCGCAAACCTGAAGGCGCGGCGGCGAGGGGCACGCGCCATTGTCGGCATCAATATCGGCGCCAACAAGGACAGTATCGACCGCATCGCCGACTACGCCGCCTGTTATGCCGTGCTGGCACCGCTGGCCGATTACGTGACGGTGAATGTTTCATCGCCCAATACGCCGGGCCTTCGCGGACTGCAGAACCGCGAGGAGTTGACCCGCCTTCTGGGCAGCCTGCTGGAATCGCGCGCCCGGACCGTGGTGCGTCCCTTGCTGCTGAAGATCGCGCCCGACCTCGACGGACATGCGCTTGACGAAATCGCTGAGGTGGTACGCGCCAGCGGCATCGAGGGCCTGATCGTCTCCAATACCACCATCACCCGTCCGCCCCTGCGCTCGGAGCATGGGCAGGAAGCGGGCGGCCTTTCCGGGGCGCCGCTGTTCGAATTGTCGACCCGTGTCCTGGGCGGGATGTACGACCGGCTGGGGGGAGCGGTGACCCTGGTGGGGGTGGGCGGCATCGCCAGCGGCGCCGACGCCTATGCCAAGATCCAGGCCGGGGCCTCGCTGGTCCAGCTCTACAGCGCGCTGGCGCTGGGGGGGCCGTCCCTGGTGACTCGCATCAAGCGCGACCTGCTGACGCTTCTGGCGCGGGACGGGCATTGCTCGATCGTCTCGGCGGTGGGGACGGGCAGCAGGGCCCAAAATTGACGGCTCGTCACCATCGGTTAAGCTGACGGCATGGAAGCCAAGCTGCCTGACCACTTCGGGACAGATGGTGCCAGGCGGCAGGGTGATGGCCGCCGGGCGCGTACCAAGACGCAAAACCGCGACGTCATCCTGGCGGCCGCCCGTCAGGTGTTCGCGGAAATGGGGTTTGCCGCCGCCACGGTACGCGACGTCATCCGGGCCACGCCGCTGGCAGCGGGAACCTTCTACAATTACTTCAAGTCCAAGGAAGAGGTTTATCAGGCCCTGCGCGATGAGGTGGCGTTGGCGGTACGTCCCGGGCTGCGGGCACGCCGCCGCGCCGCCGGCAATGCCGGCGAATTCCTGTCTGCCACCTTCGGCGGCTTCTTCGCCGCCGCGCTGGACCATGCCGGCAGCTTTGCTCCCCGGCCGGCCACCGCGCTGCGCTTTCGCATGGACACCCCCGAAGTGCTGGCCGGGATCGCCGAACTGAAAGAAGACATAGAGGACGCCATGGCGCGCGGCGTGCTCCCGCCGGTCGATGGCGGGCGGCTGGCGACGGCAATCACCGGACTGGGATTTGAACTGTCGCAGGACCTGAACGGGCCGGCGGACGCAGCCGCGTCCACCGATTTTGCCACCAGGCTGGTGCTGGGCGGACTGGGTGCCCTGGCGTCGAAAGCCTGATCAGCCCGCAGGGGCCGCCCGGCTTCTGGCCTCCAGATAGGCCGCCCAGATACGGTCCTTCTCCGCGCCGAGCTTGTGGAGGTAATCCCAGCTGTAGAGGCCGCTGTCATGGCCATCGTCGAAGCCGATGCGCACCGCGTAATTGCCTACCGGCTCCAGCGCGGAGATTTTCACATCCTCTTTGCCGGTGACGATCTTCCTGGCCTCGCCGCCATGGCCTCGCACCTCCGCGCTGGGCGATTCCACACGCAGATATTCCGCCGGCAGGGTGAAGCGCTCGCCGCCCTCGAAGCTGACGGTCAGCGCGTCGCGCTGCGGCGACAGCCGCAGCTCGCTTGGCCAGGCGCGGCCGGCAGATCCGCTCATGTGATCTCCTTGTCGGTCAGGGTGCGCGCCTCGCCGGGCAGCATGATCGGCACGCCGCCCCGGATGGGGTAGGCCAAGCCCGCCGCGCGGCTGACCAGCTCCTGGCGTTCGCGGTCATAACGAAGCGCGGTCCGCGTCAGTGGGCAGACAAGGATTTCCAGCAGTTTGGGATCGGTATCCGTCATGGCCTGCATATGTCAGTTCAAGGTAACCGGACCGGCATCGCCGCCCGAAATTTCCAGCAGCGCCACCAGGGTGGAAATGCGCTCGGCCAGGGTTGGCGCTTCCAGCAGCGCCTGCTTCCCAGCCGGATCGAAGGGACACATCATGGCCAGGGCGTTGATCAGCGCCTCGCCGGGCGCGGTGATCACGCTGTTCCAGTCCGCCTTCATGTCGCGGCTGCTCAAATAGGCGTTAAGCGCCTTCAACAGCCTGTCGCGGGGAAAATCGTCGCTTTCAGCCGGCACCAGGTCCGCGGCAAACGGCTCGAAGTCGCACGATCCCGCGCGCCAGGCGCCGCCGCTGTCGGGTTCGCCGGTCAGGCGGAAGCGGCACACCCCGGTCAGCGTAATCAGGTAGCGATTGTCGTCGGTCTCGCGAAACGAGACGATGCGTCCGGCACAGCCCACTCTGGTCAGCCTGGGCCGCAGCACTTCTTCTTCACTTTCCGCCGGCTGGATCACGCCGATCAGGCGGTCGGTGGCCAGCGCCCGGTCGACCATCTCCAGGTAGCGCGGCTCGAACACATTCAACGGCAGTGTGCCGCGCGGCAGCAACAGCACGCCGGCCAGCGGAAACAGCGGCAGCGTGCCGGGCAGGTCGGTGTGGTTGTGATAGGTGTGAGCCATCAGTCTCCAGCATCCCCGGATCGGGCATTGGTGCCCATGTCAGTCTGCATCCGCCGCGCCGCCGCCGGTGTCTTCATGAGAACAGGATCGAGGAGAGCCTGCGCCGGCCATCCAGCGTGCGCTGGTCGGTCGGTCCCATGGCCTCGAACAGAGTGACGAGCTGCTTGCGGGCGCTCTCTTCATTCCATTTGCGGTCCCGGCGCACCAGTTCCAGCAGCTGGTCGACCGCGCCTTCCCGATCACCGGCCGCATCCAGGGCGTTGGCCAAATCGAAGCGGGCCTGGTGATCCTGGGGATCGGCGTCGACTTTGGCGCGCAGGGCAGCGACTTCGCCCGATTGCGGCGCGGGCGTCTGCCGCAGCTGAAGTTCCGCCTCGACGGCGCGGATGGCCTGGTCCTGCGCCGCGTCGGGGCGCACCATCTGGAGGGTGGTGCGGGCCCGTTCGAGATCGCCACCGTGCAGATAGGCACGCGCCAGTCCGGCCACCGCCTCGGGATGGCCCGGATCATCCTGCAGCACATGACCGTAGGCCTGCGCGGCTGTGGCAATGTCGCCCGCCTCAAGCGCCTGGGCCGCCACCGCCAGCACCTCGGCCGTGTGTTCGGGGCCACCGTGATCGTGGGCATGACCCTCGCCGCCGGCCAGGGCCGCGACAAAGGTCTTCACCTGGCTCTCGGGCAGGGCTCCCATGAATCCATCCACCGGCTGACCGTTCTTGAAGGCATAGACGGTGGGGATGGATTGGATGCGCAGCTGCTGGGCGATCTCGGGATTCTCATCGATGTTGACCTTGACCATCTTCACCGCGCCATTGGCGGCATTGACCGCCGCTTCAAGCATCGGCCCCAGGGTCTTGCACGGGCCGCACCAGGGCGCCCAAAAATCCACGATCACGGGAACTTCGCGGCTGGCTTCCAGAACGTCGGCGGCAAAAGTCGCCAGCCCGGACTCCTTGACGTGCGGGCTGGAGGACGCAGGGGCGGGTGCGGAGGTAACGGGCCGGCCGCCCGGGCCAATCAATGTCATGATGAATTCCCTGTTTGCCGTTCGAAAGATGGTCGTTCGAGGCAGGAAAGAAAAGCCCGCCCAGCGGGCTCCTACCGGCGTCAACTTCGCCGCAGCGTAGCCTTTCAGTCACAAGGCGGGCAAACGCTTTGCTGCTATGCACCAATTCCGTTGACACAAATGCGTCATTCGGGGAAGTTCCCGGCCATATCGAGGGGCGGGCCGCATCGCCGCGCCTTCAAGAGGGGTCCGCAAATCCGGACAGAATGATACGCACTGTTCGGTTCATGGTGCGCGGCCCGCTGGGTGGGGACAATCATAGAATGAGCGCCAAATTCATCAGCACAGCCACACTGCTGGGTTGTGCCTCGCTGTTTACCCTTGCCGCCTTGCAACCGGTATTCGCCGACGACCAGATCGAGACCGTCATGGTCACCGCGGAGCGCCGGGCGGAGAACCAGCAGGACGTGCCCATCTCCACATCCACCCTGCAGGGCGACGACCTGTCGGTGGCCTTCCAGTCCGGCCAGGACATCAAGGCGATTGCCGCCCATGTCCCCAGCCTCTACGCCGAATCCTCCAACGGCCGGGCCGCACCGCGCTTCTATATCCGCGGCCTTGGCAATGCCGATTTCGACCTGGCCGCCTCCCAGCCCGTCTCGATCATCATGGATGACGTGGTGATGGAGAATGTCGTGCTGAAGAGCTCGCCGCTCTACGACCTGGTCAATGTCGAAGTCGACCGCGGGCCCCAGGGCACCCTGTTCGGCCGCAATACCACCGCCGGCGTGATCAAGTTCACCAGCGCGCGCCCCACCCAGGAGCAGGACGGCTATGTCAGCGCCTCGCTCGGCAAATACGACACCGCCAATGTCGAGGGCGCGTTCGGCGACCGGCTGACCGATACGCTTTCGTTCCGCGTCTCGGGCCTGTACCAGCACCGCGACGACTGGATCGACAATGCCTTCACCGGCCAGAAGGGCGCCCTGGGCGGCTATGACGAGCGCGCCGGCCGCGCCCAGCTCCTATGGCAGCCCAACGACGATTTCAGCGCGCTCCTGAACGTCCATGGCCGTTCCCTGAACGGCACCGCCGCCATCTTCCGTGCCAACATCTTCACCAAGGGCAGCAACAAGCTCAACGGCAACTATATCCCCGGCACCGTCTTCTTCGACGCCGGCAACAACAATCCGCAGAAGTATGACGGCATCGGCACCAGCCTGAACATGTCATATCGGCTGCCGGGCATGGTGCTCACGTCGATCACCGGCTACGAGACCACCCACGGCTACAGCCGCGGCGACATCGACGGCGGTAACCTGTCGGGTCCGGGCGTCATCTTCTTCCCGTCCGACACCCAGGACGGTCTCGATTATCTGCATCAGTTCACCCAGGAACTGCATCTGGCCAGCGACTATGGCGCCTCAAGCCCGTGGTTCTGGCAGGTCGGCGCCTTCTATTTCTCGACCGATTATCAGGACACCACCAATCCCTTCTTCATCCCGCCGACGCATGTGCGCCAGGGCAACACCTCCTATGCGCTGTTCGGTCAGTCCAGCTACAAGGTCACCGACGCCTTCACCGTCACTGCCGGTGTCCGCTGGACCAGCGACGTGAAAGACATGACCGCCAACGGCCCGCTGGACACCATCGCGGTGCCCGTCAAGGCGACGGGCAGCAATGTCAGCTGGGATGTCAGTCTCGCCTATGCCGTCACCGATGACGTGAATGTCTATAGCCGCGTGGCGACAGGCTTCCGCGCGCCCTCGATCCAGGGCCGCAACGTCGCCTTCAACACGCCGCCCGGCAACTACTCCGTCGCCCGGTCCGAAACCGTCACCTCCTATGAGGCCGGTATCAAGACCGAACTGCTGGACCACAGGCTGCGGCTGAATTTCGACGGCTTCACCTATTACATCCACAATCCGCAATTCTCGGCGGTGGGCGGCGCGGCCGTGGGCAATTCCATCGTGCTCCTGAACGCGCGG
>DASTRG010000040.1:0-11919 GCA_035761325.1 Rhizomicrobium sp. | reverse complement strand
CCAGCACGAGCAAATCATGAGCCGATTGGAGCATTTCGCCCAGAGCAAAGATCCGGATTTGAGCGCTGCGGCGCAAAAGGCAGCGGCGTTCCTCAAAGAACATTATGCACGGGAAGAATCGTTTGTTCTTGTCCCACTCGGGCTGCTGCCTCTCATTGCCAAACGTGAAGTCTCAAACGACATGGAGCCCGCGATTGCAATGGCGGATCGCACGAGGTCGGCCCTGCCAGAGTTTGAGAGTGACCATATCAAGATCACATCGCTGATGAATGAACTGATCGACGTTGGAAAGAAGAAGAAAGACCAAGAGCTTGTGCGGCTGGCTACCCGAGTTGCGGCCCAGAGCCTGAACGACGTCGAGGTCAATCAGCCCGCGGCGATCTTGGTTGGCGACTATATCCGTCTGCGGCTGTCAAACCCTCGTTAATCAGAATTAGAACCTCGCTCGCCATTTCTCTGCTACCACTATGTGCTGGTTACGAAGTGCGGAGCGCGCCGCGCTGATATCAGCTGCCTGATACACCGGGCGGTTCCTCGTTCCGTCCGAACGGTTGCCGAGGGAATCCCGCCAGCTTTAAAAACGGTTGTTTCTACTTGAAAGCAAAACCGACCGACATGGTACTCAATTGGGATGACAGCTTCGCCGTTGGCCACAAGGGTCTTGATGCGGAGCATCGCCAATTGGTCGAGATAATCAATTCGATTTTAAGTGCCCGATCATTCTGCACTAGAAAATGCGCTACTCAAGGTTTCGATAAATGCCTTGACGATGGCGACAGTAGAGCATTTTCGCCACGAAGATGCAGTTTTGCGTTTGGAGCTTCGCGGTAAAATGGCAGCTGACGCAATCAATGAACATCTCGCTGATCATGCGATGTCGCTAACGGAATTGGAATCTATTCTTCACGCTATCATGTCAAGAACTGAGGAACATGATCGTTCGCCCAAGCTGAAGCTGACAGACTGGTTCCTGGCGCACGCGACCGGATGACCAGCATTTAAAAATCGCGCTAGGGCCGAAATCGCCTCCTCGATCTCAACGGCGTTCATGCTGTTCCCATTGAAGTTTGGCTCTGCGTGGAACTAACATTTGATCTTTTTCGTCGTCCTCCCACTCCCGGAAGCTTCTACTGGCTTCGGGGGAACGGGTCGCCAGTAATCAACGCGCGAATCAGAAATGGAACAACCTTGTTAGGAACGGCAAAAATAAGCGATTCCGGACGTCCTTCGAAAGGCGGTAGTACACCCCTTGGGACGCTCGACGCGTATCAACAAGCCCTTCTCGCCGAAGCTTGGCCAAATGCTGAGAAATTGCTGATTGGGAAAGGTCGACGGATTTCGCAAGATCGTTCACGCTCATTTCGCGCCGGTCCATGAGCCTGGCGAGGATCAGGAGCCGTTTTTCGTTGGCGAGCAGTCGCAAAAAGGTAGAGACTTGATCCGCCTTCGATATGAGGCCGTCCGCATCTTGCTTGCACGCACTGGGCACCACAACTTCTAGCCGAAGCGCACCGGAAATCATCCTATCCGGCCAACTGCGCGGCAAGCGCCACAGAGAGGGCGATTAATTGCTCGAATGCGCCAACAACATCCGCCGCATATATCATCGAAAGGCTTCGCCGGCCTTCAGTCCCAATATGCGAAACACGATTGCCGCCGGACAGAAGCCCGTAAAGGCGGCCTGGATCATATTCAGCCCGGCGAAGGCGCTGAGCAGGAGCCACCAGGGACTGACCTCGCGGGCCAGAAAAAATCCCAGCAGCACCACACATCCGGCAAATGCCAGCACAGCCTTGTCGATATTCATGTTCAACTCCCTTTCAGCGCGGTTTTGTCAAGCGCGGAATGCCCAAGCCTTCCATCACCCAACGTTCGTAAATGGGCTCGCTCTCGCCTTTGCGGATCTTGCGGATGAAATATTTTTCAAACGCGACTTTCGCATAGTGGACCCACTTGCCCTGAGCCGACCAATTGAGATTGCGGGGCGGAATCTGCGGTTCGGCCACGAAGGCAACGCCGCCATCGCCGAAATCCGCCAGACAGACAGCATTCCAACTTCCTTGCGCCTCGGCAACACGGCCATGCAACAGGGCGCTGATGTTCCGGGCCGTCGCGGTTACCATGGATTCGATCATGAACCCTGTCTTAGGCACGCCGACCGGAACCGGGGTCGGGCCGACGGGGGGTATCGCGACGCCCACGCCAACGGCGAAGATATTCTGAAATTTGGGGTTGCGCTGATGCTTGTCAATTAGGATGAAGCCGCGGGGATTGGTGAGCCCCTCCAGCCCCCGGACCGCAGCCACCCCGCGAAATGCCGGGAGCATCATGGAGTAGTTGAAAGGCAGCTCGCTGGTCTTCTTCACCACGCCATCTTCGCCCACCTCCTCGACGGTCATCTTGCCATCTTCGACCTTCTGGACGCGGGCATTGGTAATGAATTTGATGTGCCGGTTGCGCATCTGGCTTTCCAGTAGCCCCTTGGTGTCTCCCACCCCGTCCAAGCCGAGGTGGCCGATATAGGGCTCCGAGGTCACGAAGGTTATTGGCACCTTGTCGCGAATCCGACGCTTGCGCAGTTCGGTGTCCAGAATGAAGGCGAACTCATAGGCAGGCCCGAAGCAGGATGCGCCCTGGACTGCTCCCACCACGATGGGGCCCGGATTGGCGACGAACTTTTCCAGCGCCACGAATGCCTTTTCGGCGTGATCGATATGGCAGATGGACTGGGTGAAGCCATTGGGACCAAGGCCGGGGATTTCGTCAAAAGCCAAGTCAGGGCCAGTGGCCAGCACAAGGTAGTCATAAGGAATATTGCTGCCGTCGGTGAGCTCAACGCGGTTCTCTTGGGGGTGGAGCCGCGCGGCGCCCTCGGGTCGGTAGGCAATGCCCTTGCGCGCCATCGTGGCCGAGATGTCGATCTCCACCTCGTCGCGTTCGCGCCAGCCTGCCGCGACCCAAGGATTTGAAGGCACGAAATGGTAGTGCGAGCCCTCCCCGATCACCGTCAGTGTATCGCCAGCACGGAGCTCCGCTTTCAGTTCATAGGCCATCAGCGTCCCGCCCAGACCTGCTCCCAGCACCACGATGTTCGCCATGACCTGTTCCTTCCAATAGCCAAACTACATTGACGCTGCGCGACGAACTTTGATCAGGCGCAATGCCTATCGACCCAGAGACGACAAACTTAGGATTGACGACTTGACTATATATACTAAGTATCGTAGATACGCAAATATGCATAAACAGCTCGAACATATGCGCAGTCAGGCCGTGACAGCCGAGACCATGCTGAAGGCTCTGGGCAACCGGCACCGTCTGATGATCCTGTGCCGACTTGTCGATGGCGAGCAGTCGGTGGGTGAATTGGCGGGGTTCCTGGACCTGCGGGATTCCACGGTTTCCCAGCATCTCGCCCTGCTGCGAAAGGACGGCATGGTGTCCACGCGCCGGGAGGGCCAGACCATCTGGTACGCACTGGCTAGCGAGCCGGTGCGCCGCCTGGTCGAAACCCTCTACGAAATCTATTGCAGCCCGCAGGCACTCTGTCTGCCGGCCCCTAGCGGCAAGAAGAAAAGATCGGCCAATGGCAAAAATGGAAAATCTCGCCCCCGCTGATGTGGCGCGTTGGCTGGCGGAACGCGCCATCCTGCTGATCGACGTGCGTGAGCCTGAGGAATATGCCGTCGAGCGCATTCACGGTGCGCTGCTCTTTCCGCTCTCCAGCTTTGATCCCGAGTCCTTGCCTGACCCCGGCGAGCGCAAGATCGTGTTCCAATGCGGCACGGGCATGCGATCTGCCAAAGCGATGGCGGCGTGCGCTGACGCCGGGGTGGACTTCGCCGGGCATTTGGCCGGAGGGCTGCAGGCTTGGAAGAGGGCCGGGCTGCCCGTGACGGCGATCGATCCAGATACCGGCAAGCTTCACGAGGGGAAATAGCCCCGATGAACCTGCTCGCCGGCTTATTAGCCTTTTTCGGCTTTCACGCCGCGCCCGCCCCACCGCCCACACCCAGGCCCCCTGCAACCTATCTGGTGCGGGCGGCTTCGGTGACGGACGAGAAGTCGGTTTTTGCCACCATCCAGTCCACCTACACGGTGCCGGCGCGAGTACGCACGGGGGGCACCATTGTGTCTCTCAACGTGCGGCAGGGCGATTACGTCACCCGGGGCCAGATTATTGCCACCGTTGGCGACCCCAAACTGGCGCTGCAAAGCAACTCCTATGCAGCCCAGGTCGCTGCCGCGCGGGCGCAGTTGGCGCAAGCCAAGGCCGACTATGATCGTGCCGAGCGCCTGATCGGCGCAGGCGCCATCGCCCGCAGCATGTATGACCAGTCGCGCACCGCATACAATGTCGCGCAAAGCAACCTCAAATCCATCATGGCCCAAGGCGCGGTGGTGCGCGAACAGGCCAATGAGGGCCAGGTCGCCGCTCCGACCTCGGGCCGCGTCATCGCCGTGCCGGTGACTGCGGGAACCGTAGTGCTGGCCGGCGATACCGTGGCGACCGTAGCAGAGCGCGACTTTGTCCTGCGCCTGGAAGTGCCGGAAAGCCATGCCCGCTATCTCAAGGCGGGTCAGCCGGTACGGCTAGACGGCGCCGATCTGGGATTTTCCGGGTCACGCTTCGGAAAAATCTCGCTGATCTATCCGCTGGTGGACAATGGCCATGTCGTGGCCGACGCCACGGTCAGCGGCATGGGGGACTATTTCGTGGGCCAGCGCGTGCGCGTCTGGGTCTCGGCAGGCAGCCGCCCTGCCACGCTGGTGCCAGAAAATCTCATCATCACCCGTTCCGGGATCGACTATGCAAGGGTCTGGACAGCCAAGGACGGCGCCATGGAGGTGCCGGTCCAACGCGGTGTCGAACAGATTGTGCCTGGTGGGGTACCGGAAATAGAAATCCTCTCGGGTCTGACTGCAGGCGACCGCCTGCTGAAGCCGTGACCGCCCCATGGATTTAGGCCTTTCCGGACGGCTGACGCGCGCCACTATCCGCTCGCCCCTGACCCCGCTCATCCTGCTTGCGGCCCTCGCCTTCGGTCTCATCGCCCTGATGCTGATCCCCCGCGAGGAAGAACCGCAGATCAGCGTGCCCATGGTCGACATCATGGTCCAGGCCGATGGCCTGAAGGGGCCTGATGCGGCCGAGCTTGTCACCAAGCCGCTGGAACAGATCGTTAAGGGCATTAACGGTGTCGAGCACGTTTACAGTCAGACCCAAGACGACCGCGTCATGGTGACGGCGCGTTTCCTCACCGGCACGAACGAGGACGACGCCATTCTGCGGATACAGGCCAAGGTGCGGGCCAATTACGACCGCATGCCTCTGGGTATTCCAGAACCCCTGATAGTGGGCCGCGGGATCAACGATGTCGCTATTGTCACTCTGACTTTGTCGCCCAAGCCGGAAGCCACAGCGCGCTGGAATGAAAAGGACATTCTTCAGCTGGCGGAAAAGGTCCAGGGCGAACTCGACAAGGCGGACAATGTCGGCCTGACCTATTTGGCGGGTGGCGGCGCCCAGGAAATCAGCGTTGAGCCAGACCCGGAAAAGCTGTCGCTGTACGGTGTGACGCTGCAGCAACTGGAAGCGAAGATCAAAGGCGCCAATCGCTCCTTCCTGGCCGGACAGCTCCGGCAGGATGGACGCATGCTCCAGGCTGTTGCGGGCCGCACGCTCCAAGGAATTCCCGATATTGGCCTACTTCTGGTGACCACCCGCGACGGGCGGCCCGTCTATGTGCGCGACCTGGCCCGCACCGTGATTGGACCCAGCCCCACCGAGCAGCATGTCTGGTCCATGAACCGCACAACCCAAGGCGGCTGGAACACCGGCCCTGCCGTCACCATTGCCTTCGCCAAGCGGGCGGGCGCCAATGCGGTTGTTGTTTCCAAGGATCTAGTGGCCCGCGCTGACGCCCTCAAGGGGACGCTCATTCCGCCAGACGTTCGGGTCGAGATCACCCGCGACTACGGCAAGACCGCCAACGACAAGGCCAACGAGCTTCTGTTCCACCTGGCTCTGGCCACTGTTTCTATCGTGCTCCTGATCGGCCTGGTGATCGGCTGGCGCGAGGCCGGCGTTACCCTGATCGTCATTCCCACCACCATCCTGCTGACTTTGTTCGCCGCCTATGTGATGGGCTACACTATCAATCGGGTAAGCCTGTTCGCGCTGATCTTTTCAATCGGCATTCTGGTGGACGACGCGATCGTCGTGATCGAAAATATTTCCCGCCATTGGGGCATGAATGACGGCCGCGACCGCATGACAGCCGCCGTCGCGGCGGTTGCGGAAGTCGGCAATCCCACAATCGTTGCAACCTTAACTGTTGTGGCGGCGCTGCTGCCGATGCTTTTCGTTTCGGGTATGATGGGACCCTACATGGCGCCCATTCCCGCCAATGCATCGGCGGCCATGCTACTGTCTTTTTTCGTCGCCATGGTGATCGCGCCCTGGGCGATGCTGAAGATTTCCGGCAAGCCCCGCCGCAGGCACCTTCAGGCTGAACATGGCGAAGGACGGCTTGGGGCGCTCTATCGGCGCATGGCGAAACCCGTTGTCGCCTCCCGGCGCAGTGCCAGCCGCTTTCTTCTCTACGTGGCCGGCGCGACCGTTCTCGTCTGCCTGCTCTTCGTCACCAAAAACGTCACCGTCAAGCTGCTGCCTTTCGACAATAAGTCCGAATTGGCTGTCATGGTGGACCTGCCTGAGGGAGCAACGCTGGAGGACACCGGCCGGGCGCTACTGCGAGCAGGGGCCGTCGTCAGATCATTGCCGGAAGTCACCTCAATCCAGGCCTACGCCGGCACGCCGGCGCCGTTCAATTTCAATGGACTGGTGCGGCACTACTATCTTCGCACCCAGCCGGAACTGGGCGAGCTGGCGGTCAATCTGACCGACAAGGCCGACCGCAGCCGTGAAAGCCATGCCATCGCGCTGGACCTGCGCCGCAAACTTTCCACCCTGGCCTTTCCCGCTGGTACCTCAATTAAAGTGGTGGAAGTGCCGCCCGGCCCGCCCGTGCTATCCACCCTGCTGGCGGAAATATATGGCCCGGACAGCAAGACACGCCGCGCCGTGGCCGAGGAAACCGAAAAACTGTTCCGATCAGTGCCCTATATTGTCGATGTGGATGACAGTTGGGGCGTCCCCAGGCCGCGCCTGCGCATCTCCATCGACCAAGACAGGCTGGAATATTTCGGGGTCGAGCAAAGCGACGTTTATGACACGCTGGGAGCGCTGCTGGGTGGACAGGCGGTAGGTTATTCCCATCGCGGGGCCGACCGCGATCCGTTGGAGATCGTCGTCCGCGAGCCCAAGAATGACCTTACCTGGTCTCAGAAGCTCGCATCAACGCCGGTGCCCGCCAATGCCCAGCCTGGCAACAAGGCAGTCGTCGAGCTCGGCGATGTGGTCAGCGTGACGCAGGAGCTAGGCACCCCGACAATTTTCCGCCGGGACGGCCATTATGCGGACATGGTGACGGCAGAGCTCGCCGGTGATTTCGAAGCTCCGCTCTATGGGATGATGGCGGTGGACAAGCGCGTGCGGGAGCATGATTGGGGCAAGTTGCCGCCACCACAATTGCTGATGCATGGGCAGCCGACCAGCGAAGCACAGCCATCGCTGTTGTGGGACGGAGAATGGGAAGTGACCTGGGTGACCTTTCGCGACATGGGCGCGGCCTTCATGATCGCCATCCTCGGTATCTATGTCCTGGTAGTCGCGCAGTTCAAAAGCTTCAAGCTGCCGCTGGTGATCTTGACTCCCATACCGCTCACCCTCATCGGGATTGTGCTAGGGCATTGGTTGTTTGGCGCGCCCTTCACTGCAACTTCGATGATCGGGTTCATTGCGCTCGCCGGCATCATTGTCCGCAACTCGATCCTTTTGGTGGATTTCATCCGCCACGGCGCGGCAAGCGGCGTGCCGCTTCGCGAGGTCCTATTGGAAGCAGGCGCGACCCGTTTCCGCCCCATCGTGCTGACCGCGCTGGCAGCGATGATAGGCGCGGCAACCATTCTCACGGATCCCATCTTCCAGGGCCTGGCAATATCCCTGTTGTTCGGACTTGCGTCCTCGACCCTTCTAACAGTTTTGGTGATACCCGCCATCTACGTGTGGCTGCGGGACGCCGATCAGCCGATCCGCTAGTTTCAGCGCAATTCCTTACTGATTTTTATTATTCAGCCGTTGACCTGCCTGGCTGTTTTTATATCACGCGAATTGATAGAAATTGGCGTGGAAGGGAGCATTGCTATAGGAAGGAAGGGGTCGATACCGGCACGGGAGCGGGCACGTGAGTGAACCGTAGCCTTTTTGCCTCTCCCAGTGCCCGATCAGCATGCGCTAGCCATAACGCCCAACTCTATCGCCAAGACGGCCCAAGGCCTCGGGATAGCAGGGGCCGTTGGCCAGGACCATGCTCAAGCAGGTGTCCGGATAGTCCCACCCAGGCTGCTAACGGCCCGGGTGGGGGTACCTTCAGTTTTCAGTGCAATAGTGCAATAGTCGCCTACAGTTCCTCCGGCGACGGCAGGATGGTGATCTCGTCGCGCAACGGATCACCTAGGACATAGTGGGCCGGCTGACGCGAGCGATACTCTAGGTTCTTGATATAGCCGGCCGTAGCGGCGGCCCTGGCACGGCGTTGCACCGACGACTTTCCAGTCCCAACTCTTCCGCCAGCGACGCCCCGTCATGGCCCGGGCGCTCGGTAACGACCTCCACCACCTGGCGGGTGGCGGGAGGGACTGTGGCCTCGACGCCTTCCTGGATGTAGGGGCCCACAAGGCGATGGACGGCCGCATATTCGCTCGCTGACGTCAACGCTATTCCGGGCTTCAAGGACAAGGTGAAGTTGGTCTTTGTCAGCTTCTTCAGATCGCAATGGCGGCCATCAACGCTGGAACGATACGCCGGTTTTCGGAAGCACATATTGCGGCTTCGGCCAGCCACTTATCTTAGCGTCTGTGTCCCAGACCAATACCCAGCTGGGTCGCTTTGTTGCGCAACGCGGCGGGCGACCGCTTCATTTGCCGGGCCACTTTGGCAACCGGCGTTCGCGCCTTGGAATAGGCCTTTAGGGCGCGGACGTCTTCTTTGGTATAGGGCTTACGCCGGGTCTTCTTAATCGCTTTCTTGCGCGCTGCAGATTTCTGTGTTGCCACTGTTCAAATAGCTCCGTCTCTTAATGCCGCTTTGTCTTAGGCAAGTAGAGCAGCGCTGTAAACCGCACCTTTTCAAATGTGCGCAGCGGCTGATGATCGATTGCGGGCATAACACCGCGCGATGATAGTGGCGCGCCGCATTTCTCTCGCAAGCACAGCGGATGCGGAACTCCAACATCACGTGTGCCGCTCTAAAGTTCCATTTTCGTATAAGCGCCTATTCTGAGAATAGCGCCGGCATGCACTTGGCGCTGCAACGGGTGGCCGGTAGCTTCAGGTCGGCCAGACCAATGGCACCTTGCGCGCCAAGTCAGAAACCGTCGGCACCGGCCCACTTCCCGCAACCAGATCTTGAACCATCTTGGGTGGGACAAAGGCCAAGGGCAACAGCAGCCGGATCTGGCGTTCCCCCTTGCCCTCACGCTTTGCGATGGTGGCGGCCGAACCGCCCGCGACGAGCTCCTCGACCCACAGCCGGGCTTTGCCGATGGCGGTCAAAAGCCCGTCCCGGGCGCGCAGATCGTTCTGTCGCCCTTCAGACGGGGCATGGGTTATCCCTTTGACCGCCACATAGGGTTTACGCACCCAGTCCAGCATAACAGTCTGGGTTTGGCTGGCCCCCGAGGGATCGCCCGCGGCTGCCGTAGGGTCCAGCAACACAACCTCAAGCACCTCGGCCCGCACGGTGACCTTCCAGACATGGGCCTCGATGAGATCGCGGTCTTGGCTCGGCGCCCCCCAAACGCCAAAGCGGCCCCGGACGCAGCCCAAGACCGCAGCCTCGATTTCGGGAGCCGGTACCCGGCTCACCTGCCCAGCTTGGTCTCTGTTGGCCTGCAGCAGGGCCTGGGAGGCATAATAGCGGTAGCGGACGCCCTTCTTGCCAGTATGGACCGGGCTCATCCGATATCCCGCGCTATCATAGATCCGCCCGGTGAGCAGGAAGGGCGAGGCCTTGAGCCGGGCCGTGCGGGCGGTTCGGTTGGCGGCCAGCCGGGCCTGAACGGCGTCAAAGGTCTCGCGGTCCACGATGGGTGCATGCTCGGCGGCATGGATTTCGCCACGGTGGGCAATCTCGCCAGCATAGCACCGATTCTTGAGCAGATGGACCAAAGTCCCTTTGCGGAAGGCGATTCCGCCGCGCGTCTGTCCATCGGACCGGTTCTGGACCTTCGTACGAATGCTCCTTTGGCGAAGCTCATCTAAAAGCCGATCGGTCGAGCCCAGTTCCAGGTACCGCCGGAAGATCCACCGCACGGTCTCGGCCTCCTCGGGGACGACGACCAGCTTCTTATCCTGGCTGGCATAGCCCAAAGGGGCCGGGCCGCCCATCCACAAGCCCTTGCGTTTTGAGGCCGCCACCTTGTCGCGCACCCGCTCGCCGATCACCTCTCGCTCGAACTGAGCAAAAGACAAAAGCACATTGAGGGTCAGCCGACCCATGCTGTTGGTGGTGTTGAAGGCCTGGGTGATCGACACAAACGACACTCCATGGGCGTCGAACAGTTCCACCAGCTTGGCGAAGTCCGTCAGCGAACGGGTCAGCCGGTCGACCTTATAAACGACGACCGTATCGACCTTCCCGGCCCGGATATCGGCCAGCAACCGCTGTAGGTCCGGCCGTACCAAAGTCGCCCCCGAAATCCCGCCATCGTCATAGCGTTGTGACAACAGCCGCCAACCCTCATGCAACTGGCTCTTGATGTACGCCTCGCAAGCCTCGCGTTGGGCATCGAGCGAGTTGAATTCCAAATCCAAATTATGCTCGGTGGATTTGCGGGTATAGACCGCGCAGCGGATGGTTTTGTGCGATCCACTCACAACGACGTCGCCTTTTGCTCGTTCGTCTTCCTGGGCCCTTGCCGCAGGCCAAAGAACCTTGGGCCGTTCCAGTTGGTCCCCGTGATGGCGCGGGCGATCAGCGTCAGGTTTGGATAGGTCTTGTCCTGCCACAGATAGCCGTCGGGCATGATGGTGACTGTATGGCGGGTGTTTTGGTATTCGCGGACGAGGACCGTTCCGGCTTTCAGGCGGCGATGCATGGCGGCGGCCTTGCCTCCAGCATAAGCATCCAGCAGGGCCCGCGTGGCCTTGTCATGGCCGCCGAAATCTTTCTCCTGAAGGCGCCAAGCCAACGTTCGAACCAATAGATCTCGGGATAAACCCTTAGGTGGCTCGCAGCGGAATTCGGCGCGCCAAAGAACTCGCAGCGCCTCGAGAGTGAGGCTGTTAATCTCCTCAATTTTGGAGACGATCTCGATTTGATTCTGACTATCCGCGGATCTGACAGATTTGGCACGGCGCTTCATACCTGCAACCACGCTCTGTTCGCGCCAGAAGTCCAGCCCGACGAAATTCAAACGATGTTGCACAGCAACGACTCCGCCTCTTCGTTGCATCTGTCACAACCAGCCCGCAATCACGACAAAACCGGAAAACTCTAGTTCATCGGGGTTTCAGGGGGGCGGAGCACTTGAATAAAAAGGGGACCGGGCCAACCATTGATGAAAATTGCCGACCCGATCCCGACCGCTAGACCAAACCTTCGCCCAGGGGGTGAGCGAACCGGCACCGGAAATCGAACTTAGATAGCGTACTTTGCTGCCACCTTCTCGTTTATGGCGGGACGATCCGTCAGTTGCAGGCGACTGCCGCTGACCAGCTCAGGCGGATCCACAAACTCCAAGCGCCAGGGAACTTCACCGAAAGAAAATTCAAAAATCTCGAAGTTGGGCACCG
>DASTRG010000039.1:0-17008 GCA_035761325.1 Rhizomicrobium sp. | reverse complement strand
CGTCGAGGACGAGACCAGCGGGCGGATGCTGCTGCCCGAACTGTTCGCGCCCATTCCTGACGACCGGGTGCGACAGGCGAAGGCGACCGCCGAAATCCTGGGCGACACGGTGTTCACTGAACTGCCGTTCGCGGGCGGCACAAAGCCGATGGGTGCCGATAACGCCGCGCGCATCCTGGAGAAGACCTGGATGCCGCAACTGGCGGTCACCGCCATCGCCGGCTATCCGCTGCCGGAAGCCGGCGGCAATGTGCTGCTGCCCTATTCGACGCTGAAGCTGTCGCTGCGCCTGCCGCCCACGGCAAAGGCGGAAGCGGCGCGCGCGGCGGTGAAGGCGGCGCTGGAGCGCGATCCGCCCTATGCCGCCGAGGTGACGTTCGACGCCCCGCGGGGCGAGAATGGCTGGAACGCGCCCACCCTGGCGCCGTGGCTGGAAGCCTCGCTGGATAAAGCCAGTCATGCGGCGTTCGGCAAGCCGGTGGCGTTTCATGGCGAAGGCGGCTCCATCCCCTTCATGGCGATGCTGGGCGAAAAATTCCCCGGAACCCAGTTCGTGGTCACGGGCGTGCTGGGCCCGCATTCCAATGCCCATGGCCCCAACGAATTCCTGCACGTCGGCATGGCCAAAAAAATCGCCGCCTGCATGGCCCAGGTGGTGGCCGACCACGCGGCGCGGTAACGCCCCCTCCACCGCTGCGCGGTCCCCCTCCCCCGCTCTGCGGGGGAGGATAAAAAGGAGTTCGCTGCAATTCCTCACATATTCATCCTCCCCCGTTTACGGGGGAGGTGCCCGCCGTCAGGCGGGCGGAGGGGGGACAAGACTGGCAATCATTTCCAACACACGATCCAGATTTGTGCGGATGTCGTCATTGCGAATTCGCACCACGCGCCAGCCTTGCCGGCGCAAAAACAGGTCGCGCCGGCGGTCGTGATCCAATTCGCGGTCTGACGCATGCGTGGCGCCATCGACCTCAATCACCAGGCGCAAGGGCGCGCAGGCGAAATCGGCGATAAAAGGCCCGATGGGATGCTGGCGGCGGAAGCGCCCGCCCTTGATCGCATTGCGCCGAAGATGCTGCCACAGGATAACTTCCGCCTTGGTCATGCTGCGGCGCAACGCCTTGGCCTGTTTTCGCGATTTCCGTTCCGGCTCTCGCATGCCCCCTCCACCGCTACGCGGTTCCCCTCCCCCGCACGCGGGGGAGGATGATTATGTGATAGCATCGCCGAACAACAGCGCCTCGGCGAAGCGCGCAGGCGGCGAGCCGAACGACAGCACCCTGTCATGGTATGCCCTGAGGCTGAAACTATCCTTCTTCTGCGCCCGCGCGCGGATGGCGTCATGCTCGGCGCGGCCGACGAAATAGGTGGAGAGCTGGGTCGATGACAGGCGCGCGCGAGTCCATTTGCCCGCCGCCTCGCTGTGCTCCTGAAACGCCATCTGCGTCATCAGGTTCATCGCGCCGGCTTCGGTCATCCCGTCACAATGGATTGCCTGGTCCAGGATCGCGTTGGTGATGGTGCGCAGATAGACCTTCAACTGCGTCAGGCGGTAGAGCGGGTCGCCGTGATAGAAGCCCTGCTCGGCCATCATGTTTTCGGCATAGGCGGCCCAGCCCTCCACAAAACTGCCCGACCACAGGACGCTGCGGATCATCGACGGACACTTGTTGGCGTGCCAGAGCTGGACGTAATGGCCCGGCATTGCCTCATGCACGGCGATGTCGGCGATGGCGCGATTATTGTATTCGCGCAGGAAGCTGTCGGTCTGCGCCCTGGTCCAGGCCTTGGGGATGGGCGAGACGGCGTAGAACGTCGGCAGATCCTTGTCCAGTGGCCCGGGGGGATCGCAATAGGCCACTGAAAAACCCTGCTGGAATTTCGGCATCATGATGATCTGAACCGGCGCGTCAGGCAGGGTGATCAGGTTCTTCCGGCGCACGAATCTGGCCGCCATCGCCACCGCGTTGCGGGACGTGTCGGCCAGGCGGTCGGGCGACGGCCTGTCGGCGGCAGCCAGGTCCAGCGCGGCCTTGATCGCCGCCTCCTCGTCCATCGCCTTCGCACGCGCGCCCAGCACCTGTTTGGCAAGTTGGTGCATCTGCGCGCGGGTCTGTTTCAACGCCGCTTCCGCGCGGGCGCGAATGTCCTTGCGCGACAGGGCGGAATTGAGCGTGAAGGCCAGTTTCTCGTCGAACAGCTTGCCGCCCAGCCGGAAATCGCCTCTGGCATTCGGCACCAGCACCTTGTCCAGCCATTGCCGGTGCACCTTGACCGCCCCGCGCAGAATATCGGCCGCGGTCTTCAGCGCCGCCTGTTCCTCGGGCGTCAATGCCTTGGCCTGCGGCAGGATCATGGAGTCGACAATGTCCATGATGCCGCCGGCCTGCGCCGCCGCGGTGGCCGCGTGAATTGGCGGCACGCGCGCCGGCATTATGCTGGCGCGCATTTGCTCCAGCAGCAGCGGCAGGCGTTTCATCCGCGCGGTGGCTGATTTCAGGCGCACGGCCATCGGCGCGAAGTCGCGCGCCATCAGCAGATAGAGCGCGTTGCCGCACAGTTGCGACCAGCCATATGCGTCCCAGGCCCAGCTTTGCAGGCGTTCGTCGTCCCAGATCATGTATTCGAGCTGCGTTTTCAGGATCGCCGCATCGACCTGATTGTCGCGGGACAGTTGCGCGCGGTCGATGCCTGCCAGTTCCCGCAGCAACCCACGCCAGCGGCCGGTGCGCGCCCGCCGGCCCAAAGGGCTCATGTCGTCGATCTGGTCGTCGAAACGATGATCGCCGATATAGGTCGCGGTCACCGGCTGCAACACCAGCCAGCTTTCCAGCCAGCGCCTTGTCAGGGCGCCAAAAGCCGCATCGGCCCGCGGGGCCGCCCGCGCCGGCACACATGCGCTCGCCCCGAGGGCCGCCGACCCCATCAGGACCAGGCCGGTGCGACGGGTTACACTCTCCATGACGCTGCTCGTGACAGATTGAGGGGCCAAAGCCTATCCTTGGCCGCGCAACAGGGGAAACTGCCGTGGAATGGACGGACCAGAAACGCGCCCGCTATCGTCCCCTGGGGTTGTTTCTGATCGTCACGCTGGGGGTGGGCGCCATCGCCAGCCTGTTTACAGAACCGTCGATCCCGGGCTGGTACGCGGCCCTTATCCGGCCTGCGATTGCCCCGCCCAACTGGGTCTTCGCCCCCGTCTGGACCACGCTTTACATTCTGATGGCAGTGGCGGCCTGGCGGGTGTGGCGGAAGACGGGCCTGAGAAATCCGGCGCTTTATGCCTTTGCGGGGCAGTTGTTCCTGAACCTCTGCTGGAGCGCCGTCTTTTTCGGCATGCACCAGATCGGCTTCGCACTTGCGGTATTGCTGGCGCTGGACCTGGCCCTTCTGGCCACCCTGGTCCTGTTCTGGCGCCTCGACCCCACCGCGGGAGTGATCCTGGTGCCCTATCTGGGCTGGACTGGCTTTGCCAGCCTGCTCAATTACGAATTCTGGTTTCTGAATGGATGAAACGGGCCTGATTCGGCCCAAAGGCTTGGCAATTCCCGAGCCCCTGCCTATATACCCCCTGTGGTACGCAAGGGCTTTGGGGTCTTGCGTATTCTGTCAAAGAATTCAATGGGATGGGCCGGAGGGCGCCTTTCAGGGGCCAGGTTTCCATGCTCGTTTGAGAGGAACACGTCATGGCTAAAGTAATTGGCATCGATCTGGGCACGACCAACTCCTGCGTCGCGGTGATGGAAGGCGCAGCTCCAAAGGTCATCGAAAACGCGGAAGGCGCCCGCACCACCCCCTCCATCGTCGCTTTTGCCCCCGATGGCGAGCGCCTGGTCGGACAGCCCGCCAAGCGCCAGGCCGTCACCAATCCCGAATACACCTTCTTCGCCATCAAGCGCCTGATCGGGCGCCGCTTCGACGATCCCATGACCCAGAAGGACATGGGCATGGTCCCCTACAAGATCGTCAAGGCCGACAATGGCGACGCCTGGGTGCAGGGACGCGACGCCAGGAAATACAGCCCCAGCGAAATCTCCGCCTTCATCCTGACCAAGATGAAGGAAACGGCCGAGGCCCATCTGGGCGAGAAGGTCACCCAGGCGGTGATCACCGTTCCGGCCTACTTCAATGACGCCCAGCGCCAGGCCACCAAGGACGCCGGCAAGATCGCCGGCCTTGAGGTTCTTCGCATCATCAACGAGCCCACCGCGGCGGCGCTTGCCTATGGCCTGGACAAGAAGACCAGCGGCACCATCGCGGTCTATGACCTTGGCGGCGGCACCTTCGACGTCTCGATCCTTGAGATCGGCGACGGCGTCTTCGAGGTGAAGTCCACCAACGGCGACACCTTCCTGGGTGGTGAGGATTTCGACACCCGCGTGGTCAACTATCTGGCCGACGAGTTCAAGAAAGAGAACGGCATCGACCTGCGCTCCGACCGGCTGGCCCTGCAGCGGCTCAAGGATGCCGCCGAAAAGGCCAAGATCGAGCTGTCGTCGAGCCAGCAGACCGAAGTCAACCTGCCCTTCATCACCGCGGATGCATCGGGCCCCAAGCACCTGACCATCAAGATCACCCGCGCCAAGCTGGAAAGCCTGGTCGACGAGCTGATCCAGAAGACGGTCGGCCCGGTGAAGCAGGCGCTGAAGGATGCCGGCGTCACCGCCAGCCAGATCGACGAAGTGATCCTGGTCGGCGGCATGACCCGCATGCCCAAGGTGCAGGACGCCGTGAAGCAGATCTTCGGCGGCAAGGAACCCCACAAGGGCGTCAACCCCGACGAAGTGGTCGCCATCGGCGCCGCCATCCAGGGCGGCGTGCTGAAGGGCGAAGTCAAGGACGTGCTGCTGCTGGATGTGACCCCGCTGTCGCTGGGCATCGAGACCCTGGGCGGCGTCTTCACCCGGCTGATTGACCGCAACACCACCATCCCGACCAAGAAGAGCAACATCTTCTCGACCGCCGAGGACAACCAGACGGCCGTGACGATCAATGTCTTCCAGGGCGAACGTGAAATGGCGGCCGACAACAAGTCGCTGGGCCGTTTCGACCTCACGGGCATTCCGCCGGCGCCGCGCGGCGTCCCCCAGATCGAAGTCACCTTCGACATCGACGCCAACGGCATCGTTTCGGTCACCGCCAAGGACAAGGCCACCGGCAAGGAGCAGCAGATTCGCATCCAGGCCAGCGGCGGCCTTTCGGATACCGACATCCAGAAGATGGTCAAGGATGCCGAAGAGCACGCGGCCGAGGACAAGAAGCGCAAGGAACTGGTCGAGGCCCGCAACCAGGCCGACGCCCTGATCCACTCCACCGAAAAGGCTCTTTCCGAGCATGGCGACAAGGTCGGCGCCGAAGAAAAGACCAACATCGAGACCGCGATCGCCGCCCTGAAGGAATCGGTCAAGGCCGATGACGTCGAGGATGTGAAGGCCAAGACCAATGCCCTGGCCCAGGCGTCGATGAAGCTGGGCGAGGCCATGTACAAGGCCCAGCAGGCGGCCGAGGGCGGCGCAGATGCCGCCGCCGCTACCGAGGGCACCGCCGACGCGGGCAAGGATGACAATGTCGTGGATGCCGATTTCGAGGAGGTCGATGACTCCAAGAAAGGCGCCGCATAACACCAGCCCGGGTCATTCTCCGCGCAAAAAAACGCGTAAGAGAGCAAGGATGGCCCGGCCACCTGGGAATGTATGGCGCGACGCACGTGACGAACGGTAGCGAAGGCCGCAGGGGGCGGAGTTTGAGCAGTTTGGGGCAATGAGTACGAAGCGCTGCTATTACGAGACCCTGGAAGTCCCGCGGGGTGCCAGTGCGGACATGTTGAAGTCCGCCTATCGCAAGCTGGCGATGAAATTCCACCCCGATCGCAATCCCGGCGACCACACCGCCGAGATCAAGTTCAAGGAAATCAACGAAGCCTACGACGTCCTGAAGGACGACCAGAAGCGCGCCGCCTATGACCGGTTCGGCCATGCCGCCTTTGAAGGCGGCAATGGCGGCATGTGGGGCGCGGCGGGCGCGCGCGCCGGCAATCCGTTCGGGGATTTCGCCGGCTCGTTCAGCGAGGTGTTCGAGGATTTCTTCGGCGACATCATGGGCGGACGGGCGCGCGCCGGCCGCCGCAACCGCGGCGCCGACCTGCGTTACAATCTGACGATCACGCTGGAAGAGGCTTTCACCGGCCGCACCGCCGAGATCAAGGTGCCGACCCAGGTCGCCTGCGATGCCTGCGGCGGCTCGGGCGCCCAGGCCGGCCACGCCGCCGAGACCTGCCCCACCTGCGGCGGGCACGGCAAGGTGCGTGCCACCCAGGGCTTCTTCACGATTGAGCGCACCTGTCATGGCTGCCGGGGCGCCGGCAAGATCGTGCGCCATCCCTGCAAGGCCTGCAGCGGCACCGGCCTGATGCAGAAAGAGCGCACGCTGAATGTCGATGTGCCGCCCGGCGTCGAGGAAGGCACGCGCATCCGCCTGTCGGGCGAAGGCCAGGCGGGACTGAATGGCGGACCGGCAGGCGACCTCTATATCTTCCTGTCCATTGCCGAACATCCCATCTTCCAGCGCGATGGCCATGACCTGCACTGCCGCGTGCCGGTGAGCTTTGTCACCGCGGCCCTGGGCGGCAGCATGGAAGTGCCCACGCTGGACGGCGGCCGCGCCGGCGTGAAAATTCCCGAAGGCACCCAGCCGGGCAGGCAGTTCCGGCTCAGGGGCAAGGGGATGCCGGTGCTGCGCAGCGCCCAGCGCGGCGACCTGTACGTCGAGCTGGCGGTCGAAACGCCCGTAAAGATGTCGAAGCGGCAGAAGGAATTGCTGCGCGAGTTCGAAGCCGAGAGCCAGGCCGGCTGCCAGCCGGAGGCCGAAGGCTTCCTGGCCCGGTTGAAGGAATTCTGGAAAGGGGACTCATAAGCCCCCCTCCGTCAGCCATTCGGTCTGCCTCCGGCTGACACTGCGTTGCTGACGCCTCCCCCTTGCCAGGCCTTTGCCCCGAAGGGGGAGGATTTTCGCCGGCTGCAACTAACCACTTCGCCCGATTGTTCTTTTAGCCTAAGGTTGGGTTCCGCCTTCCCGCGCGAAAGGGTTTCTTGTTGACCGCCAGAACCGTCTTCAGACCTGCGCCGCGAAACAGCCTGGCCGATAATCTGCGCTTCCTTCGCGCCTTGATCGCGCGTCCCAAGAATATCGGCGCGGTCCTGCCCTCCGGCCCCGCGCTCTCCCATGCCATCGCCCGCCAGATCGGCAACCCTCTCGCCGGTCCCGTTCTGGAACTGGGGCCCGGCACCGGCGCGATCACCCAGGCGATCCTTGATCACGGCGTGCCGCCGGAACGGCTGACGACCGTGGAATACGATCCCGAAATGTCGGCGGAGCTGGCGAGCCGCTATCCCGCGGTGGAAGTGATACGGGGCGATGCCTTCGATCTGGCTCATACGCTGGGGCCCGGACCGCGCGCCCCCTTTGCTGCCATCATCTCAGGCCTGCCGCTGCTGAATTTTCCGATGGCGAGGCGGCGCGCCTTCATGGAGGCCCTGGTGCGCCGCCTTGCGCCGGGGGCACCCATCATCCAGTTCTCCTATGGCACCAACGCACCCGTCGCCGCGCCGGAAGGTTTCGCGCTGCGCCGTGCGGCAATGGTCTGGGCCAATGTTCCGCCCGCGCAGGTGTGGGTGTATCGGAAGATTTGATGCTGCAGGCTGTGCTGGAGCGTGACGGTTTCGCCTTTGTGCAAGCGGTTTTTGCTGCGGATCAAGTCGCAGGCCTAATAGCCGATCTTGAACAAACCGAGATCTCCCGCATCGAGCGTGGGGGGCAGACATTCGGTGCCCGCAATCTGCTCCACATGCACGGCGTGGCCGCGATAGGCGCGTCGCCAGTGCTCCGTGATCTTCTCATACCGGTCCTGGGGAACACTTATCGCGTGGTACGGGGGTTGTTCTTTGACAAGACCGAAGCTGCCAACTGGCCGGTGCTCTGGCATCAGGACCTGTCGGTGGCCGTCCGGGAAGAGAGAAAGATCGAAGGCTGGAGCAATTGGTCCATGAAACGCGGCGTGTTGCATGTCCAGCCGCCCGCAGCGATCCTGGCCCGGATGGTGACGGTGCGGCTGCACCTGGATGACTGCGACGATGACAACGGACCGCTGCGGGTGATCGCCGGAAGCCATACCAATGGCGTCCTGAGTCGTGATGCGATCCGCGCTCGAACAGAGGGCGGCCTCGGTCAGGCGATCTTGGCGAAAACCGGCGACGTCTTGTTTATGCGCCCCCTGCTCCTTCACGCTTCGTCCCCGGCGGCGCGCCCATGCCACCGGCGGGTGCTGCATCTGGAGTTCGCTCCTTCCGATCTTCTGCCGGTGGAAATGGCGTGGGCAGCGGCCTGATTTGCTGCACCTTGTTCTGCTTCCGCAGAGAAAAGGGTGCAGCATGGAAAATGCTGCACCCTGTGCGGTAAGTGGCTGAATGACTGTTATTCCGCCGCCTCGGCCAGGACAGGCGCGGCCGCCAGCACATCCTCGCCGACATGGGCCTCGAACTTCCTGAAGTTCTCGCGGAACATGCGCGCCAGCTTCCGGGCCTGGGCGTCGTAGGCTGCCTTGTCGGCCCAGGTCTCCCGGGGATTGAGGATCGCGGCATCGACGCCGGGTACGCCCACCGGCACCCGGAACCTGAAGTTCGGGTCGATCCGCATCTCCACATTGGCCAGGCTGCCGTCCAGCGCCGCGTTCAGGAGCGCGCGGGTGGCCCTGATCGGCATGCGGCTGCCGGTGCCGAAGGCGCCGCCCGTCCAGCCGGTATTGACCAGCCAGCAGTCGGTCTGGTGACGGCCGATCAAATCGCGCAGCAGATTGCCGTATTCGGACGGATGGCGCGGCATGAACGGCGCCCCGAAACAGGTCGAGAAAGTCGGCTGCGGCTCCTTGCCCAGCCCCTTTTCGGTGCCCGCCACCTTGGCGGTGAAGCCCGACAGGAAGTGGTACATCGCCTGGCTGGGCGTCAGCTTGGCGATGGGCGGCAGGACGCCGAAGGCGTCCGCCGTCAGCAGGATCACGTTGCTGGGATGCGTGGCGCGCCCCGTCAGGCTGGCATTGGGCACGAAATCGATCGGATAGGCAGCGCGGGTATTCTCCGCATAGGTCGAATCGTTGAGGTCCAGTTCGCGGCTAGCCGGGTCCATCACCACATTTTCCAGCACCGTGCCGAAGCGTTCGGTGGTGGAGTAGATTTCGGGTTCGGCCTCGCGCGAAAGGCGGATCACCTTGGCATAGCAGCCGCCTTCGATGTTGAAGATGCCGTTCTCGCTCCAACCGTGCTCGTCATCGCCGATCAGGGTGCGGCTGGCATCCGCCGACAGTGTGGTTTTGCCGGTGCCGGAAAGCCCGAAAAATATGGCCGATTTGCCGTCGGCGCCGACATTGGCGGAACAGTGCATGGTCATCACGCCCTTGGCCGGCATCAGATAGTTCATGATGGTGAAGACCGACTTCTTCATCTCGCCGGCATAGGAGGTGCCGCCGATCAGCACGAGCTTCCTTGCGAAATTCACCGCGATCACCGTGCCGCTGACGGTGCCGTGCCGCGCCGGATCGGCGGTGAAGCTGGGCAGGTCGATGATGGTGAATTCAGGATCGAAGGTCTTCATCTCCTCCGCGCTGGGGCGGATGAGCAGATGATGCACAAACAGGGAGTGCCAGGCATATTCGGTGATGACGCGCACCGAAATGCGATGAGTCAGGTCGGCGCCGCCGAACAGGTCCTTGGCGAACAGCTCCTTGCCCTGGGCAAACTTCATCATGTCGGCGTGGAGCGTGTCGAACTGCGCCGGGGTCATCGACTTGTTGGCGTCCCACCACACGGTCTTTTCGGTGGTCTCGTCGCGCACGGTGTATTTGTCATTGGCCGAGCGGCCGGTGTGCTGGCCGGTGCGAACCACGAGCGGGCCATTCCTGGCGATATGGCCCTCGCCGCGGCGAACCGCTTCCTCATACAGCGACGCCGCACTGAGGTTGAGATTGACGCGCGACAGATCGCGCAGGCCATGACGGGAAAGGCTATTGTCGGACATGGGAACTCCAGGACTACGCGGCGGGCGCCGGCGGGAGGGCGGTAATTTATGCAACCTACCTTCCCGTACGGCCCGCCACAAATGTATACAGGCGAGGCGAAAAAAAGTTTCTGGTCAAAGGGTTAGTTTTTGGCGCTTCTCCCCCCAGCGCAGCCACTTTTGTTACCGCATTGTCACGCCATGCGGGGCGCTTTGGGATCCCATTTCTGGGTAAGGCGATGACAGGGTTAACGATGGCCGGCCTGAGCAACGACGAACTTGACCGTTATGCGCGCCATCTGGTTCTGCGCCAGGTGGGCGGGGCGGGGCAGGCGAAACTGCGAGCTGCCAGGGTGCTGGTGATCGGCGCCGGCGGCCTGGGCAGTCCCGCCGCGCTCTATCTGGCGGCTGCGGGGGTGGGCACCCTTGGCCTGGCTGACGACGACGAGGTGAGCCTGTCCAATTTGCAGCGCCAGATCCTTTTTCGCACTTGCGACATCGGCCGCTCCAAGGTCGAGGCGGGGGCGGAAACCGTTGCCGCGCTCAACCCCGGTGTGACGGTCGTGCCTCATCCGTTCCGGGTAACTGCGGCCAATGTGACCGACCTGATCGCCGCCTATGATGTCATCGCCGACGGCAGCGACAATTTCGCCACCCGCTTCCTGCTGGGCGATGCCTGTTTCTTTGCCGCCAAGCCGCTCGTCTCCGCCGCCGTGACCGAGTTCGAGGGCCAGCTTTCCACCTGGAAAGCCTATGCGGCGCGCGGGACCCTTCCCTGCCATCGCTGCCTGTTCGCGGCCCCGCCGCCACCCGACAACGTACCCAGCTGTTCGGAAGCGGGCGTGCTGGGCGCCGCCGCGGGAGTCATGGGGTCGCTGCAGGCGCTGGAGACGATCAAGGAAATCACCGGAATTGGTACCTCATTGGCAGGCAGCCTGATGGTCTATGAAGCGCTGGCCGCGCGCTTTCGTACCATTGCGGTGCCGGCGGATCCGGCCTGCGCCCTGTGCGGCCCAAACCCCGCTATCACGGGCATCCTGTAAAAGCCCCAGCCCTTAACCCTCATTTAAAACCGCCTGCGGCAGTGTCCCCCAAATGGGACAGGACATTCACTTCGAGATATTCCGGCGCACGGGCGCACGGGGCGGTTGGACCCTGCATGAGGTGCGTTCCAGCCGCGAGGACGCCATCCGCATCGCCCAGGAACTGATGGCCCACAATGAGGCCACCGGCGTGAAGGTCATCAAGGAAACCTATAACGAGGAGACCGGCGACTACCTCACCCTCAAGATCTTCGAGGATGGGCACAACCAGATGAAGGTGCCGCCCGCGGAGGAGGACGTGCCTCACGCACTGCCCTGCTTCAAGCCCGACGATCTTTATTCGTATCATGCACGCCAGACCATGACGCGGCTGCTGGGCGACTTTCTGGCCCGCAACAAGATCACCATCACCGAACTCATCCACCGCGCCGACATGCTGGAGAAGTTCGAGGCCACCGGCACGGCCTATCAGCACGCGATCCAGAAGGTGGCGGTGGCACAGGCCTCTTCCACCAAGACCCCCGTGCAGCAGATCATCAAGAACCTGAACGAGCTGACCACCCAGGCCATCCATCGCGTCTATCGCGACCAGCGTGCCGGCCTGTTCCCCAATCCCGAGCCCGGCAAGATCGCGGAGCTGGCCTGCCGGCTGCACGCCCAGCCCAACGCCGCCTATCTGTTCAATGGCGCGCTTGCCCGGCTTCTGGCCGAGGCCAAGGGCTGGGACGAAAAGGTGCTGATGCTGATCACCGTGATGGAGCAGGCGCCCGAGGAGCAAGGCCCGCGCAACCTGGTGATGACATCCATCGACGCGGTGATGGCCGAGGTACTGAGCGGCTCCGCCGCCCTGCATGAACTGATCGGCGACGCCGAGAATCTGGGCCAGGCATTGCTGCGGCTTGTATCGCTGTTCCTGGGCAAGCCCACCGCCGATGCCAAAAGCGGCCTTCTGGCTCTGACCGGGCATTTCGCCGCCGACACCCTGCCCAATTCGCGCACCGCCGTGGCCAACCGGCTGGTGGCCGAATTCAAAAGCAACAAGCGGCTGTGTCCCGAATCCATGGTGGACGAGCTGAAGACCCTGCGCGTGATCGCCAACTCCATCGTGCTGGGCGTCGGCAAATATTTGAGCCACGAAGACCTGATCGCCGCTTTCACCCTGCGTTCCAAGCGGCTGGTTACCGCTGAAGGGTTGGGCCGCCATATCGGCGACGCCCCGGCGGACGAGAAGCTGGAAGCGCTTCTGTTCGTCGAGGAAAACATCATCGGCGCCGAGAACAAGCGCCAACTGGCCAAGTTCCTGATGCCGGTCCTGACATCGGCCGCTTTCGATGCGCAATTCTCCAATCCCAAGGTGCCGGTCCTGACACGGTTGCAACGGCTGGCCCAGCTTCAGGCGCGCGTGCTTCGCAGCGGTTTCATTGACGTGACCCGGAGCGAGCTTGCCGCCAAGCTGGATTTCATCGCCGCCCGGATCGAGGCCAACGGGCGCGTTCTGGAAGCGATCGAGGCCCGCAACACCGGTCATGTCGAGAAGGCCCAGGCCCTGCTCCGGCTGGCGACGGGCGGCGTATTGACCGAAGGAACCCTGTCGGCACGGGTGCGCGAACTGATCCTGGGCCATCTGTCACGGCCCGGCTTCCTGACCGGCTATCTGGCGGCGCAGACGGCGAACCTTCAGCCCGGCGCCGAAAAGCCCGACAACCAGACCCTGATGGCCGGGCTGATGGACATGCTGGGCAAGGCGGGCATCACCCCGGAGACGGGGCTGAAAAGCATCGCGGCTTAATTCGTATCAGCGCACAGGCCCCGCCTCCCCTGCGCGGGCGCTGCATCCAGACGAGCCGGCGGGCGCCGAAGACGCGAGGGGTTCAATGCGCCGCATCCCAATTGTCAGCGGCGCGCGCTTCCACCACCAGAGGCACACTGATTTCGACGGCGGGCAGGGCGGCTTTTTCCATGACGCCGACGATGATCTTCGACGCCTTCGCCACATCCTTTTCCGGCGCCTCGAAGATCAGCTCGTCATGCACCTGCAGCAGCATCTTAACCGACTTGGGCAGCAGCGGCGGCAGGCGCACCATGGCGCGGCGGATGATGTCGGCGGCCGCGCCCTGAATCGGTGCGTTGATCGCCGCCCGCTCGGCCCCGCCGCGGAAACCGGGTACCTTGGAGTTGATTTCGCGAACATGGATGCGCCGGCCGAACAGGGTCTCGACAAAGCCATGGGTGCGCGCGAACTGCTTGGTCGCTTCCATATAGTCGCGGATGCCGGGAAAGCGGGCGAAGTATTTCTTGATGTAGTCCGATGCCTCGCTCTGGGGGATGCCAAGCTGATTGGCGAGGCCGAAGCCCGATATGCCATAGACGATGCCGAAATTGATCGCCTTGGCTCTACGGCGCACTTCGGCGGGCATGTCCTTGACCGGCACGCCGAAGATTTCGGACGCGGTCATGGCGTGGATGTCCAATCCCTCGGCGAAAGCCTTTTTCAGCTGCGGAATGTCGGCGATGTGCGCCAGAAGGCGCAGTTCGATCTGGCTGTAGTCGGCGCTGATCAGCTTTGATCCCTGGGGCGCCACGAACGCCTGGCGGATGCGCCGCCCCTCTTCTGTCCGCACCGGGATGTTCTGCAGGTTAGGTTCGCTGGAGGCCAGCCGGCCGGTGGACGTGGAGGCCATCGCGTAAGAAGTGTGCACGCGTCCGGTCCTGGGATTGATGAAGCCGGGCAGCGCGTCGGTATAGGTGCCGCGCAGCTTGGCCAGCGCCCGCCAGTCCAGCACCAGGCGCGCGATCTCGTGGCCCTGGGCGGCGAGGTCCTCCAGCACGTCGCTGTCGGTGGACCAGGCGCCGGTCTTGGTCTTGCGCCCGCCTTCCACGCCCATCTTGCCGAACAGGATGTCGCCAAGCTGTTTGGGCGAGCCGATATTGAACGCGCCGCCGGCCAGTTTGTGGATCCTGATCTCCAGCGCCGCCTGCTGCTTGCCGAAATCGTTGGAAAGCCGGCGCAGCAGGTTGGGATCAATCGTGATGCCCGCCCGCTCCATGTCGGCCAGCACCATCACCAGCGGCCGCTCCAGCGTTTCGTAGACGGCGCGCTTGCCGGCCTCGGCCAGCCGGGGTTTGAGCAGCATGTGCAGGCGCAGGGTGACGTCGGCATCCTCGGCGGAATAGCGCGTCGCGTCCTTCACCGGGACGCAGTCGAAGCCGATCTTGTCCTTGCCCTTGCCTGCGACTTCCCGGAAGGCAATGGGGGTGTGCGAAAGATGCAGTTCGCTGAGTTCATCCATGCCGTGGCCGTGCAGGCCGCCTTCCAGCACATAGGAGATCAGCATCGTGTCGTCGATGGGATCGAGACGGATGCCGCGTTCCAGAAATATCGCCGCGTCATATTTCAGGTTCTGGCCCACCTTCAGGACCGCATCGTCTTCCAGCAAGGGTTTCAGCCGCGCGATAACATCGGCTTCGCGCATCTGTTCGATTTCGCCGCCGCCTTCCTGGGAAGAAAAATCGAGAGACAGGCCTTCGCCCCGGCGGTGGCCGGTGGGAATGTAACAGGCTTCGCCCGGCGCCACTGCGAGCGACACGCCGCACAGGCTCGCCTGCATGGGATCGAGTGAAGTGGTTTCGGTATCGACACAGACGACACCGCCGGCGTGTGCCCGCGCGATCCATTGGTCCAGCTCGCCGGGCGTTGTCACCGTGACATAGGCGTCGTGGTCGATGGGCCGGCGGATGGCTTCTTCCACCGGCGAGATCGCGGGCACCGCCGGCTTGGGCAGTTCCAGCTTGAAATCCGCAGGCTTGGCCAGCGCCGGATCGGAAGCGATGGCGTCCAGATCCTCGATCTGGAAACGCGCGGCGGCGCGTTTGGTGATGGTAGTGAACTCCATCGCCTTGAGGAAGGCGATCAGCGCCTTCGGCTCGGGCTCGCGCACCGCGAAGCGCTCCGGCGGCTCGCTTATCGGCACATGGGCGTCCAGCGTCACCAGCCGCAGCGACAGGCGGGCATTTTCCGCATTCTCGATAAGGGTCTCGCGCCTTTTGTTCTGCTTGATCTCGCCTGCGCGGGCCAGCAATGTTTCCACATCGCCATAGCTATTGATGAGCTCGGCCGCGGTTTTCACGCCAATGCCGCGCACGCCGGGCACATTGTCGATGGAATCGCCGGCCAGCGCCTGGACCTGCACTACCTTGCCGGGGGGGACACCGAAACGCTCCAGCACCTCGGCGCTGGTGATGCGCCTGTTCTTCATCGTGTCCAGCAGTTCGACCTTGCCGTCGACAACCAGCTGCATCAGGTCCTTGTCGGAGGAGATGATGGTGCAGCGCGCGCCCGCTTCGCGCGCCAGCCGCGCATAGGTCGCGATCAGGTCGTCGGCTTCAAAGCCGGCCATCTCGACGCAGGAGACGCCAAAGGCGCGGGTCGCATCGCGCACCAGCGGAAATTGCGGGATCAGGTCTTCGGGCGGCGGCGGCCGATGGGCCTTGTATTGGGGATAGAAATCATTGCGGAAGGTCTTTTCGCCGGCATCGAAAATGACCGCCAGATGGGTCGGCGCCTCGCTGCCCTTCATGTCCTCCAGCAGCTTCCACAGCATGTTGCAGTAGCCGGATACGGCGCCGGTGGGCAGGCCGTCGGACTTGCGCGACAAAGGCGGCAGGGCGTGATAAGCGCGGAACAGATAGCCCGAGCCATCCACCAGATACAGATGATGCCCCTTTTTGAGGCCCCCCTGGCCTGGAGAAGTCAATGGTGCCCGCCAGCCCCGTCCTTGAGGACGAAACGCCTGTCGCAATAGGGGCATTCGACGAAATTCTCATCGCCCATTTCCAGATACACCTTGGGGTGGCCCAACGCGCCGCCATTGCCGTCGCAGGCGACGCGGGTGGTGGTGACTTCTACGACTTCAGGGACCTCTACGGGCATGGCAGACTCGGCAAATTCGCTGGAAATACGGACGGATCGGGCGGATCATACAGGCTGGTTTTCGGGGAGCAAGCGACAGATTTCCCATGGTTCGGCTGGATAAAATCTACACGCGCGGCGGAGACGCCGGAGAAACCGGGCTGGGCGACGGCAGCCGGGTTTCCAAGGCCGGACTGCGCGTGGCCGCCATCGGCGCGGTGGACGAGGCCAACGCCGCCATCGGCATCGCCCGGCTGCACGCCGATGGGGAACGGGATGCGATGCTGGGGCGCATCCAGAACGAACTGTTCGACCTTGGGGCCGACTTGTGCGTGCCGGAGGACGGCAGAAAGGCGGAAGGCGCGCTGCGCGTTACCCCGGCCCAGGTGGCGCGGCTGGAGCGCGAGATCGACGCGATGAACGAACATCTGGCGCCGCTGACCAGCTTCATCCTGCCGGGCGGCACACCGTTGGCGGCGCATCTGCACATGGCCCGCACCGTCGCGCGGCGGGCCGAAGCCCGGATCGCGGCGCTGGCGCAGGAAGCGGTCGTCAATCCGGCGGTCCTGCAATACATCAACCGGCTGTCCGACCATCTGTTCGTGATGGCGCGCCTGGCCAATGACGGCGGAGCGGGCGATGTCCTGTGGGTGCCAGGCCAATCGCGTGAGTCTTAGGCGCGTCGATTTTGGCCGTCCGGGCAAGCCGCGCGGAGCGTACCGGGAGTACGCGAGCACGGCCGACGAACCCGGCGGCCGAAAGAACGCGCCTATTCGGGGCCCAGGCGTTTGCCGAAGATGAACGCCAACAGCACGCCGATCACGCCGGTAACGCCCCAGCCCGGAGTGGCCAGGAAGGAATAGATCGGCTGTGCCGCGAAGCGCGCATGATCGTGCAGCCAGACCTTGAAATCATTCAGGCTGTGCGCATCCAGGATGCCCCATACGGTACCCAGGCTGCGGACCGTCAGCTCCCCGCCCCGCTCCAGGCTGGTGATGGCATCGGCGCCCAG
>DASTRG010000038.1:0-2335 GCA_035761325.1 Rhizomicrobium sp. | reverse complement strand
CCTTCGCTCCGCATGCGTTCGTATTTGGCCTTCACCCGGGCGACCGCGGCGGCCTCGATCTCGGCATAGCGGCCGGCATCCCAGATCTGGAATTTCTGCAGCTTGCCGGTGAAGACGACTTTGTCCTTCAGGCCGGCATGTTCGATCATCGATTCCGGCAGGCTGACGCGGCCGGTGTCATCGACCTTCAGCAGCTGCGTGCGCGCGATCAGCGCGGTGGCGTCGTCATCGAAGCCCGGCGAGAAAAACGGGTCCTGTCCCGAATATCGGCGCGTTGTCTCGTCCAGCAGGAGCTGGCCGAAGCAGTCCAGCACCGGATCGATGAAGCTGGGGCAGACATAGACGCCGGGGGTGTTCTGGGCAGTGAGGATCTGGCGATAGGCCGCGGGGATGCAGACCCGCCCCTTGCCGTCGAGCGCGCCCGGCACCGCCGAAATAAACGGCTGGACCAACCCGGTCATCGCCTCTGCAACCCCTCAAATCCCGGTATGCCTGGTGGGCCGGATGGTCGGCCCTGGCCAGGCGGTTTCGATAACCTATGGGACGTTATGGGATATCATGGGAAAGAGCGGGGCGTCAACAAAAAGCCCAGAGTTTTGAGGGACTTGGCTTGTGTGCCTGGAACTCGGGCACCGCTAGTGCTTGAATCGCAGGAACAATCAATGAACGGGTTAAGACTTAAGTGACGTCCGTAAACAACTCATTAACGACGCTGCATCATTTTGGACCACACGCAACCAGGGATTGCGGGAGCGGGCGGCGGCGCGGGATCGCGCCCGGCAAGTGATTCGGAAATGGTGAAGCACCTGCTTTGTGCCAAGAGACCTTGTCGCATCGGCCCCAAGGTCTGAGAGTGCCGGCCGAAGCGGCATTTTCTGGACGAAGGATATTGGTGATGAAGATCGGATTTATCGGCCTGGGCCGGATGGGCGGGCATGTGGCGGAAAACCTGCTGAAGGCGGGCCACAGCGTGACGGTGTGGAATCGCAGCAAGGCGCCGGTCGAGGCGCTGGCGGCCAAGGGCGCCGTCGCCGCCGCCACGCCCGAAGATGCGCTCAAGGGCGAAGCGGTGTTTTCCATGCTGGCCAATGACGCGGTCATGAAGGAAGTCGGGCTGGCCGGGGCGCTGCTGGACAAGGCGGCCAAGGACCTGATCCATGTCAACCTGGCCACCATCTCGGTCGAATTCGCCAAGGAGCTTCAGGCGGCGCACAGCCGGCGCGGCCTGCACTACATCTCCGCGCCGGTGTTCGGCCGGCCCGACATGGCTGAAAGCGCCCAGCTGGTGTTGATCGCGGGCGGCGACGCGGGCGCCATCAAGACCATGCAGCCGGTGTTCGATCGTGTCGGCGCGCGCACCGTGACGGTGGGCACGGACGCCTGGCAGGCCAACCTGTTCAAGATCTGCGGCAACTTCATGATCGCCAGCGAATTGCAGGCGATCGGCGAAGCCTTTGCCGTGCTGCGCAAGGGCGGTGTCGATCCCGCCCTGTTCCATGACGTGATGACGGGGCGGCTGTTCACCGGCGCGGTGTTCAAGGCCTATGGCATGATGGTGATGAAGCAGCAGTATGAACCGGCGGGCTTCCTGCTGACGCTGGGGCTCAAGGACGTGAACCTGGCGCGGGCGGCCGCGGCGGGGCTGGGTGTGGAGATGCCCACCGCAGACCTCTTGAAGACCAACTATGAACAGGCCGTGGCCTGGGGCTGGCAGGACAAGGACTGGTCCGCCATCGGCGAAGTCCCCGCCAAGAAGGCGGGCCTCTGAGTTTCGACCTGCAGCGCTTCGTGGATGCCCAGGCGGGCGTTCACGAGCGCGCGCTGGCCGAACTGCGCGGCGGCCGAAAGCAGAGCCACTGGATGTGGTTCGTGTTTCCGCAGATTTCCGGCCTGGGCTCCAGCCCCATGTCGCAGCATTACGCCATCGCATCATTGAAGGTGGCGCGGGCCTATCTGGACCATCCGCTGCTGGGCGCGCGGCTGCGCGACTGCACCCAGGCAGTGCTGGCTGTGGAAGGCCGCAGCGCGCATGAGATTTTCGGCACGCCGGACGATCTGAAATTCCGCTCGTCGATGACGCTGTTCGATGTGGCGTCGCCGGAAGACATTTTCCACGCCGCGCTGGACAAGTATTTTGGCGGCGAAGGCGATCAACTAACGCTCAAAAGACTTTCTTGAAGCCACACAGGTCCGCCTCCCCCTTTGCGCGAAGCACGCAGGAAGGGGAGGGGGCCGAGACAACCAAGGGAGCGAAGCGACCGCCGGGTAGTCGACGCCGGAGGGGTGCAAAAAAGATAGAGTCAGATGGCCTGTAAGCCGGGTTCTGTCCTTCATT
>DASTRG010000037.1:0-16856 GCA_035761325.1 Rhizomicrobium sp. | reverse complement strand
GGTATCGCCGTCGATGCGCACATCCGCGCCCATGCGCGCCAGTTCGGGCACATGCATGAAGCGGTTCTCGAAAATCTTCTCGCGGATCACCGAGGTGCCGTCCGCCACCGTCATCAGCGCCATGATCTGGGCCTGCAGGTCGGTGGGAAAGCCGGGATAGGGCGCGGTCGTGACGTCCGAAGGCCTGGGCCGCGACCCGTTCATCGCCACCTTCAGCCCGCGCGGGGTGGTTCTGATTTCGACACCGCTCCCCGACAGCAGGGCCAGCAGCGAGGCAATGGTCTCATGGGAGGCGCCCACCAGCTCCACCTCGCCCCCGGCGATCGCCGCGGCGATGGCATAGGTGCCCGCCTCGATGCGGTCGGGCATGACCCGGTAGGCCGCGCCGTGCAGCACCGGCACGCCCTCGACGACGATTTCGCTGGCGCCCAGGCCGGTGATTGCGGCGCCCATGGCGATCAGGCATTTGCCCAGGTCGACGATCTCCGGCTCGCGCGCGGCATTGACGATGCGGGTGACGCCTTCGGCCAGGGTGGCCGCCATCATCGCGGTTTCCGTGGCACCCACCGAGACGAAGGGGAACACGATCTCCGCCCCCTTCAGCCCGCCCGGCGCGGTGGCAACCACATAGCCGTCAACCAGCTCGACCCTGGCGCCCATCTGCTTCAGTGCCGACAGGTGCAGTTCCACCGGCCTGGCACCGATCGCACAGCCGCCGGGCAGCGACACCTTGGCCTCGCCCTGGCGCGCCAGAAGCGGCGCCAGCACCTGGAAGCTGGCGCGCATCTTGCGCACCATGTCGTACGAGGCGAAGACCGAGGTGATCTCCCCCGCCTCCAGCCGGATCGTGTCGCCTTCGCCCAGATGCGGCGACAGCGTCATCTGTATGCCCACACCAAAGCTCATCAGCAGTTCGGCCATGGCGCGCACATCCGCAAGGCGCGGCACATTGGCCAGGACAAGGGGCTCCGCCGTCAGCAACGAGGCTGCCATCAGTTTCAGGGCGGCGTTCTTGGCGCCGCTGATGGGAATTTCTCCCGACAGGCGGTGTCCGCCCCGAATGCGAATACGGTCCATGACCCCTCGAAAGGCCGGTGAATGTGGGCTCCTTGTAGCCCGGGCGGCAGGCGGGGCAAAGCCCGGAAACCTGGGGAAAACCCTAGCCGGGTGCGGGCTTTGGCGGGGATTTGGCGCCCGGCGCCGCCGATTCGGTGCTGGTTTCGGCCGGCGGCGGCTGCGGAGCGTCCCGGCCTGCCTCCTTGCGGCGCTTCAGGTTGGCGCGCAGCGCCGCGGCGAGTTTTTCGGGAGAAGATCGTACCATCGGGAAGCCAGGGGTAAATTTGGCCAATTTGCCGGACCTGAGCGCTTTTCTTCGCCGGACCCTTACGTTATAGCAGCGCACCCTTGCTTAACCACCGGCGGGTTAAGGCTCGGAAATACCACAGATGCCGTAGTAGCGTAGTGGTAGCGCAATCCCTTGGTAAGGGATAGGTCGTGAGTTCGATTCTCACCTACGGCACCATTCCCGGAACCGCGGGTGTCGATGGCCGTGGTCTTGAAACCGCCGAATTCAACCATATCCTTTGCTTATGGACCTGTTGAACAACATGGTCGGGCGTTGCCGTTGGGCCAATCGGGCGGGGCGTATCCACGCAGGCTCGTAGCCGGGCCACGTATGGGCGCCCGGCAAATCGCTTCCCGTTCCAACCTTTTTCCGGTGGTTCATCATGATGCAGTCTTTGCAACCCGACATCCTCATCGCCAGGTCCCAGCACAAGTCACTAAAGCGGCTGGTAGCCGACGCATTTCGCCGGCGCGATCGTGTTGCACCCTTTCTCAGCGCGGAGGTGCGCCGCGCCGCGCTCTGTGACGATGCCGCCCTGCCCGACGACGTGGTCGCGCTCCATCGCGAAGTGAGTTTCCAGCTGGATCGCAGCCCGCCTACGCCATACCGAATTCTGGTTTTTCCGGCGGACTTCAACGATCCCGAAACGCAGATCAACATTCTTTCGCCGTTGGGGGTGGCCCTGCTGGGATTGCGGCGCGGCGACCGCATGCCGGTCTTCCTGCCCGAGGAAGGGTTTCATACCCTTCGCGTTATCGGCGTCCGCCGCAAGCCAAACCCGCGGCAATAGGCCGGACGAGGATAAAGGCCGCCCTGGCGGCCTTTTCGACTACTCGATCAACGCAGTTGCGCGCCACCGTCCGGGTACGCGGTGCGATGGATCAGCAGAGGCCGTGCAATCCCCAACACCGCGATGGACAGCAGGCTGGCGAGATGGCGCTCCTGCGATACCGCCGAGCCCTTCATCTGCCTGAGCATGTGACGCAGACAAACAAGGTCGGCCAGCGAGCGCTGGCCCGTCTCGAGCCGCTGCGCCAGCGCCTCCAGGCGATGGCGGCTGTAGGGGCTGGCGACGGGCATGGCATCGGCCACTGCCCTCACCAGGGGCGCGGCCCCCATGGGGCTTGTCGGAGAAAGTCCCGGCGGCAGATGCTTCAGAAGATGATCCGCCGATGCGCGAACGCAAGCGCGGCGGCCATCGCTCCCGGCATTGACCGACTCGTCAAACTCGTGGAGCCAGACAAGGACGGGGTCCATGGGCATCTTCCGGTTCTCCTTCGGACTTGCGCCTACACCAATGCAATGAATGAAGCATTGTTCCGAATGCTCAATCGTCCGGCGCAGGCTATGCACAGGAGACGATTCGACTTTTAATCGAATTTGCGCGTCCGGCCGTGCGGGCGCGGTTGCGAAAGCAGCGATTTTGCGGGAATCTTCGCGCATGCCCAGCTTGCGTCTTCCCGTCGCCGCCGCCGTCTTTTTGCTGGCCGCCGCCGCGCCTTCGCCGCAGCAGCAGTGGAAAGCGGACATCGCTGCCCAGAACCGCGCCTACGCCGACGTTGCCCACGCCATGCTCAAGATCCAGGATTCCGCCTATCTGGGCGAAGGCCAGTCCGTCACCCTGGTGGGCAACAGGGGCAAACCCGCAAGCTGGCGCTGGAGCAGCAGGCCCGATGCGCAGGGCCCCCTGAAGGCCAGCTTCCGCGGCGGCAGGTTGACGGTGATGCATGATGGAAAACCCGTCGCCGGCGACCAGGTCGAAAAGACCGTGCCCATTGACCGCGACATCGACATTGCCGGACATCCCACCCAGGTCGGCGCAGGCATACAGGGCTGGCGCATCTTCATCTACAACCAGCAGGCGCCCGCCGCGAAGGCGTTCAAGGGCGTCTCCTATTATCCCTACGATCCCGCCTTTCGCGTCACCGCGCGGTTCGTCCCCGATCCCGCATTGCCGCCGCGCGTCTTCCGCACCTCGCGCGGCACCGACAAGCAGTTCTTCCATGTCGGAGACGCGCGCTTCGTCCTGAAGGGCAAGACCGTCACCCTGCCTTTCTATGGCGGCAGCCGCGATCCGCGGCAGATCGAAGACATGTCGGCCTTCTTCACCGATCGGCTGACGGGCAAGGGCGCCTATGGCGCGGGCCGGTATGTCGATGTGGCCGGCTTCGGCAAATTTCCGCCCGGCACCGTCATCATCGATTTCAACGAAGCATACAATCCCAACTGTGCGCGATCGCCGCACTTCACGTGTCCGGTGGCGGTGGACAATATCGATCTCGCCATGACCGCGGGCGAACGCGACCCGCATTTTCTGCATTGAGCGCGCCCATGATTGCCGGAAGGGTTTTGCTGTCGGCCGTGCTGCTGCTCGCGGCCGCGCCTGCCCGCGCCGGAACTGCCGGCGGTTCTTCCCCCGCCCTCGCACGTCTCAAGGCCGACCTGGCCGGCCCCGAAAGCGCGACGCAGGTCCTCACCCGCTGGTGCGGCGAACTCCACCTGGCTGAGCCGGGGCGGATTCGCGCGGTGCGTGTGCATCAGGACAAGCCGGCCGCCCATTGGATACGCCAAATGTTGCATGCCCGTCCCCGCGAGCGTCTGCGCTATCGCCGGGTACAGCTTATGTGCGGCGCACACATACTGTCCGAGGCCGACAACTGGTACCGCCCCGCCCGCCTGACGGCTGCAATGAACCGCATTCTCGACACCACCGACCGGTCGTTCGGCGCGGTCGTCCGGCCGTTGAACTTCCACCGCCGCACACTGTCCCGGCAATCTGACACAGATGCAATGACGCCGCTGCGCCTGACTGCCGTACTGGAAACGCCGGATGGCGAGCCCTTCAGCCTGGTGGTGGAAAATTACCGCCCAATTTTAGTCATGCCGCCGCGCCACAGTCACTAAATCGAAGGTGCGTCACGGGGCCTGTTTTACATACGCTTTTGCGGTGTGCTTAGATTGCACGTAACCGCGGCCGAGCGGACACACTCTGCGACAAAATTAAGAGGAAACGCCGACAATGTTTTCGATCGACCGCCGCGCAATGATGGCCGGCACTTCCGCGCTTGCGCTTCTGGGTCCGCAGACCGCCAAGGCGCAGGCCCCCGGGGGCCCAGGTGCGGCCCAGGCTGGAGCGGGCCAGCCGCAGGACAGCCGGTGGCTGCATTACGCCAACAATCTCGACAGCGCCCGCTACGCACCTTTCGAGCAGATCAACGCGTCCAACTTCGACAAGCTGGAGATGGTGTGGCGCTTTTCCACCAATTCGCTGGGTCCCAACCTCGATGCGGACTATCAATCCACCCCGCTGTTCGTGAACGGCAGGATCTACACCACGGCGGGCTTCCGCCGTGACGTGGTGTGCCTGGACGGAGCCACCGGCGAACTCCTGTGGATGCATCGCTATGACGAGGGCCAACGTTCGGGCAGCCGCCAGGGTCCGGGCCTGGGATGCTCCTATTGGACCGACGGCACCAATGAACGCATTCTCTATGTCACGCGCGGCTACACCATGTTCTCGCTGGATGCCAGGACCGGCGTGCCCGATCCCGCTTTCGGCGAGAACGGCATGGTCGATCTGCGCAAGGATGACGACCAGGACATGGATCCCAATCGCGGCGTCATCGGGCTGCATGCCCCGCCGCTGGTGGTGAAGAACACCGTTGTGGTGGGCTCCGCGCCCACGGCCGCTACCAAGGGCTATATCCGCGGCTTCGACGTGAAGACCGGCCGGCGCAAATGGATCTTCCATACCATCCCGCGCAAGGGTGAGTTCGGTTACGACACCTGGCTGGTGCCCGGCCAGGCCGAAGCGGCGGGCAACACCGGATCATGGGCGCCGATGTCGGCGGATGAGGAACTGGGCCTGATCTATTGCGGCGTCGAGATGCCCAACACCGACATGGTCGGCGTCTATCGCCACGGCAACGGCCTGTTCGGCGAAAGCCTGGTGGCCCTGGACATCGAGACCGGCGAGCGCAAGTGGCACTATCAGCTTGTCCATCACGGCCTGTGGGACCGCGACGTGTCCTGTGCCGGCATCATCTGCGATATCCCGCACAATGGCCGCACCGTAAAGGCGATCGCCCTGCCGTCCAAGCAGGGTTTTCTTTATGTGCTGGACCGCACCAACGGCAAGCCGGTCTGGCCGATCCCGGAAAAGAAGGTGCCCAAGGGCAATGTGCCCGGCGAATGGTATTCCCCGACCCAGCCCATGCCCACCACGCCGCCGCCCTATTGCAAACAGGGCGTCAGCGAGGCCGACCTGATCGACTGGACGCCCGAGATCAAGGCCCGCGCGCGCGAGATCGCCAGCCACTACACGATGGGTCCGCTTTATGAACCGCCGGCCTTCGTCACCGACAAGATCTTCGGCACGCTGAACCTGCCCGGTCTTCAGGGCGGCTCCAACTGGCCGGGCGGGTCCTACGACCCGGAGACCCACATGGTCTATCTCTATGCCAAGAACGTGTTCGAGATCACCGGCGCGGTCGAGCGTGACGGCAAGATCTATCCGCGTGGCGGCCAGCCGGCGCCAGGCAGCGCCGATCCGAACGGCGGCGCATTCGGCGGCTATGCCAGCCTGCGCAGCAGTGAAGGCAACCCCATGAGCCGCTTCTTCCGCCGCGCGCCCGACGGGATGAACGATCCCATCGTGCCGGGCATGATCTCGATCGAAGGCCTGCCGCTGATGAAGCCGCCCTATGGCACCGTCACGGCGATCGACCTGAACAAGGGTACCATCGCCTGGCAGGTGGTGCACGGCGAGACGCCCGACCACATCAAGAACCACCGGCTGCTGAAGGGCTTGAACATTCCACGCACCGGCCAGTCGGGCATCCTGGGCACACTGACCACCAAGAGCCTTGTCATCCTGGGCGATTGCGGCCTGTTCACCGACGAGACCGGCAGGAAGGGCTGCCGTCTGCGCGCCTACGACAAGGCCACCGGCGAGGAAAAGGGTGCAGTCTTCATGGACAAGGTGCAGACCGGCGCCGCCATGACCTACATGCACAATGGCAAGCAGTACATCGTCACCGCGGTCGGCTCCTCCAGCGGCGCCGACCTGGTGGCCTTCGCCCTGCCCGATGCCGCCATCAAGGCCAGCGCCCCGGTGCAGGAACGCTGAAGCAAGCCGGACAGGTTCGTAATGGAACAGCCTCACGCCCAAGGGCGTGAGGCTGTTTTTTTAATGCCCGGGTCACCCCGGCTGGATCGGGAAAAGGTCCCCGCCGCGCGGCAGAGACCCTTTTACGCCACCTAGAAAGGATCGGTGCGGTTGGTGAACTTGCGGCCGATATCGGCGGCCGGCGAGTCGCCGCCGGTGCAGATCATCGTGCCGTCCTTGATCTGGTCGATGACATAGTTCGCACCAGGCCGGGCACTGCAGGCGTTGAGGAACTTGATGCCGGCCGCCTTGGTGGCGTCCAGCACGCGCTTCCTGACCTGCAGCATCGCGGGCGACAGGCCCTGCCCGGGCTTGGGCGTGCCCATGATGTAGAAGCCGTGATCGCCCGGCCCCCATTCGGCGAAGGCGATGCCCGGCACCCGCACGCTGGATTCCACATTGGCGTCGGCGCGGGGGTTTTCGATCTTCAGGCCGAAGATCAGCTCCCCGTCGGGATTGAGCGGCCACGGCTCGGCCAGCCGCTCATATTCCTGAGGTGTAACGCCCCATATTTTGGAGGCATAGCCCTGGCTGCCATTGCCGCGAAATCCCTGATTGAGGCCCGGCACGACCGGCGCAAAGGGATAGCGTGCGGCCTCGATCATGATCCTGGCCGCTTCCGGGCTTTCGGCATTGCACAGCAAAATACCATGCACGCCGGCCGCCAGGGTCTGCTGGATCATCCAGGCATTGGCGCGCAGCGCATCCGCCGTGCCCTGGATCGGCAGGGTCACGATCACCGCCGGCGTCGCATGACCGGTGCGGGTGGGACCGGCTTCCTTGAGGCCCCGCATGAATTCGCGCAGCTGATGGAAGTCCAGCGCGCCGTGTTCCATCTCATAGGTAATGTAATCGGCCTTGGTGGCCGCCATCTCCTTGCCTTTTTCGTAACCGGCCGCCTCGATCTGGGCGTAGTACACCGGCTGGCCCTTCAGCCACATGTCGATGATGCGATTGATATGCTTGCCCGTGCGGGTGGTCTTGGTGGGCATGGGCGGCAAAGTGCCGGCATCAAAGGCCGGCGCCGGCGGCTGTACCTGGGCCTGGCTCGCGGGCACAGCCAGCAGAAAGCCGGCGGAAATGCTCGCCAGCATGAAAGTCTTCTTCATCGGATCGTCTTCCCCTTGGTTGCGGCGGACAGGCCTTCCGGCCGCCTCGACCAGGTCAGGGTGCAATTAATTTCGTTTAATGAAAAGTACGTAATACACTTTGCGACGTTTATGTTCCGGCCTCGCGCCATTTTCTCGCAAGTCCTGCCGGAACCCCGGTCCCTCACCGCGTCAGGGGCACCGCGTCAGGGGCACCGCGTCACGCTCATATATTCGGCTCAGCCCGCACCGCGGTCATCTGGGCGCGGATCGAAAGCTCGGCCGCCAACAGGCATTGGGCCTGATCCTGCGCGATGTGGGTACGGTTCACGATGTCCGCGACGAATTGCGGGCCGAACGGCAAGGGACCGGCGGAGCAGTCGATGTATCGCGCGCGCCTTTTGTCGACGATGAAAAGGTTGTCGCCCTTGGGCGCGACCGCGACATTGGTGTATTTGCGGACTTCGATATAGCCGTCGGTGCCCAGGATGAACAGGCGCCCGTCGCCCCAGGTGCCCAGCCCATCGGGCGTGAACCAGTCCAGCCGCACATAGCCGAAGCCGCGGTCGCCACGCAGCATCATGTCGCCGAAATCCTGGAAGCGCGGATGCTCCTTGTGGCGAAGATTGGCGATCTGCGACGCCACCACCGCACCGCGGGTCGAGCCGGTGTAGAACAGGAACTGGTCGATCTGGTGCGAGCCGATATCGCAGAGAATCCCGCCGAACTGCCGGTCGTCCCAGAACCAGTCCGGCCGGGGGCTGGCGCCGCCCGCATCACCGCCATGCTGGACGATCTGGTGCGGCGCGATGTTGATGGTCTGGATCACCCGGCCGATGGCGCCCTGCCCGATCAGCTCTCCCGCATGCACGGCTGCGGGCACCTCCAGCCGCTCCGAATAAAGAATGCCATAGATGCGGCCCGTTTCGGCGACGGTTCGGCGCACCAGCGCCAGGTCCTCCAGCGTGGTGATGCCCGGCTTGTCGGCCAGGAAATCCTTGCCCGCTTTCATCGCGCGCACGCCGATTGCGGCGCGCTCGCTGGCGACATGCGAGGACAGCACCAGCCGCAGCGAGCCATCGCCGATCACTTCGTCCTGGCTGCGCGCGATCCTGACCCCCGGATGGCGGCGCGCGAAGGCCGCCAGCTTGTCGGGCTCGGCGCCCCAGACACTGACCAGTTCGCCGCCGCCCCGCTGGATCGCCGCCACCATGGCATGGATGTGATCGTGGCTGATGCCGCAGACGCCGAAACGGATACGATAGCGCGGCTTTTCCTGCGGCGCGGGCTTGAGCGCCTCTGCGGCCACCGGCCCGGACCAGGCCAGCGGCGCCATCGCAGCGCCGCAAAGGCCCATCTGCTCCAGTACATCGCGCCGCCTGGTCATCGCCAAAACTCCTCGCCGCGGAAGTTTACCTTGTATCGCAGGCGTTCTGGCCCGCCCGGCGGGCGCACAGTATCATTCCGGGACTGGCGAATTACAGGCAAGCGTCGATGAAGATACGCGTCCCGTTCCTGCTTCTGGCTGTCGTCCTGGGCGGCTGCACCAGCTGGCACGCCCCGCCGCCTCCCTATGCGGTGCATTACGGGCCCTGGAGCAATTACGATCCTGACTACGAATATGGCGGCTATCGCTGGTCCGACGAGCCGATCGCCTGGTCCGGCCCCCATGACGCGCCCTTCGCGGGAACGCCGCGCCGCTAGAAACGGCGCACCCCATCACCAGTTCAGCAGCGCCTTCAGGTTCTGTCCCTTGACCTTGGCAATGTCAGTCGCCGGATAGCCTTTCATGTGGGCGTCGACGATCTTGGGCGTGCCGCTGCCCCATACCATCCGCTCCGGCCCGAATTCGGCGATCACCCGGCGGGTGAAGGGCAGCGTGCCGGTGTAAAGCGGCGCGTCCTTTGCGAAGTGGTTCAGCCCCGACAGCTTCATGTAGACATTGGGATATTTGGCCAGGTCCAGCACATCGGCGAATTCGGCCGGTGTGCCCATCGCCTGCTCAGCCAGATGGTCGATCACCACCTTGCAGCCGGGAAAGGCGGCAATCGCCTGGCCCGCCGAGCGGGCATAGTTGGGTCCGATATGAAGTTCGATCACCAGGCCCAGGTTGACCGCCTGTTTCCACAATGCGCGCACTCCGCCGTCGGCGAAGCTGTTCAGATACATCTCCTTGCCGCGATGGGCATGAAAGCGGGTGGAGCAGATGCGCGGGTGCGCCTTGACCAGTGCCGCCAGCTTCCGGGGCGCTTCGCTGTCCTTAGGATAGAAAAGACTGGTGCCCTTGAATTTGTCGGGCGAGGTGCGCGACAGGCAGTCCAGCACCAGCCGGTGATCGTCGCCGTACGGCTCAGGCTGGACGAACAGCGCCCTGTCGATGCCTTCATCCGCCATCCGCTTCTGGTAGGCCGCCAGCGGATCGGCCGGCAGCGTCTTGGGATCGGGCCGATAGGCGGCCTTGGGATGGAAGGGAAATTTCTGAAGATTGCTGGAGAACATGTGCTGGTTCCATTCGATCACCAGCGCTTTCTCCGCCGCCCGCGCGGCACCTGCCGCGCCCGCCACCGCCAGCGCACCACCAATGGCCGCGCGCCGATTCATTTCCTGGCTCATCCTCTTCCCCTTACCAGTTCAGCAGGCGCTTGAGATTGCCGCCCTTGACCTTGGCAATGTCCGCTGCCGAATAGCCCTTCATGTGCACATCCACGATATGCGGGCTGTCGCCGCTCCATACCATGCGGTCAGGCCCGAATTCCTTGATGACCCGGCGGGTGAAGGGAATGAGGCTTTCATAGTTGGGCTTGTCGCTGGTCATGTAGCTCAGCTGCGACAGCTTCATATAGACATTGGGATACTTCGCCAGGTCCAGCACGTCGCCATATTCCCAGATCTTGCCGGTCTTGGGATTGGCCATGTGGTCGATCAGCACCTTGCAGCCGGGGAAGGCCGCGATGGCCTGACCGGCGTCGCGGGCGAAAGTGGGCCCCAGATCCAGCTCCACGACCAGGTTCAGATCGACCGCCTTCTTCCACAGCGCCCGCACGCCCGGTTCGGAAAAGCTGGTGAAATAGGCTTTGTTGCCGCTGTGCAGGTGAAACCGTGTGGAGCAGATGCGCGGGTGCGCCTTGACAAGCGCCTCCAGCTTGGCGGGCGCATCGGCATCCTTGGGATAGAACAGGCTCGTGCCCTTCATCTGCTGTGGCGAGGTGCGCGCCAAGCAGTCCAGCACCAGCTTGTGATCGTCGCCATACGGTTCGGGCTGGACGATCACCGCCCGGTCGATGCCGAATTCCTTCATGTGCGCCAGATAGGCTGCCAGCGGGTCCGTCGGGTTCTTCGCCGGATCCGGCCGATAGGTCGCCCGCGGGCCATAGGGGAATTTCGTGGTGTCCCGGGCGAACATGTGCATGTTCCACTCGATCACCGGATTGGCGGCATCCGCCGCGGCGCCACCGATGCCGGCGACTGCCGCGCCCGCCCCCATCAGAGCCAGAATAGCCCTGCGGTCCGTTCCCTTGTTCGTCATTGCTGTTCCCCTTGCCGATCAACGCGCCCAGACGCGGCACAAAGCCTATGCCCCGCCGCCGGGCGCTCACAAGTCCATTCTACCTGCCGCCCTGCAATGCGGCACGAATATCGCCCACCGTGCCGGCTGCGACAGGCGCCGCTCGATTCCCCCAGTTGCCGCGCACATATGTCAGGACATCGGCGACCTGCTTATCGTTCAGCCGCCATGCCAGCGACGGCATGGCCGGCCGGGTCGGAGCCCATTTCGTGCCCGCCGCTTGCGAACCGGCCAGCACCAGCCGCACCAGCGTATCGGCACTGGCCTGATTGACCACGGCATTGCCGGTCAGCGGCGGCACCAGGGGGCCCTCGCCCCTGGCGTCCAGCCCGTGACAGGCCGAACAGTTGACACGATAGATGCGGGCGCCGCGCTTCATCTGTTCGACATCGTCCAGATTTTGGCGCGCCCGCGCCGCCGGCGGGGGCAATTTCTTGAGATAGACGGCGATCGCCTCGAGGTCGCTATCGGTCATCGCGGTGGTGGAATTCTCGACGGACTCCGCCATGGGGCCGGAGGCGATGGAATGGCCGTTGCGACCGGTCTTGAGGTAGGCGACGACATCGCTCACCTGCCACCCGCCCAGCCCGGTCATGCCGTCGCCCCCCAGATCGGGTGCGAACCAACCCTGCAACAGCGCCCCGCCCAGCGCCGGACCGCTATCGGCGCCGAACAGGTTCTTGCCGGTATGGCAGGTGCCGCAATGACCCGGCCCGTTGACCAGATATTCGCCGCGCATCCAGGCCGCGCCGTGGTTCGATGGTGCGGGCGCCCTGGTATGGAAGAAGACCAGGTTCCATAACCGCATCAGGAAGCGCCAGTTGTAGGGAAAGCGCAGCTGGTTGACGTTGACCGCGTGGCGCACCGGCTTGACGGTTTTCAGGTAGGCGAACAGCGCGTCCACATCCTTGTCGGGCATGCGCGCATAGTTGACATAGGGCATTGCCGGATAAAGCGGCTTGCCCCTGGCATAACCTGTTTTCATTGCGGCGCGGAAGTCGGCGGAACTGTAGCCGCCGATCCCGGTCTGCCGGTCCGGCGTGATGTTGGGCGTCACCAGCCTGCCAAAAGGCGTTTGAAGCACCACGCCTCCCGCCAGGTCCTTGCCGTGGCAACCGGCGCAGTCGCCCAGCACGGCCTGGTAGCGGCCTTCCTCGACCTGTGTCCCGGCAAACGCGGGCGTGCCGATCAGAAGCAGTATCCCGGCCACGATACTCCTCATGCGTGCACCAATGCGCCGGGATGTTTGATGTATTTTTCCGTGATGGCCTTGGCCGCCCAGAACGCCAGCGCCCCCACCGTGCCGGTGGGGTTCATGCCGGCATTGTGGGCAAAGGCCGACGCGCCGATCACGAAGACATTGGGCACATCCCAGCTCTGAAGATACTTGTTGACCGCGCTGGTGCGCGGATTCTCGCCCATGATGGCGCCGCCGGTGTTGTGGGTGGACTGGTACGGTACCGAATTCCAGTCCTTCTGGATGCGCGCGACCGAATAGGATTTGGGATTGAAGGCCTTTGCTATCTTCTCCAGCTGGTCCGACATGTAGTGCGACATGGCAACGTCATTGTCGGGGAAAGAGAAAGTGATGCGCAGCAGCGGCCGGCCGTGCCGGTCGCTATAGGCGGGATCGAGGTCCAGATAGTTCTCCCGCACCGGATAGGACGATCCCTGGGCGCCGATGTTCATGGCGTTCTGGTAGCCCTCCACCGTCCCCTTCTTCCAGCCGGCGCCCCAGCGCGGCGTGCCCGGCGGTGTGGGGCGATAGCCGATCGGCCTGCCGTTGCTGGGATCGCAGCTTATCCCCGCGCCGCCCACGAAATTGAGGTGCGAATGGTCGAAGCCGTCGCCGTTGAAATCATCGATGGTGCGGCCCATCCCGCCCGAGGCAATGAAGGGATTGAGATGCTTGCCCTCCAGGAACAGGCGCGCGCCGCAACTGGTCTGGTAGCAATAGTTGCGGCCGACATTGCCCTTGCCGGTCGCCGGATCATACTGGGTGCCGATGCCCGACAGCAGCATCATGCGCACATTCATCAGCGAATAGGCGCAGATCAGCACCATCTCGCCCGGCTGCTCATATTCCACGCCCCTGGCATCGACATAGGTGACACTTTTCGCCGCCTTGCGGTCGGCCGTCAGGTTGACCTTCAGCACCTCGCATTCGGTGCGCGCCTCGAAATTCGGTTTCGTCATCAGCACCGGCAGGATGGTGGTCTGTGCGCTGGCCTTGGAATAGTTGGCGCAGCCGAAACGCTCGCAGAAGCCGCAATAGGTGCATTCGCCCATGGCGATTCCCAGCGGGTTGACATAGGGACGCGACAGGTTCGCCGTGGGCTGCGGAAAGGGGTGATAGCCCATCTCGCGCGCCACCTTGTCGAACAGCATTGGCGGATAACCGGTCTTGAGGGGCGGATTGGGATATTCGCGCGCCCGCGGACTCTCGAACGGATTGCCGCCCGGCTGCAAAGCGCCCTGGATGTTGCCCGCCTTGCCGGAGATGCCGCAGAGATATTCGAAAGCGTCGAAGCTGGGTTCGATCTCGTCCCAGGTCACGCCCCAGTCCTGAAGCTGCAATCCCCTGATCTTGTTCGCGCCATAGCGGCGCGTCAGGTGCGTGTGAATCTGGAAATCGCTTTCCCAGAACCGCCAGGTCTTGCCGTTCCAGTGCACACCCGCCCCGCCCACGCCATGACCCGGCAGGAAAGACCCGTAGTCGCGCATCGGCAGCGCGGTCTGGTCGGGCCGGTTGCGCATCGTCATGGCTTCCAGCACCGGATTGAGGAACAAGTCCTTGCGGATCGCATACCGCAGCTCGTCCTGCATATAGCCGATGTTGAAGTCGGTGGCGGTATCGCGCCAGGGACCGCGCTCGATCGCGACCACGTCCAGCCCCGCTTCTGTCAACTGCTGGGCCAGGATCGCGCCGGTCCAGCCCAGGCCGATGATCACGGCATCCTTCTTGGGCAACAGCCGCGCCATCGCTCTCAGCTTTCCATGGGCGAGTAGATCGACACCGGCCCCAGCGGATAAGGCTGGTTGTATTTGTCGATATGATCGCGATAGTCGTAGCGCGTGCCGGGGAAGCCCAGCATCTTCCAGCTCGCCATGCCCCTGTTGCCGCCATAGAGGGGATCGGCGAAGAAGCCTTCCATCGTGTTCTGCAACAGCAGCTCGAAGAACGCCTTGGCGTCGAAGCCCGGCGCCAGCTTCAGCGCGATGATGCCCTCGTCCAGCCCCTTGAGCACAGCGTCCTGCTGGCCGGCCGTCAGCTTCACGAAATCCTTTCCATAGGTCCGGTTGACGTAATCGCCCAGCGCGCGCAGGCCCAGCCGGTAGCGCGGCGCCGGCGGCATGTTGCCCTGATAGCCTTGCGTCGGCAGGCCCGGAAGGAACGGCCCCTGCCAGTAGAGCCGGTCGCCCTTGCCGAAACTGCCTGCCAGCTGGCGGTCGATATAGACCGCGCAACCGCTATCCCTGCCGCCGGGCGACAGTTCGTCGGCGGGAATCAGCCGGTCGACAATGGCCTCGACCGTTGCCGCCTCGCCCGCGGTGAAGAAATACCAGCCCAGCGGGTTGACCGGCCGGGGCGGATCGCCCGCAAATGGCGACCAGGGCAGCTCCCCGGAAATATTCCGCCCGTCGGCGGTGGCGGCCAGTATCGGCAGCGCCGCCACCGAGGCAAGAAGCCGCCGCCGGCTCCATGTCCGCGTCGCGTCCTGCGGCATGTACCCCCCGCACACGATTCTGTTCTTTTCTGGCGCGATCCTATGCCCAAAGGCCGCGCCCAATCAAACCAGCGCTGCGAACCCGCGCCTTGGCGGTGTGGCGGTAGTCTGCACAAATTCGCGCCGTTCAGAATTGATGCATCGCGAAACGACCGGCCCTTTTCGCGCATCCGGATTGTATTTCGACCGACGAAAGACCAAATAAGCAGCATGTACCAGGCACTTGAATTTCGCGATCGCGGGCAGAGAGAAGATGACCGGGTCCAGCCTGCATAGTGAGCTTGCCCGCCGCATCCGCCGCCATCTGGTCGACAGCGGCGCCGCCACCGGCCAGCGCCTGGTGGAGGAGGATCTGTGCCGCATCTTTGATGTTTCACGCACGCCGGTGCGCGGAGCCCTCAAGCTCCTGGCGCAGGAAGGCGTGGTGGCGCCGCGCCCCGGTCGCGGCTATGTCCTGGCCGCTCCGCCAAAGGCTGCCGGCCACACGCCCGACAACCAGGACAGCGAGGAAGCACGCCTGTTCGAGGCGATCGCCGATGCCCGCAAGCGCGGCGAATTACCGGACCATGTGACCCAGCAGGAAATCCTGCGCCGCTTCGGTGTGCGCGCGTCCATTGCGACCAAGGTCCTGATGCGGCTGAACGACCTGGGCCTTCTGGAGCGGCGCGCCGGGCACGGCTGGACATTCACCGGTGAAAGCGGCCGGGCGCTTCAGGAAAGCTATGCCTTCCGCCGCGCGCTGGAGCCGGCGCTGCTGCTGCTTCCCGGCTTCCGCCTGGACCGTGCCTGGGCGGGCAAAAGCCGCGCCGCCCATCTTGCGCTGCGCCGCAAACCATGGGGCCCGGGCGATGGCGAAGCCTTCCACGCACTCAATGCCGACTTTCACGAACAGCTGGGCCGCTGTTGCGGCAACCGCCACATGCGGCAGGCGGTGGAAAAACAGATCGCGCTGCGCCGCTTCCTGTCGCGGCGATGGAATTACCCGGTCGAGCAGATCCACAGCGCCATCGACGAACATCTCGAGATCCTGGCCGCGCTGGAACAGGGTTATGCCGACAAGGCTTCGGCCCTGATGCTCCATCACCTGACCAAGAGCGCCACGACCAACGCCACCACCACCAACGGCAATACCGGGGCGGGCGGCACGAAATCGCGCGAAGCCGGGATTGACGAAGCCGTTTCCGGCACCCGGAAGGAGCGCAACGCAGGCTGATTTTCCGCATTTGCCGTTACTGTTCCCGGCCAGACCACGGAGATTTTCATGCGCATCGGCACGGTTCGCGAGATCAAGACCCTGGAATTCCGCGTGGGGCTGACCCCGGAAGGGGCGGCCGAGCTCATTCATCACGGTCACCAGGTCTTCGTGGAAACAGGCGCTGGCGCAGGCATCGGCCTGGGCGACGACGCCTACCGGGCGGCGGGTGCCACGGTACTGCCCGATGCCAGGTCGGTGTTCGACAAGTCCGAATTGATCGTGAAGGTGAAGGAACCGCAGCCATCCGAGATTGCCATGCTGCGCGCCGACCACACGCTATTCACCTATTTGCACCTGGCCGCCGACCGCCGGCAGACGCTCGGCCTGATGAAGTCAGGCGCCACGGCAATCGCCTATGAAACCATCACCGACAAGCAGGGACGCCTGCCGCTCCTGGCGCCGATGAGCCAGGTGGCCGGCCGCATGGCAACTCTGGTCGCCGCCCAGTACATGCTCAAGCCCTTTGGCGGCCGCGGCCTTCTGCTGCCCGGCGTGCCGGGCGTTCCCGGCGCGAAGATCGCCATCCTGGGCGCCGGCGTCGCGGGCATGCACGCCGCCGAGATCGCGGTGGGCATGCGCGCCGACGTCACCATGTTCGAAATCTCCGCCGAACGGCTGGCGGCCGTCGACAGCAGCTTTTCCGGCACGGTCAAGGGCGTGCATTCCTCACGCAAGGCGCTGCTGGATTTCCTGCCGCAGGCCGACGCC
>DASTRG010000036.1:0-2255 GCA_035761325.1 Rhizomicrobium sp. | reverse complement strand
ATAGGCGAGGTCCACACTTTCGCCGGTGGCCTCCTGCACGGCGGCGGCCAACTGGCCGACCTGGGCGCGGTCCTGCGCGTCGGCCGGGGTGACATGTAGGGCCAGCAGGTGGCCGAGGGTGTCCACGGCAGCATGCAGTTTCGAGCCCTTCCGCCGCTTGGCGCCGTCGTAGCCCGCTCGCGCCCCGCTCTCGGGCGTCGAGCGCAGCGTGCGGCTGTCGAGGATGGCCGCGCTCGGTTCGGCAGCACGACCCTCGGCCAGGCGCAGCACAGCGCGGAGGTCGTGCGCCATCGCCTCGAAGCCGCCCGCCGCCAACCAGCGCCGCACCTGGTCGTAGACCGCATGCCAGGGCGGGAAGTCGCCCGGCAAAAGCCGCCAGGGCGCCCCGGCGCGGACGATCCAGCGCAGCGCATCGTAGACTGCCCGCAGATCGTGCCGGCGCTGCCCGGCATCCTCGGGCAGCAGCGTCAGATAAGACGCGGCGAACGCCCACTCTTCCTCACTCGTGTCAGTGGGATAGCAATACGAACGAGACTCACCAGCCATCCCTTTGATTTGGGCTGGAACTCAGTCCGTAACACCCTCTAGTTCTACAGTTGAGTTTACGCATGGGCTTCGCGCTGATGGCGCTGCCAGTGGTAGTGCTCGGCCACGGCTTGATGGATCCGCCGCCACAGCGACCAGGCCAAGAGATGATCGAGCACTATGCCGGCGGCGCGCTGGAGGCCGCTGATGAGATGACGGATCTCGCCCGTGCTGAGGTCGACCAAAGGTCTGGGGTGCGCTGCCCCCTTTTCTGCGGTGCGGTCGCATTGAGCTTCACCCGCATGCTGGCGAGGAAGGCCAAGGCGAGCATGGCCAGCGTGATATGCCGGTACCAGCCATGCCAGGAGCGGATCTCGTAATCCGCCAGGCCGACCTCCTGCTTGGCGACTTCGAAGCATTCCTCAATAGCCCAGCGCCGGCCAGCGACCTGCGCGAGGGTAGCCAGCGAAGTCCGGTCGGGGCCGAAGACGACGTAGTAAGCGAGGTCCTTCGGGTCCTTGCGGCTGCGCCGAATGAGCAGCCAATGATCCCAAGGCGGCTGTTGCAATCGGGTCAGACGCAGGCGGGCCCAGTCGTAGAGGCGTTCGCCCTTGCTGCCCGCCCCGGCCGACAGGCGCCGCCAAGCCCGGGCCGGCAGGGCGGCGGCCAAGCGCGAGGCGGTGTGCTGGCCGAGGTGCTCGCCGAGCACCGCCCATAGCTTCTCGTTGCTGCGGATCGCCAGCACGAAGGGCTGCTCGCGCCGCTCCATCGCCAGGCGCAGCCGGCGGTCCGAGCCATAGATCTCGTCGCCCACAACCCAGGCGCAGGGCAGGCCGGCATCCAGGGCACGCTCGATCATCCGTCCGGCCAGCGCCGGCTTGGTGGCGAAGGGCACCTCCTCGGGGATGGCCGCCGCAGCCCGCTTCCCGGCATCGCCGCACCACTCCTCGGGCAAGTAGAGTTCGCGGTCGATCAGCGCGTGCCCTTTGCCGCTGGCATAGGCCAGGAAGACGCCGATCTGGGCGTTCTCAATCCGGCCGGCCGTGCCACTGTATTGCCGCGCCACCCCGGCCGAGTGCTCGCCCTTCTTCAGGAAGCCGGTTTCATCGACAATAAGGACCCCGTCATCCGCCCCGAGGTGCTCGACGGCGTAGTCGCGGCAGAGATCCCGGGCGGCATCCTGGTCCCACAGCACATGGCTGAGCACTCGCTGCGTCCGCCAGGGCCGGGCATCGCCGATCTGCTCGGCCAACTGCCAGCCGTTCTTGCGTTTCACCGCGCTCAGCAGGCCTTCGAGATACAGGCCCACCTGGCGTCTCGGCTCAGCCCGGACAAACAACTCGCCGAGCCGTGCCTCCAAGGCGCCCAGTTCCCCACGCCACGCCAGGACGTTCGCGGAGTCCACCGACATGGCCCGCCTCCACCGCAGTGCATGCCAGGCCGCATCTGGGAACGCCAGTCTGCAAACTCAACTGTAGAAGTAGGAACGGGTCGCTGGCTTGTCGCGCATGCCGCCGCCGTCTCCCTGGAGTCGTCCCGGGGCGGCCAGCCGCTGCTGCGCGGTTCCGGATAGTGCGGCGGCATCGGCCTCCGCGCCTCCCGATCGCTCGCGGGTGGAGGGCGCGGCCCTCGGCACGGCCCAGGCCAGCAGACCGAAGGCGGCGAGGAACAAGAGGGCGTGGATCGCATGGCCGGCCTCCCAGCGGTCACGCCAGGCGGTCCAGTCCGCC
>DASTRG010000035.1:0-2008 GCA_035761325.1 Rhizomicrobium sp. | reverse complement strand
TATTGCGCCGACCTTCTGGTGCGCGCGGGCGCCACGGTGATGTTCTCGGAAGTGACCGAGGTGCGAGACGCCATTCATCTTCTGACCCCGCGCGCCGCCACGCCACAGATCGCCGAGGCGCTGGTGGCCGAGATGCGCTGGTATGACGACTATCTCGCCAAGGGCGAAGTGGACCGCGGCGCCAACACCACCCCGGGCAACAAGAAGGGCGGGCTGTCCAACATCATCGAGAAATCGCTTGGCTCGGTCGCCAAGTCGGGCACCAGCGCCATCAGCGGCGTCCTGAAACCAGGCGAGCGGGTGAAGGGCAAGGGGCTGATTTTCGCCGCCACGCCGGCCAGCGACTTCGTCTGCGGCACGCTGCAACTGGCGAGCGGCATGAACCTGCACGTCTTCACCACCGGGCGCGGCACGCCCTATGGCCTGGCCGCCGTGCCGGTGATCAAAGTCTCCACCCGCAGCGAACTTGCGCGCCGCTGGGCCGACCTGATCGACCTGGACGCGGGCGCCATCGCCACCGGCGAAAAGACCATCGAGGATGTCGGGTGGGAACTGTTCCACCTGATGCTGGATGTGGCCAGCGGCAGGAAACAGGTCTGGGCCGACAAATGGGGCCTGGCCAACGATCTGGCGCTGTTCAATCCGGCGCCGGTCACCTAACGCGCCTTTGCGTCTTCCAGCACCATCGCCGCGCCCTTGGCGCCGATCATGATCGAAGGCGTGTTGGTGTTGCCCGAGGTAATGGTGGGCATGATGGACGCGTCGATCACGCGCAGCCCTTCCAGCCCATGCACCCGCAGCCGTTCATCCACCACGGCATGCGGGTCGGATGCCAGGCCCATCTTCGCCGTGCCCACGGGATGAAAAATGGTGGTACCGATGTCGCCCGCCGCCTGGACGAGCGCGGCATCGCTGTCGTCCGTCGCGGGACCGGGGCGGAATTCCTGCGGCCGATACTTTTCCAGCGCCCTTTGCGCCATCAGCCGGCGGGTCAGGCGGATCGATTCCGCGGCGATGCGGCGATCTTCGTCGGTTGACAGATAGTTGGGCCGGATCACCGGCTTGGCGGCCGGATCGGCGGAGGTGATCCGCACTTCGCCGCGTGACGTGGGCCTGAGGTTGCATGGGCTGACCGTGACCGCAGGTTCACGGTGCAGGGGAGTGCCGAAGCGGTCCAGCGACAGGGGCTGGATATGGAACTGGATGTTGGCGCGTTCCTGTGCCGGATCGGACTTCGTGATGATGCAGAGCTGTGAGGCAGCCATGGTCATGGGTCCGCGCCGCAGCAGCGCATATTGCAGCGCCATCAATGGCCGGCCCAGCAGCGAATAATATGTCTCGTTCAAGGTCTTCACGTCCTGGACACGGAACATCACCCGCAGTTGCAGGTGGTCCTGCAGGTTGCGGCCCACCCCTTCGAGCGCATGGGCGACGGGAATACCCGTCTCGTTCAGCCATGCGCCCGGCCCCACCCCCGACCGTTGCAGAATTTCCGGCGAGCCGATGGCGCCCCCCGACAGGATCACCTCGCCCCGGGCGCGGGCGGTCACCATCTGGTTGCCACGGCGGTACCGAACTCCGGTGGCGCGGCGGCCGTCCAGCAACACCTTGTCCGCCAGCACATCGGTTTCCAGGCGCAGATTGGGCCGGTTCAGCACCGGATGCAGAAAGCCGCGCGCCGCCGACCAGCGGCGGCCGCGCCGCTGGTTCACATGGAAATAATAGGCGCCCTCATTGTCGCCGGTATTGGGATCGGCGCAGGGGGGAATGCCCATTTCCGCCGCGCCCCGGATGATGGAGTCCAGGATTTCCCAACGAACCCGCGGCGCTTCCACCGAAAGCTCGCCGTCGGAGCGGTGATGTTCGTTGTCGCCCAGGAAGGACCGGTCGAGCGAGCGGAAAATCGGCTGGACGTCGTTCCAGCCCCAGCCGCTCAGGCCCAATTGCCGCCAGTGGTCGTAATCGCCCGCCTGGCCGCGCATGGCCAGCATGGCATTGATGGAGGAGG
>DASTRG010000034.1:0-8439 GCA_035761325.1 Rhizomicrobium sp. | reverse complement strand
TGCCCTTGGCGGTGAATTTGAAGCGCTTCTTGGCGCCCGACTTGGTCTTCAGTTTGGACATTTCGCTTTCCTTTGGAACCGTGAAGGTTCGAGTTGCGTTCGGGGCTGCCACGGCATGTCCGGCCGGGCCGCCCGGAGGGGCGCGTTTAAGAGGAATCTCGGCAAAAATGCAAGGGGCGGCGGGCGTATCGCGGCGCCGGGCCTGCCCGGGCCCCGGATCGGGCGAAATCGGGCTATGCGTCTTCGCTGTCGGCGTTCCGCGGGCCCGCGCCGTTGCCGGTGCCCGAGGCCATGACGCCGAAATCCTTGGATCGGCTGCCCAGGTCGGCAATATCGAAGCCTTCAGCGCCCAGGCCCCGCTTCAGAAGCTCGCGAACCGCCGCCGCCCGGCTGGGCATGCGGCTGGCGAAACGCCAGTTGTCCAGCGCGTCAAGCTCCTCCTGTGTCAACATAATCTGCAGGCGCTCGCCCCGGCCCGGAGTGTTCATCGCAAAACTCCCAAATATCTGATTTTGAGTAACTGGCTGAAATTCACCCTTCAACGAACCAGTCGGGAAGGGGTTCCTTGAGGCGATGGGGCAAGTGGTGCAATATCGGCCAATTGCTTACATAAGCTATTGTTTTTTCAAAGAGTTTTTTATTTACGCTTTGGCCGCGCAAGAGCATAGTATGGGCCGAAAGGGGGACCGTTATGGAACCCACCCTCAGACAGCCCAATCCCGAAAGCCTGCAGATACAAGATCCCGCCGCGGAGGCGCATCATCGCATCGCCAACAGCCTGACCCTGCTTATGAGCATGGTACGCATGGAAGCCGCCAGCATCGCCCGCCGGCGCAATCCGCCCAGCGCGAACGAAGTCCGGGGTCTGCTGGACGGCATCGGCGCGCGCATCAACACCATCGCGCATTTGCACCGGCTGCTCTCCCATGTGCCGTTCGAGGGCGAGACCGAACTTCATCCGCACCTGAAAGAGGTGACCGATGCGCTGGTCTCGGCCCTGGCATCTTCCGAGCAGCAGGTCGAGGTCGTCCACAGTGGCCGGGGTGCGATGGTGCGCACATGCCAGGTGCAGCCCCTGGTGCTGATCCTGTGCGAAGTGTTCATCAACGCGATGAAATATGCCCACCCCAATTCCGGGCAGGTGATCCTTTTGGTGGTGTGCGACCGCGGTCCCGACGGACGGCTGCGGGTTTCCGTCAGCGACAATGGCGGGGGCCTGCCCGATGGCCTGGATCCCCGCACGGCCAACGGCCTGGGCTTTCGGGTGATGCGCAGCCTGGCCGCCGAAGTCGGTGCCGGGCTGCGTTTCGAATCCTCGCCCCAGGGATTTGGCGTGCATCTGACACTGCCGGCGCGGCCAAACTGAACGCGCAGGCAGCCGCACGAGGCGCTTTCCACACCGGCATTCCGGGATTTCACCGATGGCTGCCTCCGAATTGACACGACGACCCGCCACAGGGTCGTTAGCGGCCCCAATGGATCGATGTGCCCCCGATGATATCCCTGATGCGTCTTTTGCGGTTTCTGGCGGCGTGGCTGTTCTGGCCCGGCGTGGCGCTTGTCGCCTGGGGTGAGTTGACTCCCAATCCCCCGGCCCTGACCCAGCACATCTGGGACAAGGCAGAGCATTTTACCGCCTATTTCGGCCTGGCCGTGATGGCGACGCTGGTCGTGGGCCTGCGCCGCCCCTTGGCCTGGGCGATCCTGGGCGTGATCGCGCTGGGCGGGGCGTTGGAGATCCTGCAGGGCCTTCTGGGCCGGGACGCACAGCTTGGCGACTTCGTTGCCAACACGATCGGTGCGCTGGCGGGCCTGGCGCTGGCGGCACTTTTTATTCGGGTCACCGGGGGATCCCGGCTTGTTGGCGGCGGCCGGCGGCACTAGCCTCGCCGTGCTCGTCCCGGACCGGGACCCAAGATGGGGGCGCTCATGTTCGAGGAATTCAAGAAATTCGCGATGCGCGGCAACGTCATCGACCTGGCGGTCGGCGTGGTGATCGGCACGGCGTTCGGCGGCATCGTCAATTCGCTGGTCAAGGACGTGATCATGCCGCCAATCGGCCTTCTGATGGGCGGTATCGACTTCTCCAATTTCTTCGTCACCCTGAAGGGGCCGGCCGTGGCCACCCTGGCCGATGCCCAGAAGGCGGGCGCGGTCACCATCAATTACGGCATCTTCGTCAACACGGTGATCAATTTCCTGGTGGTGGCGATCGCGCTGTTTCTTTTGATCCGCACCATCAACCGGCTGCAGGCGCCGCCGCCGCCAGCCGACACGCAGGCGCCCGCTCCGCCGGAAGACATCCTTCTGCTGCGCGAGATACGCGACAGCCTGAAACAGCGCGGCTGATGTGGCGCGTCCCGGCAATGGCGCTGATGCTGGCGGTGGCGTCCGCGCCTGCCAGGGCCGATAGCGCCATGCAGGCCGCGGCCACGGCATTCTATGGCGTCTATGCCGCCCAGGCCCGTCAGGGCGGACTTCCCAACGCAACCGGACGCATGCGCTATGCGGCCGTGCTGTCGCCCCGGCTGAACCGGCTGCTGAACGATGCCGAGGCGGCCCAGGTCCGTTTCGACGCCAAGGTAAAGGGGGCGGCGCCTTCGCTTATCGAAGGCGACATCTTCACCTCGATGTTCGACGGCGCCACAAGCTGGGTGGTCGGCGATTGCACGGGCGATGCCGGCGCCGCGCGCTGCCCGGTGACGCTGACCCATGCCGCTGCCAACCAGAAACCCGTGCAATGGCACGATATCCTGGTGCTGGCGCGCGGCAATGCGGGCTGGAAGGTGGACGATGTCATCTATGACACCGGGTTTGCCTTCGGCAATACCGGCAGGCTCAGCGACATGCTGAAGATGGTGGTGGCCCAGGCGCCCGCCTGACCGCTGTAACTTTCTTGCGCTTTTGTGCGTATGGAAAGGTGAAAGGACATCATCATGAGCGACAAATTGCGTGACCTCACCCCTGAACAGCATCGCGTTCTGGTCGAACACGGCACCGAACGCCCCGGTTCCAGCCCCCTCAACCGGGAAAAGCGGCCGGGCGAGTTCCAGTGCGCCGGCTGCGGCGCCCAGCTGTTCGATGCGAGCATGAAATTCGACAGCGGCACCGGCTGGCCCAGCTTTTTCGACGCCCTGCCGGGTGCGGTCGAAACCAGCTCCGACAACAGCCATGGCATGAACCGCATCGAATTCCATTGCGCCCGCTGCGGCGGCCATCTGGGCCACATCTTTCCCGATGGGCCCCAGCCGACCGGCCTGCGCTACTGCACCAACGGGTGTGCGCTGGATTTCAAACCCGGTGCCGGATAGGCGGGCGCCGGCCTTTCGTTTGTTGCGCGTGCCGGAAAATTCGACGCCGCGCTCCCATCGGAGCGCGGCGTTCTGCTTTCCAGTCCTGGCTAGAAGGTGTCGCGGGAACGGGCCAGCCCTTCGGCCTCCGCATCGCGCAGTTCCTGGCCCTCGGCGCCATCCAGCGCCGCTTCGGCCTGCTTTCCCATAGCCGGGATCGCTGCCTTGTTGCGCTTGACGAATGCGGCCTGGTCGGAATCGAAGGCGCGCGTCGCGGCATAATCGCCTTCGCCCACGATTTGCGCCCTTTTAACAGCCGGCTTGCCGGCCGCTTTCTTTGCCGCGGGCGCGGACCGCTTCACGGCCTTGGCGGGTGCGGCCTTCCTGGCAGGCTTCTTCGTTGCCTTCGCCGTTGCCTTCGCCGTTGCCTTTCTGGCTGGGGCTTTGGCCTTGCTGGCGGAAGCTTTCTTCTTCCCCGCTTTCCTCTTAGCTGCCTTGGGGGCTGCCTTCTTGGAGGCCGCCTTCCTGGCCTTCACAGCCCTTGCCGGCTTTCCCGTCTTCTTCTTCTTCTTCTTGCTTGCTGCCATGTCATTCACTCCATGGTTTGGTATCAGGCGGGCAAAACCTTACGCGCCTTCGCGCGAATGGGCGAGGCTCCTCTTCGCTCGTTCAGCGAAATTCTTTGCCCGCTTCCGATGGCGCGCCCAGCGCAAGCCGCTCCATCAGCCAGGCGCCGGCGGGGCCCGGTGGCCGGGCACAGAGATGAACGCTATGCAGCGCGTAGAGCATCTCGTCTGATCCTTCGATCTTCAATTCCACAAGCCGTCCGCGCTTGATGTCTTCGCGCACCATGAACCTTGGCATGTTGCCCCAGCCCAGCCCCGCCAGCAGCAGGGCGTGCTTTGCCGCCAGATCGGCCAGCCGCCAGCTCTTCACCGACATCACGCCGAAGTCGCGTCCCGCCGTAAGCGGCGAACGGTCGGTCAGCACCAGCTGGACGTGGTCGCGGGCGGCACGCGCGCCGACCGGGCTCTGGCTCTGCGCGAGAGGGTGGTCGGGTGCGGCGACCGGAACAAGCCTGACCGCGCCCGCGGCCTTGCGCACGAGAAGGTCGCTCTCCAGTTCCAGAGGGCCGCTGATGCCGAAAGCGGCCTGGCCGGCCAGCACGCGTTCGGTCACCGCACCCAGCGCCTCTACCTCCAGGCGCAGGGCAACAGTGGGAAAGCGGCGCCGAAAAGCATCCAGCGCCTTCACCAGCCGGCTGGGCGGCAGCATCACATCGACCACCAGCGCCACTTCCGCTTCCAGCCCTTCGGTCAGGCCGCGCGCCTTGGCCAGCAGTCCGTCCAGCGCAATGGCGATGCCGCGCGCGTCCCCCAGGATGGCTCGTCCTGCCTCGGTCAGTTCGGGCCGCCGGCTGCCGGCGCGCTGAAACAGGCTGAGGCCCAGCTGGGCTTCCAGATTGGCGATGGCATAGCTGACAACCGAAGTGGCCCGCCCAAGCTTGCGCGCGGCGGCAGCAAAGCCGCCGGTCTCAACGACGGCCAGGAAGACCGCAACCTGATCGAGGGTGGGAGGGGTAGGCTGGGCGCACATTCCAATATCTCGAACAAGTTGATCGATATTATCCCAATTTTCAGAACGAAGCCCAGCCCCCACATTCGGCTTCTGCTCTTTCACAGTCAGAGGTTTCCAATGCCCGCTCCAAAAATCCTGATCCCCTTCTATTCGCGCACCGGCACCGTCCAGCGCCTGGCCGAGGCCGTGGCGGAAGGCGCCCGCGCCGAGGGGGCCGAAGTGCGCCTTCGCCGCGCCCGTGAGCTGGTTTCTCCCGAAATCGTCGCGTCGGTCCCAGGCTGGAAAGAGGCCGCCGACGCCATGAACACCCGCTATGAGGCTCCCACCGCCGACGATGCGCTATGGGCCGATGCCATCGTCTTCGGCACCCCCACGCGTTTTGGTTCGGTCGCGTCCGAACTGAAGGCCTATATCGACTCGCTGGGCGCGGTGTGGGCACAGGGCAAGCTGGTCGGCAAGGTCGGCTCCGCCTTTGCGGGATCGTCCCAGCAGCATGGCGGAAACGAATCGACCATCATCTCGCTCTACAATCCGATGGCGCATCTGGGCCTGGTCATCGTTCCCACCGGCTATGGCGATGGCGTGATGTTCGCGGGCGCCGGCTCGCCCTATGGTGCTTCAGTCGTGTCGGGCAACCCGCCCGCCGGTCCCAGCGAAGCCGAACTGGCGGTCGGACGGTTTCAGGGCAAGCGCGTGGCGCAGATCGCAAGGAAGCTGGCGTCTTGAGTTAGCCTCCTTCGAGGCGGCCGCGCCAAAGGGAGAGCGCGCGCGTCGCCATGCTAGGGTCCGGCGCATGATTGCGCTCTATCTTGAAGATTTCGCGCCCGGCCAGCGCTTTCGGAGTGGCGAGCACAGGCTTGATGGCGAGCAGATCAAGGCGTTCGCGCGCCAGTTCGACCCCCAGCCCTTCCATCTGGATGAGAATGCCGCGCGCGACACCTTCTTTCACGGCCTGGTTGCCAGCGGATGGCATACCGCCGCAATCACCATGTCGCTCCTGGTCGAAAGCACCAGGGTCGCGGGCGGCCTGATCGGGGCAGGGGCTGAAATCGCATGGCCCCGTCCCGCCCGGTCCGGCGACATATTGCATCTCGAAGGCGAGGTTCTGACGGTGAAGCCTTCGCGCTCGAAGCCGGATCGCGGCATGGTCACCATCCGCTGCGAAACCAGGAACCAGCATGGCGACGTCGTGCAGACCATGACCTGCCCGCTGCTGGTGTGGCGAAAGCCTGTGGGGGACAGCTAGACTCTTGATGCGCCGCTTTCGGCGGCATGGCGCAGGCGCGTTTCCTCCAGATCCAGTTCGCGCTCGATGCGGCGGCGGGCATCGTCGTCGATCTCGCCCCGGCGATACAGGTCGGAGATGCTGTTGCGCTCCGCGTCCAGGAAGCGCAACTGCAGCTCGGTGGAACCGAGCGCCCTTTTTCCTTCGGAAATATCCTCGCAGGCAGCCAGGAAATAGGCGCGCCGGTCCTCGTTGCGCCGGCGCAGCGCCGCCACCGTCTCGGGCAACAGACCGGCGCCTTCCAGCTGGTCCAGTCGTGCCAGCGCCGCGTCGATGCTTTTAACGCGCGCCGCCACCTCGTGCAGCTTGGCTTCGGCGGCTTCCTTGCGGCCCTCGTCCACCAGCCCCAGCCCGCGGATCAGCGGCGCGAAACCCAGGCCCTGGCCCACAAGCGTCACCAGGATCACCGCGAAGGTAACCAGCAGCAGCAGATCGCGCTGCGGGAAAGCTTCGCCGCCCGCCGCCAGGAAAGGGATCGACAGCGCCGCCGCCAATGACACCACCCCCCGCACGCCGGTGAAAGCGACGACGAAAACCTGACGCCAGCGCGGCAGCGGCGCACGCCATTTTCCAGGCAGGGCATGGCCCAGATAGGCGACGGCAAACACCCATGCAAACCGCACCACGATCACCGCGCCACACACGGCCGCGGCCGCGACGGCTACCTGCACCCAGCCGCCGGGCGGCAGACGCGCGGCGATCATCTGTGCCTGCAGGCCCGTCAGCAGGAAGATCACGCCTTCGATCAGATAGACCACCATGTCCCAGACGAAGAATCCCTGAAGACGGGTGGCCGGCGAGATGAAGCGGGGGCCGTTCCAGCTGACATAAAGTCCCGCGGTGACGGTGGCCAGCACGCCCGAACCGCCCAGCGCCTCGGGTACCCAGAAGGCTGCGAAGGGGGTGAGCAGCGCGATCACCATTTCCACACGCGTCTCGCGCGCCCAGTGGCGCAGGGCCAGCGCCGTCCAGGCAACGGCCAGTCCCCAGGCGATCTCGCCCACCACGATCAGAAGGAATGCGACGACCGCGCCGGCCAGCGAAAATCGCGCACCGTCCACCACCGCGGCCACGGCGAAGCTGAACAGGATCAGGGCGGTGGCGTCGTTCACCAGCCCTTCGCCTTCCAGGATGGTCAGCACCCGCGAGGGCAGGGCGTAGCGGCGGGCCACGGTCATGGGAGCGACTGCGTCGGGCGGCGAGACCACCGCGCCCAGCACGAAGGCCACCGCCAGCGGCATGGCCAGCAGAATGTGGGCGACCCAGGCGACCACCACGGTGGTGAACACCACCAGGCCCACCGCCAGCTGCAGGATGGGACGCAGCTCGGACTTGAAGCCGCGCCAGCTCATGCCCACGCCCGCCGTATAGAGCAGCGGCGGCAGAAGCAGTGTCAGCACCAGGTCGGGGCGCAGTTCGATTTTTGGCATGAAGGGCATGAAGCTCAGCGCCAGCCCAACCAGCACCAGCACGATCGAATGCGGAATGCCCAGCCGGCGGGCCGCCAGGGCGCTGGCGGCGGTCACCGCGACAAGGGCGAAACCGATGGGCAGGGCGGGAAGCAGCATGGCCTCCAGTGTGGCATGCGTCCCCCACAGGCAGAAAGGGCCGTGACGCGGCCGGGCCTTTCCGCGATGCTATGGAAGGGGCCCGGCTCCCGGAACGGCGCGGGCACAGGGGCGTTTTTCCGTCAACAGGGAGCGTGCCATGACCAGGCATTTCGCAGTCGGCGACCATGTGCGCTGGAATTCGGAAGCGGGCCCCGTATCGGGGACCATCATCAAGGTCCATACCAGCGACTTCGACTACAAGGGGCATACCCACCGGGCGTCGAAGAGCGATCCGCAATACGAGATCAAAAGTGACAAGACCACCCACGTCGCCGCCCACAAGGGCAGCGCGCTGCGTCATGTCCGCTGATCCTCATGTCATTTCCCGGCCGGCACGGTCAGGGTCGCGCCGTCGGGCGCCACGATCACCGCCAGCAAGGTCGCGGGCTCGGTGGCGCTGGCATTCTCGCTGATCAGGTGCGTACTGCCTTCCGGCTCGAAAAAGCTCTCCCCGGCCCTGTAGACGCGGGCAGGCCCGGTGGCGGAATTCTGCGACCGGATCGCGCCCTCCAGCACATAAGCGAATACACTGCCGGCATGGCGGTGCGCGGCGGACCTTCCGCCCGGCGGATAATGCACGGTCAGCGCGGTCAGTTTCTGACCGGGCGCATTGCCCAGCGCCTGGGAGGTCACCTGCTTCACCACCGCGTCGGCGGCAAAGGCGGGGGCGGCGAAC
>DASTRG010000033.1:0-2606 GCA_035761325.1 Rhizomicrobium sp. | reverse complement strand
AGAAGAAGCACGACCTTCGCGACGATGCCGGCGCGCCCGGCGAGGACGCCAACACCAACGCCAAGCTGGCGGGCCATCAGGACAAGGTGATGCCCATCGCAGACAGCGGCCAGCACGCGGTCAATCCCATGCCGGGTGGCTCGAAGGACGGCATGCCGAAGGTCCGGTGACCGGAAGCAACTGACCCCCGCACCGCGCAACCATCCGGCGGGACGCTCCCGCCTTTGAGCCTTTCGCAGGATGAGCCGCCGCGTGCGTCGCGGACTGGCGAAGTTCCCTGATTGCGGGCATAAAGCGCCCGCCTCTCCTGGGATCTCGTTCATGTCGCTTGCTGCCCCGCGCGTCGTCACCATTTCCGATCTTCGCCGCCTGGCCCGGGCGCGACTGCCCGACGCCGTATTCGGTTATCTGGACGGCGCTGCCGATGACGAGGTCACGCTGAGGGACAGCGAGGCGGCGTTCCGCGAGGTGTATTTCAAGCCGCGTTTCGCCGTGGCGACGCCCGCATGCGACCTGTCGGTGACGGTGCTGGGCCAAAGGCTCGAGCTGCCTTTCATGCTGGGGCCCATCGGCTATTCGCGGCTGATGCACCCGCGCGGCGAGCTGGCGGCCAGCGCCGCCGCCGGCAAGGCGGGCACTGCCTATATTCTCTCCACCGTGTCGGGCCATCGCATGGAAGATGTAAGAGCCCAGTCCCAGGGTCCGCTCTTCTACCAGCTTTACCTGGCGGGCGGACGCGCCGCTGCCGAAGCGGCGATCGCCCGCGCAAAGGCCGCCGGCTACAAGGCGCTCTTCGTCACCATCGACACGCCGGTGGCCGGCAATCGCGAGCGCGACGTGCGCAACGGCATGAAGGAGCTGATGGGCAGAAATCCCTTCGCCAAGATTCCCTACCTACCCAACATCCTGGCCCATCCGCGCTGGCTGGCCGCGTTCCTCGCCGACGGCATGACAAGACCCTTTCCCAACATCGTCATTCCCGGCAAGGGACCGTTGCAGGCCATCGACGTGGCCGCGGCGCTGGAATCGGCGCAGGTGTCGTGGACCGACCTGAAATGGATCCGCGAAATCTGGAACGGCCCCATCGTGATCAAGGGCGTGATCAGCGTGGACGACGCGCGCCGCGCCGTCGATCATGGCGCCGAAGGCATCGTGGTGTCCACGCATGCGGGCCGCCAGCTCGACACCGTGCCCGGCTCCATCCGCGTGCTGCCCGGCGTGGTCGACGCGGTGAAGGGCAAGACCGCCATCCTGTTCGACGGCGGCATCCGCCGCGGCTCGCACATCGTCAAGGCGATGGCGATGGGCGCCGACGCCTGTCTTCTGGGACGCGGCTATGCCTATGGCATGGCGGCGGCGGGCCAGCCGGGCATCGAGCGCGCGATCGAGATTTTCACCGCCGACATCATCCGCACGCTGAAACTTCTGGGCTGCCCCAGCATCGGCGCGCTGGATTCGTCGTATTTTTCGCTGAAGCACGGCTTTCGCGCCGACTGAGCCTGGTGCAAAGGCGGCGCTACCAGCCCTTGTCGCCGAAATGGGCCGTGTAGAGCGGGCCCGCCTCGGCGCGGATCTGCGCGCCCAGGTTCAGCCCCAGTTCGTGTGCCGCCTGGCGGGCATCGGCGCCCAGCGCCACGCTGGCGTTGCGCCGCCAGCAGTGTTTGCCGTCCGGTGTCAGCACTTCGCCCAGGAAGGTGATCCGCCCATCCGCGACGCGCGCCAATGCGGCGATGGGCGTGCGGCACGAGCCATCCAGTGCCGAAAGGAAAGCGCGCTCGGCAATGGTGGCGATGGCGTATTCGGCAACATCCAGCGGCAAGAGCATGGCCAGCGTTCGTGCGTCGCCCGCCCGCGCCGTCACGGCCAGGGCGCCCTGTCCCGGTGCGGGCGGCATGGCCTCTGCATCGACAATGCCGGCGGCATGGCTCTCAAGGCCCAGCCGCTTCAGCCCCGCCAGCGCCAGATAGGTCGCGTCGAAATCGCCGCTTTCGATCCGCGCCAGCCGTGTTTCCACCCGCCCGCGCAGCATCCGCACTTTCAAGTCGGGCCGCAGATGCAGGGTCTGCGCCTGTCGCCTGAGCGAGGCGGTGCCCACCGTGGCGCCGGGCTTCAGATCCATCACGCTTTTGCCGTGCGGACTGATGAAGGCGTCGAACGGTTCCTCGCGCGCCGGCACGCAGGCCAGCACAATGCCTTCGGGCAGGCGGGTGGGCAGGTCCTTCATCGAATGAACGGCTGCATCGATGCGCCCGTCCAGCAGGGCCTCGTCCAGCTCCTTGGTGAACAGGCCCTTGCCGCCGGCCTCCTGCAACAGCCGGTCCTGAATGCGGTCGCCGCTGGTCGTGAAGGTGGACACGGAATAGGCCGCCGACGGCGTGCCGCCGCCCCCTCTCAGCAAGGCGCCGACCAGATGAGCCTGGGCCAGCGCCAGCGGCGAGCTCCGCGAGCCGAGAATCAGGGGGCCGGTCATGGCCACTCCGCGATCGGCGGCATGGAGGAGAGAATGCTCTCCACATTGCCGCCGGTCTTCAGGCCAAAGGTCGTGCCACGGTCGTAAAGCAGGTTGAACTCCACATAGCGGCCGCGCCATTTGGCCTGTTCGCGGC